>JBPCVY010000291.1:0-27836 GCA_051010055.1 Hyphomicrobiales bacterium | reverse complement strand
GCCATATGACGCTCATTGTCGATAAGCTTCGCACTGAAATCGAGTGTACCGAGGAGAAGGCGACCAATGGCAACTTACGAATGTGAAAAGTGCGGCATGAGCGTTAACGCGACATGCGGCAAATGCGATGCGCCGCTGGCCAATGATATGTTGAAGCTTGATGATGGCAGAGAGGTGCAAATCTCCAAATGCCCGAACGGCCACGGCAAAATCAAATCACCGCTGTGCTGCGGGCAGGACATGGTCTGCACCGTTTAACGCTGGGCTTACCCGCCGTATACGGATTTGTAGCCAGGGCGTGCAAAATCACTTCTGAGACAGTATCTTAGTCTCTGGAATCAGTACGCGGTTGGAAAAAGCAAACATATGTCGCCCAGTCCGGAAATCACAATGCGGTTGGCGAACCGCCTCAAGGAAGAGCGCGCGTCTAAGGGCTTGAGCCTTGAGGCGCTCGCAAAGCTTTCGGGCGTGTCGCGTTCCATGCTGTCGCAAATTGAACGTGGCGAATCCAGTCCTACAGTCGCCAGCCTGTGGAACCTCACCCGCGCGCTGAATGTAGATTTTTCAGAACTTCTGGATGAGGAAAGCGCTTCGAATGGGCCAATCTTCGAGTTTGTGCGCAATGACCAGGTGCCTTTCATTGAAAGAAAGGGCTCCGGATGCCTGATCCGCATTTTAAGCGCGCCGGAAGATGTCGGAGAAACAGAGGTTTACGACATCCAAT
The DNA here is from genome assembly GCA_051010055.1 of Hyphomicrobiales bacterium. Classification (GTDB taxonomy): domain Bacteria; phylum Pseudomonadota; class Alphaproteobacteria; order Rhizobiales; family CAJQND01; genus CAJQND01. Next base: position 27,112 of record JBPCVY010000291.1, on the reverse strand, counting down.
TTGAAAAAGGCGCTGTCTTGGACAGCGCACCGCACAAGAAGGGTTGCGTGGAGCACCTGACCGCTTTGCAAGGCAAGCTAACGGTGACCTCCGACAACCAGAAGGTTGAGGTTTCGACAGGGGATACGGTGCGGTACGCTGCCGACAAAGACCATTCTATCGCCGCCAAAGACAAGGCCAGGGCGTTGTTAATCGTCAAGAACGCCTGAATTCCAATATAACGGCGAAGCGTCTTGTATATTGAATTTTTCTGTTTTATAGGAGAATTGTCCAATATATAGGAGGCCCGTCATGGCCAGCCAGTTTATCGATCATGTTTGCGGCACGCTTGCCCAGATTGAAGCGGACGGTTTGTACAAACGCGAGCGCCCGATCACATCGCCGCAAGGCGGGCGGATAAACGTTAGCACAAATGGCCAGACGGCTAAAAATATCGTCAATCTCTGCGCCAATAACTATCTTGGCCTTGCCGATCATCCAGCCCTCATAAAAGCTGCAAAAGACAGCTATGACGCCCATGGCTACGGCATGGCGTCCGTCCGGTTTATTTGTGGCACGCAAGACATTCACCGGATGCTGGAACAACGGCTTGCGGCATTTCTCGGCAAGGATGATTCTATTTTGTTCGCTGCATGCTTTGATGCCAATGGGGGGCTATTTGAACCTCTTTTGGGTCCTGAAGATGCAGTGGTTTCAGATGCGCTGAACCATGCCTCCATTATTGATGGCATCAGGCTGTGCAAGGCCAAACGCTACCGGTACGCAAACTCAGATATGGCAGATCTGGAAGCCCAGTTGCGTCAGTCCCAGGCAGATGGCGCCCGCTTTGTGATGATTGCCACGGATGGGGTTTTCTCCATGGATGGCTATCTCGCAAAGCTGCCGGAAATCACAGCGTTGGCAGAGAAATATGATGCTCTGGTGATGGTAGATGATTGCCATGCCACAGGGTTCATGGGCCCGAAGGGAGAAGGAACACCGGCCCATTTCGGTGTTGATGTAGACATTCTTACCGGCACTCTTGGGAAGGCGCTTGGCGGTGCGGTGGGCGGCTACATTGCCGGCCCGCAGCCGGTGATTGATCTTTTGCGCCAACGCGCCCGGCCCTATCTGTTTTCCAACTCCTTGCCGCCGTCTGTGGTGATGGCAGGGCTTGCCGCGCTGGACATTGTCGAAGCTGGCCATGATTTGCGCGCGCAGCTTTTCGAAAACTCAAACTATTGGCGCAAGGGCCTTTCAGACCTTGGGTTTGAGCTTTTACCCGGCGAGCACCCAATTGTCCCGGTCATGTTGGGAGATGCGCGTTTGAGCCAGGATATGGCGGCAAAACTCTTTGAGTTTGGCGTTTATGTCGCCGGTTTTTTCTTTCCCGTGGTGCCGAAGGGCCAGGCGCGGATCCGCACGCAAATGAATGCCGCACTCACCCGGGATGATTTGGATTTTGGGCTTGATGCCTTTGCCAAGGCCGGCAAGGCGGCGGGAGTGCTGTCATGACCAACGAAATGAAAGCTCTGGTGAAAGCCAAACCCGAAGAGGGCTTGTGGATGGAAACCCGGCCAATTCCTGAAATTGGTCCTGATGATGTGCTGATCCGCATCCATAAAACCGGCATCTGTGGAACCGATATCCATATTTGGAACTGGGATGACTGGGCTGCCGATACGGTACCTGTACCACTCATAACAGGTCACGAATTTGCAGGCGAAATCGTAGATATGGGAAGGCGTGTTGAGGGTCTCTCCCTTGGCCAGCGCTGTTCGGGGGAAGGGCACCTGATTGGCAAGACGTCGCGTCAGTCGCGGGCCGGGAAGTTTCATCTGGACCCGGGAACGCGCGGCATCGGCGTGAACGAGCAGGGCGCCTTTGCCGATTATCTGCGCCTGCCCGCATTCAATGTGGTGCCATTGCCTGATGAAATTGACGATGAAATCGGCGCCATACTCGATCCCTTGGGCAATGCGGTTCACACCGCGCTCAGCTTTGATCTTGTAGGTGAAGATGTCCTGATTACCGGGGCCGGACCAATCGGCATCATGTCGGCAGCGGTTGCCCGCCATGTGGGCGCGCGCCACGTGGTCATCACCGATTTGAATCCGGACAGGCTGGCGCTGGCGGAAAAGGTCGTGGACGTGGTGACCGTTAGCGTTGGGCATGAGGATTTGAACGATGTCATTTCCAGGCTCAGGATGAAGGAAGGCTTTGATGTTGGCCTTGAAATGTCGGGCAGTCAGGCAGCGCTAGACCAGATGGTCGAAGCGCTGGTGATGGGCGGGCGCATTGCGCTGTTGGGCATACCACCCGGCAAATCGCCGGTGGACTGGTCGCGCATCGTGTTCAAGGCCATCACAATCAAGGGCGTCTATGGCCGTGAGATTTTCGAGACCTGGTACAAGATGATTGCCATGCTGCAAAACGGGCTCGACGTGCGCGAGGTGATCACCCACCGGTTTCCGGTTGACCAGTTCGCGGAAGGCTTTGAGATCATGAAATCCGGCGCGAGTGGTAAAGTCGTTCTCGACTGGCAATAAGCGCGGGATTCACCTTTCACACTGGTGTGTACACAAAAGGTTTGTGTGCTGTATAAGCGCCAGGGTATAACCTTAAGCACGGCTGTGTCCAGAAAAGTGAATAAATATCAACCGCATAAATTCTCCATCGCTCCGATGATGGACTGGACTGACAGGCATTGCCGGTTCTTTCACCGGCTCATGACCCGGCATGCCCTTTTGTACACCGAGATGGTCACCACCGGCGCGGTTATCCATGGCGATCGCGAACACCTGTTAGGGTTCTCTGGCGAGGAGCATCCGGTTGCCTTGCAGATTGGCGGCTCTGACCCCGGCGAATGCGCGCAGGCAGCACAGATTGGCGAGCAGTTCGGCTATGACGAGATAAACCTCAATGTGGGGTGTCCGTCGGACAGGGTGCAATCTGGAAGGTTCGGCGCATGCCTGATGGCTGAACCGGCAACTGTTGCGGATTGCGTTGCTGAAATTAAATCTGCTGTCAGCATTCCCGTCACCGTAAAAAGCCGCATCGGCATTGATGACCAGGACGAAGATGAGGATCTGGATAAGTTCATAGACACCGTGGCCGCAGCCGGCTGTGAAAGATTCATCGTGCATGCGCGCAAAGCATGGCTCTCCGGATTGAGCCCGAAGGAAAACCGTGATGTGCCGCCGCTCAATTATGGCCGGGTGCAACGGCTGGCGGCCCGCCGCAGCGACCTTGAGATTGTTATCAACGGCGGCATTTGCGATCTCGATCTTGCCACTGAACTTTCCGAAGACCTGAGCGGAGTGATGCTGGGCAGGGCTGCTTATCAGGACCCGTGGATTTTATCTGAAGTTGATGAAGTTTTTTTTGGCACTGAGAACGCTGCCATTTCACGCTATGAAGTGGTTGAAAAGATGACGGAATATGCCAAGTGCGCGCTGTCTGGCGGGGCTCAACTGAAGCACATTGCCCGCCATATTCTCGGTCTCTACCAAGGCAAGCCCGGCGCGCGCGCATGGCGGCGGTGTTTGTCAGAAAACATGCACAAAGACGATGCTGGCCCGGAACTACTCTTGCAAGCGGCAAACCTTTTGAGCGAACAGGCCGAAGCTGCTTGAACAGTTGCTCAAGGCACCAACCGGAAAACGGTTGTTGCGATTGATTTGCCGCGCACCGTGTAGGCCCCTTCTTCACGCACAATGAATTCACCGCCCAACTCGTCTGCGGTTTTGCCGCTGATCAGAATGAGCGCTTCTGCTTTCGGGTCAACTTCCTTGCCCAGCGCTTCAAGGCGGGCAGCAACGTTCACCGTATCACCCATAATCGTGTAGTTGATCCGGTTCGGTGATCCGATATCACCTACAATGAGCGGACCGGTGTGAATGCCAACGCGGATGCGAACAGGGGCAAGCCCACGCTCTTTGCGTTTCAAATTGTCAGCATGAAGGTTTCGCGCAATGTTCGCTGCAGCCCGGCAGGCTGCCTGGGCGTGATCTTCCATATCGTCAGGCGCCCCCCAGAAAGCCATCAGGCTGTCGCCGATGTATTTGTCGATGGTGCCGCCTTCCGCCTCCACACACGCCCCAAGCAGCGTCAAATGCTCATTGGTGAATTCGGCTACTCCGCTTGCGGCCATGCCTTCTGAAAGCGAGGTAAAACCTGCAATATCAGTGAACAGAACTGTCACCACGCGCTCTTCTGACGGAATACGCTGTTCGCCGCGCTCTATGAGCTTTTTGACAAGCGATCGCGGCACATAACGCTCAAACAACTTCAACCCGCCAATCATAGAGTTAAATGAACTGGCAAGATCGTTCAGTTCCTTGATGAAACTGCCGCCCAGTGGTTTGATTTCGCCGAATTCCACCTGGCCCACGTCACTGGCTGCCGCGGAAATGCGGCGGATTGGATGTGAAATCCGGCGCGCCAGAACGGCTGCGGCCAAAAGCGATAAAATCAAAACACCGCCCGCCACCCAAAGCGCGAAATAAAAGACTTTCAGGTATTCGCGCACCTCAGCATTTTGTCTGTGGGTGCCGACGGTGATAACTTGATCGCCAAACTTGTGCTTAAGCTCAAGGCGCGAAATCAGGTAAGACCTCCCGCCCCATGTGACGTTTTGCAGCTTGGCGCCGTTCAGCAAGGCCCGCGCCACAAGGGGCGAATCCACCGCCGTGTCGATGGCTTTCAGCACGCCGTCGCCCAAAACATCGCGCGAAGGCAGTGGCTCATCGTGCGACAGGCCGACCGGTGATTGGGCGAGTAGTGGGTGAGCGAGAACGTAGTCATCGTTCAACAAGGCAAAGACAATATTGTTCGTGCTGCCGCTCATGGCACGGGTATGTAAGGAGAGGGGGGCGATAGAAACTGCAATCTCAATAAACGAAAAGTGATTGTTGGGCCTTGAGACTTCTCGGCTCAGCGAAATCAGTGTTTGATCTGAAATCGGGTCAAACCAGGGTTTGCTGAGGTGCATAGCGTTCGCCCGCAAATGCCCCTCTTGGATGACCTTCTTCAAGGATGATGGGTAGGCTCCGGAAAGCAGGCGGATCACCGGCTTGGAGTTGGTGCGCGAGCGGTGGGCAATGATGCCGCGATGGTCGCGGTCGACAACGATTATGTGGGCAATGTGCGGATCAGAAACCATGATCCCTTCTATAAATGGTGAGAGTTCATTCGTGTTGGCAAATTCCATTCCCGCATCTTCAAGAAACTCTTCAACGGCTAAGACGTGTTTGCGCTGGCGAATGAGGAATGTGTCGACGTCGAGTTTTATTGCGTTCAGATTGCCGGTGACGATGCGCGCGCCAAGGTTCGAAATCAGTTGTCTTCCGGACCATTGCTGCAGGTAAATCACTGTGCCGACAGAGGCGATAGTGAGTGCGCTCAGGCAAATAAGGAACGTTGGCAGCAACCGGAACTTCATCGCGCATTTTCCAAGCAAAGTTCGTCTTCACGTTGATAAACGAGAAGCAAGATTCGAAAAACTATTACAAAATAGCAAGTTTAAACTGGGTGAGGCCTTGTCAATGTGTGCGGCGTAAAAACGTTTCTGATCACGCCTGGGCAGCAACTTTTGCATGGAACTGCCGCACCGCCGGGAAGCTGTCAATCCACCTGGAAAGCGGGCCAGACAGTTTCCAGAAGAACAGGGTGATTGCAAAACCAAAATAACCATCAATTGCGTAGTGCCAACCAAGGTGAATTGAACCGAGGAAAATGATGGCGGTGAAGATGTACCCCAGAATGCCGACCGTGCGGTTCACTTCCCAAGCCGCCAGCGCGAACAACAGACATGCTGCATTGTGCATGCTCGGCATGGCCGAAATTCCGTTGCCCGGACCGCCATTGTTGAGATAACCCTCCCACAAAAGCTGCTGGGTATTAAGGGCCCACAATGGAAGCGTGTCGTTGACCGAGTAAAGATAAGACATGAGCGGTTCGAACGGGTCAGGCGAGCCAACCACCAAGCCGTAGTAACAAGGACCGGCAGAAGAAAACAGAACCGCTGCCAGGCTGCCGCCGAACGACCAAACCATCATAAAGGACAGGAAAAACCGGGTCTGGACTTTGATCGCCTGAACCGTGAAGGCGAAATAAATCCAGAATGTCCACATCACCATGTACCAGAGATTATAGAACCCATTGATGATGAAGGTGATGATCGGGTGGCCCAGCACGGGCTGCAAAATCTCATAAGGGTGCATGCCAAAGTGGAGCGCCTTGTCCCACTCAGCAAAGGTCTCGTCCCATTGGAACGGAACGAACACCGGAATGTTCACTTTGATCATCGAAAATACTTTGAAGAAAAAGAACAAAAGCGCAATCAGCGGTATCCCGTTGGTCATGATCGTGGGGTGGGTGATCAATTCCTTCATGTCATGGTAGAGGGCTTTTGCCGGACTTTTCGGACGCACGAAGATGCAAAGATTGAGGAACCGCAGGGTCAAAGCCGCAACGAAAACAATCGGCATCGTGATCAGAATAAAGCCGAGCGCCAAGCGCAGGAAACTGTAGGGGTGGTCACCATCGACAAGCCAAAGCGCGGTGTATGCTATCGCAAAATATGCGGCCAGATAGGCAAAAAGCGGGAGCTTGGAAATCAAGCTCTCAGCCAGCAAACCAAAAAATTCCCGCCTCGCGTCCGCACGTGGCGCACGCGCTTGTGCTTGAGAAAGACTCATCGGATCCCAGCCCTGTTAATTTGATCGCCAACTATGCTGGAATTTTGTTAAGTAAATCTGAACCGAAAAGCCTGTATTTCTTCTTTAAAACTAGCGGTTTATAGCTAAATTTTCTGGTTGTACTCGCCAACTTCTTCAAAGTCAGAAAGGTGCAAATCGATCGCCTTGAACATTGCTTTCATGTTGTCTTCAGAAGTCGGGCTTTCACAAACCACCACAAGCTCGGGCGCATTGGATGATGCGCGGACAAGCCCCCAGGTGCCATCTTGCAGCACAATGCGCACACCGTTCACTGTAACGAGCTCGCGAATGGGCTGGCCGGCCAGCCGCTCGCCCTTTGCGGCCAAGGATTGGTAGCGCTTTGTTACCTTCTCAATGACGCCATACTTTTTCTCATCCGGACAGTGGGGCGACATGGTGGGTGTGCCCCAGGTTTTCGGCAGGTCCCGGTAGAGATCGGCCATTGATTTTCCTGGCGCCCGGTCGAGCATGCCAGCAATGGCAATTGCAGAGACTAGTCCGTCGTCATAACCGCGCCCGAACGGTCCAGAAAAAAAGAAGTGCCCGGATTTTTCGAACCCGGTGATTGCTCCGATCTCATGGCTGCGGCGTTTTATGTAGCTATGACCGGTCTTCCAATAATCGGTTTTTGCGCCGTTTGCTTGCAGTACGGGATCGGTGTGGAAAAGCCCTGTTGACTTGACATCAACGACAAACTGGCAACCTGGATGAAGCGTTGAGATATCGCGTGCCAGCATAACGCCAACCTTGTCGGCGAAAATTTCATTGCCTTCATTGTCAACCACACCGCAGCGGTCGCCATCACCATCAAACCCAACGGCAACATCTGCGCCATGTTCAAGAACCGCATCGCGCATTGCATGAAGCATGTCCATGTCTTCAGGGTTTGGGTTGTAATTCGGAAAAGTGTGATCAAGCTCAGCATTCAGCGCGATAACCTCGCAGCCAATGCGTTCCATCACCTGCGGAGCAAAGGCGCCAGCTGTGCCATTGCCGCAGGCGGCGATAACTTTCAGGTTGCGCTTGATTTCTTTGCCTTTGACAAGATCGTCCATGTACGTCTGGGCCATCCCCTCCACATGGACGAGGCTGCCGCCCGGTTTGGTTGCCCATTTGCCTTCGAGGACGATTTCCTTCAGCGCGGACATTTCATCAGGGCCAAATGTGAGGGGGCGTTCACACCCCATTTTTACTCCAGTCCAGCCGTTCGCATTATGGCTGGCCGTCACCATGGCCACCGCCGGCACATCAAGCTCAAACTGGGCGAAATAGGCCATTGGCGAAAGAGCTAGGCCAATATCATGAACGGTTATGCCTGAGGCCATGAGCCCGGTGGTCAGCGCCATTTTAATGGATGCGGAATAGGATCTGAAATCGTGACCGACAACAATGTGCGGATCGATACCCTTTTCCTGGATGAGTGTGCCCAGGCCCAGCCCGAGCGCTTGAACGCCGTAGAGATTTATCTGCTCGCCAAAGAGCCAGCGCGCATCATATTCGCGAAAACCTGTTGGCTTGACTAAAGGAAGGCATTCGTATTCCGGGGTGTTTGGAACAAGATCTACCCGGGGCGGTGGCAGCATGGCAAAAGTTCCCTGAAAAAGAAAAAATAATGCTCATTCCTATAACCCGGCAAGGTATTTTTGTCAGGCGAATTGTTTGTCTGGATTGTCTTTAATGACAAGGCAGCGGACTATTCGGCAAGCACCAGCTGGCGCCCCTCCACCTTGAACGAAGAGATGCGGGAAAGATAACTCATTCCGAGAAGCGTAATGTCCAGTGTTCCGGCTTCTGCCACGATAGCCTCAACGCCGCCAACTGAGATGCCACCAACGGAAACATCATCCAATTCCGTTAAGGCGCCCATGGTGACGCCGTTGGCTGTGCGCATAGGGACAGTATAGGAAAGATTGTCCGGGTCCAGACCCGCCCCTTCTGCATCTTCATAGCTCAAAGTGACATAGGTTGCACCGGTATCGATGACCACATCGATATCCTCGCCATTAATTTCTGCAGAAGTGTAAAAGTTACCATTCTGGGCGGCGGGAATTTCGAAAGTGCCACCGGAAGCACTCGTCCGCAGTTCGGGCGAGGGTACGGTGGCAGATTTGGAGACGGTGGTAATAGTCCCTTTGGGGACCTCAAGTTTAAGGAGCGGGGTGAGGTTGCTGAAACCGATCATGAGGGCTGCGCCGGTCGCAATCCAGGACGTCATCAGTTTCAGTGGACTTTCCAGCCGCCGGTTGTTGATCACGAAGGCTGCGCCGACCAGCGTCAGCAAAAGTGCCGAAAACACAAAATTTGCCGATTGCCCTTGCGGCAGGCCAAGCAAGCTGCCCGGCTCAGGAGCAAAGAAAAACAATCCAACCGCGATGGCAATCAAAACAATGCTTATCAGACTTCTCATCCAGCCACACTTTTCCGCCTGTTTCGGGCTCCGCCCTTGCGGCGCTTGTTCCGGGTAAGGTTTGCGAGCCTTTGAGGCAGAGCAGATGTGACGTCCTTGCGCTGGCGCGCTGAAAAGGATAGCCATCCAGCAATTTCTGTCCTCGTCCGGCCGCAACCGATACACAGATCGCTGTCCGGGTCGACCACACAAACCTTTATACAAGGTGATGCGACGGTGTTCGCGAACTCGTCTGTCATGGCCCGATTGTCCTGGCGAAAAATGGTAATTTGGTAAACGAAGTCAGTGTCATACAAACACGGTTAACGTGGCAAGAAAAGCAAGTTCGCTCAAAGCCTGAACCGTGCCGGCCACATCTCCCGTGTGCCCCCCAATTTGTGCGAGCGCAAGTTGCCTGACGAGCCAGAAAACGGCAACGGACACTGCGAATGCGGCAAAACAGGCAAGTGGCCCCATGGCCAGCCAAACAAGTAGCAGCGTTAAGAGCGCACCGCAGATGAGAACTTGCCGGTGCGTTTCAACGCCAGGCGCCCCAACCGATGTGGCAAGGCCGTCCGAACGGGCAGGGGGGGTGGACGCCATCACCGATATTGCCAGCGTTCTCGACCAGGCTGCAGCACCGGCATAAACCGGCACAATAAGCCATGGCGCAGGCAAACCGCCTGCAAGCGCCGACACACTGGCAATCTTTGTCACCAGCAACAAAATCAGCGCCGCAACCCCAAACGCGCCGCACCTGCTGTCGTGCATGATTTCAAGCTTGCGTTCTTTGGTGCCGCCGCCGCCGAAACCGTCAGCAACATCTGACAAGGCATCTTCATGCAAGGCGCCGGTCATCAGTACAAGGGTTGACACCGCCAGACATGCGGCCACCAGTGCGGGCACCCCCAAAGATATTGCGCCAGCGCATACAACGCCGCCAAACAGGCCTATAACCGCGCCGGCAAAGGGAAAGGCCCGCATTGCCTCGGGGAAGGAAGATGTATCCGGAGCATTCACCGGCAGGCGCGAGAGAAAGGCAAGGCAGCTGCGCATATCATCCCACCAACCAGCAGCTACCGATACAAGGTTGCTGGGCGTGGCGGGAGATCTTCTTTTGTTGTCGTTCACGCGTATTCCTTCTCAACACTAAAGAGGTTATAGGTGGCAAAATCTTATGCGATTTTTTGATTTTTGTGTCAGGGGAAAAAATGAGCGTACAAGCAGAAAACAGCCGGCCATTTGATGATATTCGAAATTTGGTTAGCCAGATGCCGGGGCCGGATGAAGCTGCCTGGGCGAATGCGCGCGAGCGGCAAGGACAGCTCACCAAACCACCCGGATCCCTTGGCAGGCTAGAAGAAGTCGCAGAATGGCTCGCAGCATGGCAAGGCGCTGAGCAACCGCAAGTCAAGCGGCCAGTTTGTGCGGTTTTCGCGACCAACCATGGTGTGGTAGCGCAGGGGGTTTCCGCGTTTCCACAAGAAGTCACTGCACAAATGGTTGCCAACTTTTCTGCTGGCGGTGCAGCGGTCAATCAAATCTGCCGTACTTTTGATATCGGCCTGAAAGTGTTTGATTTGGCGCTTGAAATTCCATCGAAAGACATTACCGAGGAACCGGCCTTAAGTGAGGAAGAATGCGCTGCGACCATGGCCTATGGTATGGAAGCGATTGCCGGTGGCGCAGACCTTTTGTGCATCGGTGAAATGGGCATCGGCAACACCACAATCGCATCGGCAATCATGTATGCGCTTCACGGTGGTGCGCCTGAAGATTGGGTAGGACCGGGAACCGGGGTTGATGCAGTAGGTATCGCGCGCAAGGCAGAGGTTATTGGCCGGGCAGCAGCGCTGCACGCTGATCATCTGGACGACCCGCTTGAAGTGCTTCGCCGGGTTGGCGGGCGCGAGATTGCCGCAATGGCAGGCGCAATTCTGGCGGGCAGGTTGCAAAAGGTGCCGGTTGTTGTAGATGGCTTTGTTGCCACTGCAGCTGCCGCCATAATCCATGCGTTAGATGAAAGCGGTCTCGACCATTGCATTTTCGGCCATATGTCGGCGGAACCTGCCCATCGCAGGGTGGTTGAGAAACTGGGCAAGAAGCCGTTGCTTGATCTCGGCATGCGGCTGGGTGAAGGCTCCGGCGCGGCGTTGGCCGTTGGTGTCATCCGTGCTGCTGTTGAAACCCATAACGGCATGGCAACATTTGCCGAGGCCGGCGTTTCCGACAAAGACGACTGAGATTGCGAACTAGCCGCCCGCGATATCACGAGGCGGCTTTTTTCATTTCTGCGTATATTGTACGTTCGGCAGGAAACTCGATTACCACCGTCGTTCCCTTGCCCAGATCTGAGCGGATGACCATGCGGCCGCCATGGAGATCGACAAGCGCCTGAACAATCGGAAGACCAAGCCCCGCGCCATCCTTTGCCTGATCGAATGTCAGGGAACTTTGACCGAACGCGCGCAAAACCTCCGGCAATTCTTCCTTGGGAATACCCGGCCCGGTATCGGTGACAGACATTTGCACGGTGCCCGCTTTTGTGCGGCGCACGTTCAAAGAGACGGTGCCGCCTTCTGGAGTAAACTTGATGGCGTTTGAAAGAAGGTTCAGCCAAATTTGTTTCACCGCGCGCCCATCGGCCAGCACCAGGGGCAGTTTGGTGTCATAATTTTCGTGCAGTGTTATTTCGCCAGCATCCGCTTTTAACTGGACTAAACGCACGCAGTCGCTGGCTACCGCCTGAACGGACAAGGGGGTTTCGTCCAGCTCAAATTTGTTTGCTTCAAGCTTGGAAAGATCGAGAATATCGTTGATGAGGCCAAGCAGATATTCGCCCGCCGAATGGACGTCATTGGAATAATCCCGGTAAACTTGGGTGGTATGAGGGCCCATCAACTCATTCTTCATCATATCTGAAAAGCCGATAATCGCGTTCAATGGTGTGCGCAGTTCGTGGGAGACTGTGGCCAGAAAACGGGATTTGGCGACGTTCGATTCCTCTGCACGCCTGCGCGCTTCATCAGAAAAGGCCTTCGATTCTTCCAGCTCGGCGATCAGGGCATCTTTTTGTGCCTTGAAGACAAGCATATCGCGGGCGGTTTTTTGTATCTTCTTGGCAACCTGAATGAAATAGAGCTCGCCGATGATGGCAACGCCGGCCATCGCCAGGTAAAGCGGTGTCGCCTCAAGGGCGCAACTGAGCGCAATGGCGAGGGTTATCGGCACCGTTCCCGCAAATACGATGGGCAGAAAATGAGCAGCCAGCACAAGCCGCATGGATACCACGACCATCAGCAATGCGACCAGGAAAGAACGCTGGACATCACTTGCCGGATCCCAGAACGTTATCAGCAGGGATGACCATGCAATCGCGTAAAGGAACTCAGACGATGCAAGCTTGGAGCCCCATTTTACCAAGTCGACTTTTCTTGGGTCCTGAAGCGTGAAATCGTGGCACAGAACAAGCTGAATGCCCTGGCATACAAATATGAAGCTGAGCCATGCGCCAACCGCGGTAAACGGCGCCCAGGTAAGCCCGGCCACCGCCATAAGCACGGCAAGTGCGGGCATAGCCAGCGAAAGCGTACGCTGCTGCAAGACGAACAATGTCAGAAGGTCTTGCTCGAAAGTGAGCCCGTGTCTGCGGCTTGAAAACTGCGGGGCCCGCGACTTCAAAAATGCCCCGAGCCGGGCGAGCGCGTGCGGCCTGTTATTATCTTGTGGTTCTTGAGACGCAACTGCGACCATACTCAACTGCCTGAATCAGGGCAGTCTAGAAGCTGCCCGCTGTAATAATTTTTCAACCATGAAATCTAAGGCAAAATGCTTAATTTTCACTCAGCACTTATGGTTAGCAAAACCTTAATTCAGGCCTTTGCACGGGCTGCCATTGAGGTGAATTTCTCCACCTGTTCAATGCCGGAAAATGGTTCGTTTGCACCGTCCAGATCCGCAATCTGTGCCCAATTTTCTGCGATTTTTTCAGGTGTTGCATCGGGGCCGAGAAAGACGCCCTTGGTTTCAACAAGTGCAGTGCGCGCAAACCCATTGCCGCCCGCGGCAATTATCGCGCCGTTCGGGGCATCTTCCCCTGCAAGGAAAATCACAGCCGGTGTTACTTTATGTGCCGCATAAAGCTCTTCTGCATCGGGTGGGAAAATATCAGACGTCATTCTTGTCCAGGCAACAGGGGCTACTGCGCCGCACCTAATATTGTGCTTTTCCCCTTCAATCTTGAGCGTGTTGATGAGCCCGATAAGTGCAAGTTTTGCAGCGCCATAGTTCGATTGCCCGAAATTGCCGTAAAGGCCCGACGAGGAGGTGGTGACAATAACTCGGCCAAAATTTTGCTCACGCATGTGTGGCCACACCGCCCGGGTCACCTTGACTGCCCCCATCACATGAACATCCATTACGGCTTCAAAGTCGGCAATGTCCATTTTGTGGAAGGATTTGTCGCGCAAAATACCCGCATTGTTCACCAGCACATCAATGCGGCCGAAACGCACCAGTGTCTCGTCAACCATCTCAGAAACCGCGCTATCTTCTGTAACACTTGCACCGTTTGCCAGTGCGATGCCGCCGAAACTTTCGATTTCCTTTACCACCGCCTCAGCGGCAGTGGTGGAAGATTGATTGCCATCCACATCACCGCCCAAATCATTGATAACCACTTTGGCCCCGCGCCGGGCAAATTCGAGCGCATGCTCACGTCCGAGCCCGCCGCCTGCGCCCGTCACAATCACCACCTTTTCATCAAACCGGATGCTCATGAATTTAGCCCTTACGAGTTTTGACAAGACCGCTAAGATGACTGTGGCCAATATTAAGGTCAAGCATATGAAGTAAGATGGAATGGAAGATGAAAATTATTGAAGACAAACGCGCGCCCAATCCGCGCAGGGTAAGAATTTTTTTGGCTGAAAAAGGCATCGATGTGCCAACCGAGCAACTCGATATTATGAAGGAAGAGCACAAGGCGCCCGACATGGTTTCCATGAACCTTGCCCAGCGCATTCCAATTCTGGTCCTCGACGATAGTGATGTCATTTGCGAGTCCATTGCTATTTGCAGATATTTCGAAGCGCTTCATCCAGAGCCCTCGCTGATGGGCACAACACCGCTGGAAATTGCCCGTATTGAAATGTGGCAGCGCCGTTTGGAGTTCCTTCTCCTGATGCCCATAGCCAACGTGTTGCGCCACACAAATCCGGCGATGGCAGTGCTTGAGGCTCCGCAAGTTCCTGAATGGGGGGAGGTGAACAGGCCCAAGGTGGTATCGTTTCTTGAACTTCTCGATAAGGAACTGGAAACTCGGGAATTCATGGCATCGGATGCATACACGGTGGCAGATATTACGGCCCTTGTGGCGGTGGATTTCATGCGGGTGATCAAAATGAACCTTGAGGACTGCGCCAACCTGCAACGCTGGCACGAGGCGGTTTCATCCCGGCCAAGCGCCAGAGCATAATGGCGGATCGGCTCAACAAGCTTGCTGAAAGAATACGGCGCTGCCGCATCTGTGTTGAAACGCCAACCAGCAAACCATTGCCGCACGAGCCGAACCCGGTTCTTCAGGTAGGCCCCACTGCGAAAATCCTCATCGCTGGCCAGGCGCCGGGGACCCGGGTGCACGCTTCCTCCAAACCATTTACTGATCCATCCGGTGTCCGGTTGCGTGCCTGGATGGGCGTGGATGAGCAGATTTTCTATGATCAAACGCATATCGCTATCCTGCCCATGGGGTTTTGCTTTCCTGGCCTTGATGCAAAAGGCGGGGATTTGCCGCCGCGGCGCGAATGCGCTCCTACCTGGCGCCAGCAGGTGATGGATTTAATGCCTGCGTTGCAACTCATTTTGACCATTGGCCAATATGCCCAGGGCTGGCATTTGGGCTCTGCGCGCAAAAAGAACCTGAGTAAGACGGTCGCCAATTGGCAAACCTATCTGGACACGTGCTCACCGGCGGTCATTCCAATGCCTCATCCGTCATGGCGCAATAACCGGTGGCTGAAAAACAATCCCTGGTTTGAAAAAGAGCTGGTTCCCATACTGCAATCACAAGTTAAACAAGTTTTACGATAAGCTTGGCCCATGGGCGCAAAACAGATTTTGGTGGTTTGGATGGTTGTAGCAGCAGCGCTTACGCTTGCTGCCTGCGGGCCGCGCGTTCAGCCAATCGGCCAGCTCATCGACCAGCCCTATTTTGACGATGATGCAATCGTTCTTGCAGACGGCGTCCGGCTGCCTTTCGATGAATGGCCGGCCAAAAAACCCCGTGCTGTGATTATCGGCGTGCATGGCATGAACGGTTATGCTGCAGATTTGCATATCCCGGCGCCCTGGTTCGCAAAGCGAGGCGTAACGGTCTACGCCTATGATCAGCGCTCGTTCGGGCGGACTGATCCCAAAAAACGCGGCATCTGGCCTGGAGATCATGCTCTGGTCGGCGATTTGAGCGCGGTCGTTGATCTCGTCAATGAACGCCACAAGGGCCTGCCTGTTTATGTGCTGGGCCTTTCCATGGGCGGAGCGGTGACAATGTTGGCGGCGAAAGCGGGCGCTGACGTTGACGGGATAATTCTTGTCGCTCCTGCGGTGTGGGGCTGGCGCGCAATGAACCCGTTTTTGCGCTCGACTTTGTGGGTAACGGCCCATGTTGCGCCTGGTTTCACACCGGCCACCGACAATCTTGATGTGTGGCCTTCCGATAATATTGAGATGCTCCGGGAGATATCCCGCGATCCCAACTATCTGAAAGAAACCCGCACCGATGCCATCTATGGCCTGGTGACGCTGATGGACAAGGCTAATGACTCTGCTGGCCGCCTGAAAGTCCCTGTCTTGTATTTGTATGGCAAGAACGATCAGATCGTTCCCTCTGAACCGAGCATGAACGTAATGGGCCGCATTCCCCAGCCCAAACGGCTCGTCATTTACAAAAACGGCTGGCATATGCTGTTGCGCGACAAACAGCGTGAACGGGTCTGGAAAGACATCCTCACCTGGATGGACAATCAAAAAGTAGCACTGCCATCAGGCGAAGAAATTACCGACCGCGAGCTGGCACAGCGGTAATCTCAAAATTTGCTGAATTTTATTTTTTGAAACGGTGATCCGCATGGTGGGATGCTTCGTTTTGAGTTCGTGCGGCGAGCATAATATGTCCGCGCTTCGTTTTACATGCCTTGAAGGGGGTGGACTGAAATGGTTATGGCTAACCATCATATTTCGAAGGAAAGCCTGCGGGCGTCCGGCCAGGTGCAGTCGCTTAGCCGCGCATTGCGCCTCATGAACACTCTTGCAGATAATCCGCAAGGGCTTTCGCTTTCGGAAGTCGCCCATGGCGTGGGCCTGCCAACGTCGACCGCCCACCGGCTTTTGACCACATTGCAAAATGAAAGATATGTCAGGTTTGATGCTGAGCGTTCCAATTGGCTTATCGGCGTGCAGGCGTTCCGCGTCGGTGCGGCATTCATGCGCTCGCGCGATATTATCGCCACCGCCCGGCCATATATGCGAAGGCTCATGGAAGTGTCTGGAGAAACTGTAAATCTCGGCATAATCGACCGGGGCGAAGTGGTGTACCTGGCCCAGGTCGAAACCCAGAAAATGATGCGCGCCATGACTGGGCCCGGTGGCCGCTCCGACATACTTACATCCAGTGTCGGCAGGGCGATACTTTCATTTATGCGCCAGGACGAATGCGAAAAGCTGATCAATTCGCTGCATTTCCAGCCTGGCGTTGCCCAACTGCCAAAGGCAAGGGGTGTCCTCCAAAGCGATTTGCAGGCAACGCGGGTGCGCGGGTATTCCATTGATAATGAGGAAAACTCCGTTGGCCTGCGGTGTGTGGCAAGTGTGATTTTTGACGAGCACAGCGAACCTCTCGCCGGTGTTTCTGTTTCCGGACCGACAGCGCGGGTTTCCGAGGCAAGGATTGCAAGCCTGGGAGAAACCGTAGCCGCCATTGCATCGGAGATTACAACCGAGCTCGGCGGCACATTGCCGGATAGAAAGAGCGCTTGACCCCGGAAGACAGGTGTCCAATAAAGTTGCAAAAAGTAAGGGCGCCGCATCTGCGGGCGCGCGGTATCGTGCATTCTGGTGTGAGGTGAAAAGTAGCGTATGGGTGAAATTTCGCAAGACCGTGTTCTTGAACAGCTTGCCAAGGTGCGCGGGCCCGATCTTGAAGGAGATCTCGTCTCTCTTGGCCTTGTCTCCGAAATTGTTATTTCCGATGCCGATGTGATGTTTGCGCTGACTGTTGAACCACAGCGTGCAAATGAACTCGAACCCATGCGCCAGGCAGCCCAAAAGGCAGTGGAGCAGATTGACGGCACCGGCAAAGTTACTGTCGTGCTGACGGCAGCTGCAGAACAGGGCCGAACCCAGGCACAGGCAAGCGGTATGCCAAATGTGCACCAGGCGCCGGGCAGAAAAGCACCACCTGAAGGCGCTAACATGGCGCCGCCGCCACCGATTGCCGGCCGGCCCGGAGCAGCACCCAGCCCGAAAGCTTCCGGCGTACCAGGTGTTCGCCATATTATTGCGGTGGCATCCGGCAAAGGCGGCGTTGGCAAATCAACAACCGCCTGCAACCTTGCGCTGGGGCTTGCGGCAAACGGCGCCAAGGTGGGTATTCTTGATGCTGATATTTACGGGCCCTCTATGCCGCGCCTTCTCGGCATTACCGGGCGGCCACAGGTGGCTGGCGGGCGCAATCTCCAGCCAATGGAAGGCTTCGGCCTCAAGGTTATGTCTATGGGTTTTCTGGTTGAAGAAGACACGCCCATGATCTGGCGCGGGCCGATGGTGATTTCGGCAATTACCCAAATGCTACGCGAGGTTGAGTGGGGCGAGCTTGACTTCATGGTTGTCGATATGCCTCCGGGTACGGGCGATGCCCAGCTCACCATGGCCCAGCAGGTTCCACTTGCTGGCGCGGTGATTGTTTCCACACCCCAAGACCTTGCCCTTATTGATGCGCGCAAAGGCCTCAACATGTTCCGCCGGGTTGATGTGCCGGTGCTTGGCATTGTTGAAAACATGAGTTTTTTCGCCTGCCCGAAATGTGGTGAGCGCTCTGATATTTTCGGCCATGGCGGGGCGCGTGATGAAGCAGACAAAATGGGCGTGCCTTTCCTTGGTGAAGTGCCGCTCGATATGCTGGTGCGCGAGCGCTCCGATTCCGGACAACCTGTAGTGGCCACCGCGCCGGATACAAACCATGCCGCCATTTACCGCGATATTGCAGCGAAAGTTTTGGAAGAGGTCGAACGCGAAAGCGCGCTGCGGCCAGCCCCGCGTATCGTAACAGAATGAGCGCCGGCAACGGCCCCGCTCTGAGGTTGGCGAATTAACGGCCTGAAAAAAAAGCGGAAAGCGGGTCTGGAAAATCTCATCCAAGCCCCATAATATGATCTCCACTTCAGTATGCGGTGATTCGGTGTAGCGGGGATTTCATATGCCATTGATATTGAACGTTCTTGGGGGCATTTCGCTTGTTGTCGGCTTGCTCGCGCTCGTGATGCGGTTTGTCGACCAGACCGGATTCGATTTCAGTTATGCGTTTGCCTATCAGGCTATCACGGGTGGCGTTTTGCTGATTGCGTTTGGGAAACTCCTCAAGCATGTGGCCGATACCGATGCGAATACCACCCGCATGGCGCAGTCGCTCATGCTTGGCGGCGGCAACATTCGCGGCATTGGCGATCAAGGCGATGCTGCTCCTGCACCGCAGGCAGCGATTGAAACTGCTGCAGCTCCTGTTGCAGCTGAGCCCGCAACGCCAGAACCCGTTGCTGCTGAGCCTGCACTAGAAACAGAGCCAGCACCTGCAGCAGAACCTGCACTCGAACCAGAGCCAGCACCTGCAGCAGAACCTGCACTCGAACCAGAGCCCGCTCAAGCACCGGCGCAAACGCCGTTGACGGCCACCATGTCAGCTGACCCGGTTGAAACGCCGGCCACACCGGATGAGCCTGCCGTAGCGGCAGAGCCAGCGGCAGAAGAGGCTGCCCCCGAAGAAGCGGTAGCTGTAGATTCCACTCCGGTTGAGCAACTCGAGGTGCGCGGCTACATGGTTGATGTGTTCTCCGACGGCACCGTTGATGTGCACACCGCCGAAGGCGCCATGCGGTTCGAAAGCCTTTCCGCGTTTAAACGCGAACTCGACCGCGCAGCAGGGTGATCTTTTAGCCGATCAGCTTTTTCGTGCTTTTTCGCTCGCGGCAGTTTTCGCTTGCGCGCTTACGCCTCCGCGGGGGCGGCGCTTTTTGCTACGATCAACTTATCCTCACTCGGTTCCCTCGTTCGGGTTGATCTCGCCGGTCCGGACCGCACTCGCGGCCGTAACGCGATGTCTCCGTATGGGTCAAGATCAGCCCGCGCGAACAGGGGGAGCGCGGTTAAGCTGATCGATCATAATAATACGTGCGTAAGCGCGAACTGCGACGAGCGAAACAAATCAACGCCCTATCCAGCCGATGCGGGGAGAATGTCGTAAGGATGGCGCCAGCCAGGCAGGGTGCTGATGCGTTCCAGCCAGGTGCCGATTTCCGGATATGCCTTATGCCACGTAACCCCAAACTCTTCTGGGTAGAACAGGTAACCGCAGGCGGAAAAATCAGCGATGGTTGGCTCATCGCCGGCAATGAAGGCGCGCCCTTCTAAGTGTCCGTTGAGCACTTTAAAGGCACCGTGCATGCGCGATGCCAGAAAATCCGTCACCGCCTTGTCGGCGCCATCTACGAAGTTCGTCATAAACCGGTAGGTGGCGGTGTAGCTCGTCAGCTTGTGATTGTCGAAAAACATCCAGCGCAGGATTTCAAGCTTTTCAGCACGGTCCTTGCCGCCGAACTTTCCAGTTTCATCTGCCAGATAATGCAAGATAGCGCCGGTTTGCGTGAGCTTTAGCCCGGCATTTTCCAAAACCGGCACCTCTCCCATTTCGTTGACGCCCTCCCGGTAGGCCTCGCCGCGGGTTTCGCCATTAAAGAAATCAACCCAAATGGGCGTCCATGGGGTGCCGGTCAGTTCCAGCATTAAGGCAACCTTGTAGGCATTGCCTGATTCCTTGAAGCAATAAAGGGAGTATTCGCTCACCGGTTCTCTCCACAAATGCAGACCATTGTTTTTTGCTCATGCATTTTTCATTTGAGAGGATGTGGGCGCAAAAATCCATTCAATAAAATCCGTTTGGCTCCTTCTGAACATTTAGGAGGAGACACGATTGTAAACAGCGCTCTCGAAAAAGTAGTAAGAAAATTTGTATGTAATTTCCGATTGCAGGTGTGCGGCAAGAGTCGAAACTCTCGTGAACGCCCGTGGCAAAATTGTCACAATGGGAAAATTTGGAAAAAAACACATGTAAAACTCTGCATTGAACGCGGAGTGGTAAAAAATTGCACTAGAGTCGTGGTGGGAAAGTTTGCACATCGTTAATTAGGCGTTTTAGATTTAGCTTTTGTGTGAAAATTCGCGGCCATCGCACAAGCGGGAAGTGGGTGTGTTGAAATTGAGTTCAATGGCCGAAATGCGGCGTTGTGGGGAATCTTTTTGATCGGAAGGGAATCTAAAGCGGAAAAAATAGCTCTTTCTGCAATTTCAGAAAGTTTGTTTTGGAAGTGATGGATGACCGATTCGCGGGAAAAATTTAGAGCGATTGAAGAAAAGCGGCGACGAGGGGAATCAGCTCTCAGAGCAAAAAAATTGAGTAACGCTTAATGCGGCTTGCGCGCGCTGTTCTGTGCGCAAGCGGGCCGGTGATTGTTTTTGACGAAGAGAATTTTTCAAAGGCGCCAGAAGCCAAAAAAAGATTTTTAAGGGGTTGTAAAGTTCATGCGGGTGAATTCGGCTAAATCCAAGGTGTCTGAGTCCAGAATTGCGGCGGTTACACATTCCGGAAACCAACAATACCTTCACCTGCGCGGCGGGCGAATTACCAAGTACAAGGGCATTGTCGCAAGTTATGCTCCCCATATGGCAGCACTCATGCTCGGCGTCAGCGCCATTGCGCTTGGCACCGCCGAAACCGCCCGGGCGCAGACCTGGATTGCGGTCGGACCAGCAGGTGCACCGGCAACAGTCTGTAATGATCCTGCCAGCCTCAATTTCACCACCGTTATGGGGCCGCACGCTGGTAACTATGGAACTTTCTGTAATGGGGCGGGCTTTGCCAACCATTCATCCTATTTCGGACATCGTGCAGGTGGGGCTGCCATAGGGTATGACCAAACGGGGGTTGGTACCTGGGCTCTAGCTCAATCAGTAGGCGCCCATGCAGTAGGCCTCGGCCATTGGGCAGGGGGCCAATCGTACGGTGAGTCTACGTCATTTTTTGGCCATGCGGCCGGTTTCCAAGCTTGGGGCGACCGGATGGTTGCCATGGGCCATAACGCTTTGCGAGATGCAAAGGGTACGGGCACAAATACACATCCAAACGGCACTGTAGGTAGTAATGGTGCATCTGATGCTGTCGGCATTGGCACAGAAGCGCTTATGGGCAGCTTTGGAAAACAAAACACCGGCATAGGCCTTAATGCCGGCAAGAGTATTACCGGTGATGATAATGTTGCCATCGGCGTGAATGCCAACAGTACCGGCGTCACTGCAGATAAAACGACGGCCATCGGCGGAAGCACCAAAGCTTCTGCAAATAATGCAACGGCAATTGCCTACGGAGCTGAAGCTACCAATGTGGATGCAGTGGCGATTGTCGTCGGCTCCAAGGCTGCAGGTGTCAAATCTTCTGCGCTTGGCCCTGAAAATTCGGCCAGCGGAACAAAAGCTTCTGCTGTTGGCTACAAGAATACTGCAGACGGCGTGAACTCTGTAGCAGTGGGTGCCAATAACAATGTCAATGGGGCTGAAGACGGCGTCGCAATGGGCGTCAGCAATTCAACTGATGCCAAGGGTTTGGCAGGCGGCGTGGCTGCTATGGGCGTCAGAAACAAGGCGCACAACGCAAATTCGACTGCAGTTGGCATAAATAATGAAGTCAAAGGTTTACAAGATTCTGCCTTTGGTTTTGAGAACAAGACTGATGGGCTTGGAGCCGCGGTTGCGGTTGGCTGGAAAAATGAGGCAACGGCCAATGGCGCCGCCGCGTTTGGTCAGCTCAACAAAGCGACCGGCGTCGGTGCATTCGCCATTGGTCAATCCAATACAGCGGCTCACGCAGATTCAGTTGTCATTGGCCACAATGCCGCCACGACCGCAGCCAATCAGATCATGCTGGGCAAAGATGGCCAAGCGGTCAACGTGCCCGATGCCGCCGCCAACAAGATTACGTCCAATAAAATTGCTGTCATTGATGCCAATGGTAATCTGAAACATTCCGAGCTTGATGGTACCACTATCACCAATGTCGCCGGCACGATCGGGGTCCATATCCCCACTGTAGGCTCTGCCCTTGCAGGAAAAGGCCTGACATTCAATAACGGTACTGAAGAACTTGATGTCAATCCTGGTGATGGGCTTGCGCTGTCCGGTGATGAGGTTGTTGCGGTTGCCGGTTCCGGCATCACGGTGGATTCCGGCGGCATTCATGTGGATATCGCCTCTGTTGCCTCCAACATCACCCCAACCATTGCCTCCAACCTTGACGGCACCGGCCTGACGCTGAACAGCGCCACCGGCAAGCTTGATGTCAATCCTGGTGATGGCATTGAAATTGTGAATGATAAAGTTCAGGCGAAGCTTGAACCTGGCGGCGTTGAATTTGGTACTAACGGCGGTCTTCAGATCAATGCGCAGGACACTGTGAACAGGATCACAGGTGACAATATTGCGATCACCAGCCTCACCGGCGGCGTGGTGAATAACATTGCCGGCGATCTCAACAACAGGAACACTTTGTCAAATGCACTGGTTCGCAAAGGCCTTTCAGTTGACTCGGCAAGCGGAAAAATCGACGTCAATGTTGACGGCACAACGGTGAAAATAGACGATACTACCAATGAGCTTTACGTAGATACCACCACAATTGTACCCGATCTTGGCAGTCAGCTCGCGGGCGATGGCCTGACGTTCAATTCCACGACGAACAAGCTTGATGTTGCTACCGCCGAACCTATGATCATTGATAGCAATGGTAAAGTTAACCTGAGCTACGATACGAAAACACTTCAGCTCAATGCTAACAATGAGCTGACGGTTATAGGCGGTGGCGGCATTACGGCTGGAAATGCTGGTGAAGGGCTTGTGTTCAACAAGCAAACGAATGCTCTTGATGTGAATGCCGGGAACGGCATGGAGATCGTAAACAATAAAGTGCAGGCGTTGGCCGGCGACAATTCAATCGTCGTTGATCAAGACGGTGTCAAGGCGAATGTGGACAATAAAACGATTGAGGTTGGTTCAAACGGCTTGCAGGTCAAAGCAGGCGGCATTGACACAGAACACATCAGAGATGGCGCCGTCACCGGGGATAAAATTGCTGACGGGTCTATTGAAGAGCGTCACTTGAGCGACGGCCTGTTGGACAAAATTGCCAGTATGAACATGAAGTACATTAAGAAGAACGCCAAGGATATCTCCAAAAACCGCGAAGGTATCGCGCTGGCCATGGCGCTCCAGGCGCCCTATGTTGAGCGAGACCGGAGAGTAGCGATTACTGGCGGTCTTGGTTACTACGAAGGCAAAACCAGTATGGCCGGAGCGGCAGCACTGCGCCTTACCAGCCATTGGCAGGTTTCGGCTGGACTGGCGGTTGGCTTTAAACATGGTACGTTTGGAGGCCGTATTGGAACCCAACTCTCGTGGTAATGCATTGGGTTGAAAATGAGCGTGGGTTCAACGTCGTCGGTACTTGGTTTGGACTTGGCCCGCGTGTGGAAAAACCTCCAGCGTATGCTGCTCGCGAAAGTTGGCGTGACTGAAACATAAGATGGCCCGGCGCTTCATGCGCCGGGCTTTGCTTTTTTAGCCGCCGGCTTTCACACGCATGTTCTCCGGCAGCCAGGTGGCCAGATCCGGAAACGCGATAAGCAGGAACACCATCAGCACCATTATCCCGAACATGGGCAGCGCCGCTTTTGAAATGAAACTCATTTCATGCCGGGTCATGCCCTGAAGCACGAACAGGTTAAAGCCGATGGGCGGTGTTATTTGCGCCATTTCTACGACAACAACGATGAAAATGCCGAACCAGATGACATCAATGCCAGCCTGGCGGATCATCGGTTCAACAACCGCCATCGTGAGCACAACCGATGAAATGCCGTCCAGGAAACACCCCAAAATGATGTAGAAGACAAGCAGCGCCATAAGCAGCTCAAAACGGCTGAGTTCAAGACGGGCAATCAAATCTGCAAGCCCGCGCGGCAGGCCGGTAAAGCCCATGGACAGTGACAAAAACGCAGCGCCCGCCAGAATGAGCGCAATCATTGCGGAGGTGCGCGTTGCCCCCATGAGGCTCTCGGAAAATGTGCTCCAGTTGAGCGATTTTTGGCTTGCCGCCAATATGAGCGAGCCGACCACGCCAAAGGCAGCGGCCTCGGTTGCGGTTGCAAGGCCTGTGTACATGGAGCCGATGACAACCATAATGAGCAGAAGAACCGGGATGAGGAACTTCGAATTCTGAAGCTTCTCGGAAAATGACATGACCGGTTCCGGTGTTGGATTGAAGTCCTTGGCGGTCTTTGAGTAAATCGCCACATATCCCATAAACATGGCGGCAAGAACGAGCCCCGGCAGAATGCCGGCCATAAACAGCTTGGTTATGGACTCGTTTATACTAACCCCATAGACGATGAGCGTGAGAGATGGCGGGATCATGAGCCCCAGCGTTGCTGCCCCCGCCAGAGTGCCAATAACCAGATGTTCGGGATAGTTCCGACGGCGCAGTTCGGGGATCGACATTTTGCCAACGGTTGTGAGCGTTGCTGCAGATGAGCCCGAAACGGCCGCAAAAACCGTGCAGCCAACAATATTGGTATGCACCAGCCCGCCTGGAAGCCGCGCCATCCAAGGCGAAAGGCCCTTGAACATGTCTTCCGACAATCGCGTGCGGTAGAGAATTTCACCCATCCAGATGAACAGTGGCAGTGCGGTGAGCGTCCACGATGAGGACGCTGACCAGATTGTGGTAATCATGGCATCGCCTGCCGGGCGGGAGGTGAAAAGTTCAACGCCAACGAAGGCAACACCCAAAAGCGCAAGCCCTACCCACACACCGGTGCCAAGCAGCAGGAACAGAACGAAAAGGAAGATTCCAATAAGTTGAATTTCAGCCATAACGCTTACGCCCCGTGTTCCTGGTCAACCACGTCAGCTTCAATCCGGTCTTCGCCGGTGAACAGCATGTGGAAGAGGTTGTCGGTAAGGGCGATGGCGAAAAGTACCGAGCCAACTACCATGGCTATTTGAGGTATCCAGATTGGTGTTGCGTCCTGGCCCTGGCTGATGTCGCCAAACTTCCACGACCAATAGGCGGTCTTTGTGGCGTAATACACGAAATACCAAGCCAGTGCCGAACCGATGGCAAAGCACCAGGTTTCAAGAATGCGCCGCCCCTTCCGGCTCACCGCATTTAGCAGTATGGAAACGCGAATGTGTGAGCCGCGGTTCAGCGCATGGGCAAAAGCAAAAAAGGAGGCGGCTGCCATGCAATAGCCTGCATAATCGGGCGCACCTGGAAAAACCTCGCCGGTCCAGCGGGCCAGCATTTGCAATAAGATCAAAACCAGAATGGCGATAAGGAAAAGCGCCGCGGCAATGCCGCTGGCAACATAAAGGCGGTCAAGAAAAGACCGCAAAGAGTGTAGAGTAGACATTTGGCCCCCCGCTAAAAGCAGCCATTCCCCAAAAACAACCGGGGAGGCGCTATGGGCCTCCCCCGCAACCGGGCCAGATTATTTCATGGCCTTGTAGGCTTCGATGATGGCCACGCCATCAGGGCCGGCTTTTTCAAGCCATTCCTTCGACATTGTTGCGCCGATCTCTTTCAGTTCGCCGGTCATATTATCGTTGGCGGGCCCAACCTTCATGCCGCCTGAGCGAAGACCATTAAGAGTGAACTGTGTGTATTCAACCGCACGCCATGTGCCCGCATATTCGGCAAGGCCAGCGCATCCCTGAATGACCGCTTTGTTTTTGTCGCTCACGCCATTCCAAATATCTTTGTTGACCATAACCGAGTTGCGCGGCAGCCAACCGTCGACCTCATAAAAATGGGTCAGGCTTTCCCAAACCTTGCGGTCATAACCGGTGGCGCCGGAAGAAATCATTGCTTCGGCCACACCGGTGGCAAAAGCTTGCGAAATCTCAGCGGCTTCAATCTGCACAGGCAGCATGCCTGTCAGCTCGGCAAGGCGCGCTGTTGCCGTGTTATAAGAGCGGAACTTCACACCCTCCATATCGGCAATCGAGTTCACTTCCTTTTTGAAGTAAAGACCTTGCGGTGGCCACGGAACCGAATAGAGCAGTACCAAATTCTGGGCGTCCAGAATTTTAGTCATTGTCGGCTTGGCGGCCTTCCAAAGCTTTGCGGCATCTTCAAATGATGTTGCCAGGAAGGGGATGGAATCAACGCCAAACACCGCATTTTCATTCTGGTGGCCTGAGAGAAGGCGCTCGCCAATTTGCGCCTGGCCTGTTTGCACGGCGCGCTTGATGTCTGCGCCCTTGAACAGGGAACCGGACGGGTGGGTGACGATTTCAATTTCAGCGCCTGTGCCGGTGGTGACGCATTTTGCAAACTCAGCACCGGTGGCAGAATGGAAGTTAGTGGCGGAATAAGCCATGGGCATATCCCACTTTTCAGCCAAGGCGCCAGAGGCCCAGCTTGCCGTAAGTGCAGTTGCTGCAACGACTTTTGATAATGTTTTCAATTCTTCCTCCCTTGGAAAATCGGGTTTTTGTCAGAGTCCGAAACTATTGAAACCCATTTGGCTTGTGGCAGGCAAGATGATTGTGCGCCGTCGGCAGAAATGGCGCCATCTTGCTATCTCCAATTCTTCGTTTCCTCCCTTTTCTTTTTCTCTCCGTACCCAAGTCTACGTGTAGCATATCGTAT
>JBPCVY010000290.1:0-10980 GCA_051010055.1 Hyphomicrobiales bacterium | reverse complement strand
ATGTGTGGTTAATAAGTGATTCGCATCTCATCCGCACAAAAAGAAACGCCCTGGCTGAGCAGGGCGCTTGATTGCTTGTAAACTGTTGATCAGTTGCAGATTTTCAACAACTTTGCCGCCTGGCAATTGAGGCGATCAGTAGACCACAACTGAACGAATGCTTTTGCCCGCGTGCATAAGGTCGAACGCCTGATTGATGTCCTCAAGGGCCAGTTTGTGGGTGATCATCGGATCGATCTGGATTTTGCCGTCCATGTACCAATCGACAATCTGAGGCACGTCCGTGCGGCCTCTTGCGCCGCCAAATGCGGTGCCGCGCCAGCTGCGCCCGGTCACCAGCTGGAACGGACGGGTTGCGATTTCCTGGCCCGCACCGGCCACACCGATGATAATGCTTTCACCCCATCCCTTATGGGCGCATTCCAGTGCAACCCGCATAACGTTGACATTACCGATACATTCAAACGAGTAGTCAGCACCGCCGCCGGTAAGCTCGACCAGGTGATTTGTGAGATCGCCATCTACGTTGTCCGGATTGACGAAGTGGGTCATGCCAAACTTGCGGCCCCAATCTTCACGCTCCGGGTTCAAATCGACACCGACAATCATGTCGGCGCCTGCCAGTCGGCAACCCTGGATGACGTTTAGGCCGATGCCGCCAAGGCCGAACACCACAGCGTTTGAGCCTTCTTCCATTTTTGCGGTGTTGATGACGGCGCCAATGCCCGTGGTTACCCCGCAGCCGATATAGCAAATGGTTTCGAAGGGGGCGTCCTGGCGCACTTTTGCAAGGGCGATTTCTGGCACCACTGTATGGTTGGAAAAGGTCGAGCAGCCCATGTAGTGGAATACTTTTTCTCCTTTGTAGGAAAACCGGCTTGAGCCATCCGGCATCAGGCCCTGGCCCTGGGTGGTGCGGATTGCCTGACAAAGGTTGGTTTTCGGGTTGAGGCAGTATTCGCAGTTGCGGCACTCAGGAGTGTAAAGGGGAATGACATGATCGCCGGGTTTGAGCGTTTTCACACCCGGGCCACACTCAACCACGACGCCAGCGCCCTCATGGCCCAGAATCGCCGGGAAAATGCCTTCCGGATCGGCGCCCGACAAGGTGAACTCATCAGTATGGCAGATGCCGGTTGCCTTGATTTCCACAAGAACCTCGCCTTCATGCGGGCCTTCAAGGTCAACTTCACAAATCTCAAGCGGTTTTCCAGCCTCAAATGCCACGGCGGCGCGGGTTTTCATTTTGATTTCCTCACTAGATGGGGTTTGTTTGTTTTGTCTTTAATCCAATGTTCGAGCTTATCAAATCGCCTGAACCGATTGCAAGAAGCCGAAGGGTTGATGCGCGCATTTGCGGGCGGATTTTCACACCTTTGAGAAAACAAAAACAGACCAGGCAATTGATATGGCAAGGGGCCACCATAGCGGCGTTCCAAACAGGCCCAACCACGCCAGGAAAATGTATGCACTGCCAAGCAGTGAGATAAACAGCCTGTCGCCGCGGGTTGTGTCGAGAAGAAAGATGCCGTGGCGCGGGTCGCCGCCCGGCCGGAAATATTCCCACACACCCATGGATGCAATGCACACACCAACAAATATAAAGAAGGCGGCTGTCGGCCACGTCCATGCCATCCAGGAAAGGTCCATAACCACCTCCTAAACCCTGCCGAGGGCAAAGCCCTTGGCGATATAGTTGCGCACGAAATAGATAACGAATGCGCCAGGAACGATTGTCAGCGTACCTGCCGCAGCCAGAAGCCCCAATTCGTAGCCTGATGTTGACGCGGTGCGCGTCATGGTGGCGGCAATCGGCTTGGCGGCAACGGCGGTGAGCGTCTTTGCAAGCAACAGCTCCACCCACGAAAACATGAAACAGAAAAAGGCGGCAACGCCAATTCCTGCGGCAATTGTCGGGATGAATATCTTCACGAAAAATGCCGGAAAGGAGTAACCGTCCACGTAAGCGGTTTCATCCAGTTCCTTTGGCACCCCGGACATAAAGCCCTCCAAAATCCAAACTGCCAGAGGAATGTTGAACAGGGTATGGGCAAGGGCCACAGCAAGGTGGGTGTCGAACAGCCCGATGGCCGAGTAAAGCTGGAAGAATGGCAAGGCAAAAACGGCAGCCGGCGCCATACGGTTGGTCAGCAGCCAGAAAAACAGGTGCTTGTCGCCCAGAAACCGATAGCGGGAAAAGGCGTAGGCCGCAGGCAGCGCCACGACCACTGACAGCACCATGTTTATGGAGACGTAGATGAGCGAGTTGACATAACCCATATACCAAGTGCTGTCGGTGAAAATCTTCTTGTAGTTGTCGAGTGTGAACTCTTGCGGGAACAAGGTGAACGAGCCGAGGATTTCGTTAGTTGTTTTGAACGACATGCTCACCAGCCAATAAATGGGCAGCATCAGAAACACGATGTAGAGCGTTGGTATGAGCCAGGTGTAGCGTTTCATCACTGTTCCTCGTTCCGGGTCATCAAAGTGTAGAAAATCCAGCTCAGCAGTAAAATAACCAGGAAATAGATGAGCGACATGGCGGCCGCCGGCCCAAGGTCGAACTGGCCAAGGGCGATTTTCACCAAATCAAGCGACAAGAGCGTGGTGGAATTGCCAGGCCCGCCGCCGGTGAGCACGAACGGTTCGGTATATATGTTGAAACTGTCCATGAACCGCAAAAGAACGGCGATGGTCAAAACCCGTTTCATTTTCGGAAGCTGGATATACCGGAAAATCGCCCATGAGCTTGCCCCGTCAATGCGTGCAGCCTGGTAATAGGCGTCGGGGATGGAGACAAGGCCGGCATAGGCGAGGAGCACCACCAGCGATGTCCAGTGCCAGACATCCATAGTAATAAGAGTGAACCAGGCATCGGCAGGTTGCTGGGTGAAGTTGTAGTCAAATCCAAGCCCGTTGAGCATAACCCCGAGCAGGCCGATATCGGGCAGGGCAAAGATGTTCCACATAGCGCCCACCACATTCCACGGAATGAGCAGCGGCATGGCCATAAACACCAGGCATACCGAAACCCAAATGCCCTTGCGCGGCATTGCCAGGGCGATGATTACGCCCAGAGGGATTTCGATTATGAGAATGGTAAATGTGAAGAACAGCTGCCGGCCAAGAGATGCATGAAAGCGCTCTGAGTTGAGCACCTGCTCAAACCACATAACGCCGGCCCAGAAAAAATTATTGTCGCCAAACGTTTCCTGAACTGAATAGTTGACGACAGTCATCAGCGGGATAAGGGCGTTAAATGCCACCAGAATTAGAACCGGCAGAACGAAAAACCACGCTTTTTGATACTCGGTTTTGTTCATTGGCCGTGCTCCCGTCCCGCAAGCCAGCCATCGGCGTAGATCCGGGTATTGGCGGGGTCGAAGTCGAGACGGACATTTTCAGACGGTATGGTTTCATCTTCGCCCACGAGCAGTTTCACTTTTGAGCCAGCGCAATTGGTCTCAACAATGGAGAACCGGCCTGCATCGCTGATCTTGACGATCGATGCTTCCAGACCTTTTTCGGCGAACTTCACATATTCAGGCCTAATGCCGATTTCGGTGTCACTGGAGCTGCTTGCCGCTTTGTTGGCGGTTTTGATTTTTTTGCCACCCACCACTGCCGAACCATTATCAATAGTGCAGGGCAGAAGGTTCATCCCCGGCGAGCCGATAAAGTGCCCAACAAAGGAATGCTGCGGCTTTTCGAAAAGTTCAACCGGGGTGCCGATTTGCACCACTTCGCCCATGTTCATCACAACCACCTTGTCAGCAAAAGTGAGGGCTTCGGTTTGGTCGTGGGTAACGTAAATCATGGTGAGGTTTATGCGCTGGTGCAGCTCCTTGAGCTTTGATCGCAATTGAAACTTGAGGTGCGGGTCGATAACAGTCAGCGGCTCGTCGAACAAAATTGCGTTCACATCGGTGCGTACAAGGCCGCGGCCAAGTGAGATCTTCTGCTTTCCATCCGCAGTGAGTTTGGATGCCCGATTGTTCAAAGTCGCAGTCAGGTCGATCATTTCAGCAACTTCGCTGACCCGCTCTTTGATGGTTGCTTCGTCCACACCGCGATTGCGCAGTGGAAAGGCAAGATTGTCGTAGACGGTCATGGTGTCGTAAACGACAGGAAACTGAAAAACCTGCGCGATATGGCGGTGATCAGGTGTAAGGTCCGTTACCGCATCATCGTCAAAAAGAATATCGCCTTCGGTGGGCCTCAATAGCCCGGAAATGATGTTGAGCAAGGTGGTTTTGCCGCAGCCAGAGGGGCCAAGTAAGGCATAGGCGCCGCCATTGTCCCATTCCAGTTCGAGCCGCTTCAAAGCCCAATCATCATCAGTAGTGGGGTTGGGCAAATAGGAATGCTTTATGCCGGAAAGGGTGATTTTTGCCATTTTATCGCGCCCCTTTGTCGCCTAGCCCGAAATCAGCCGGTTATCGGCGTCGAAATAAAGGCAGTGAGCCACATCGGCGTAAAGGGTCGCCTTTTCGCCGGCCAGGAAAGGATGAACACCGTGCGAAAGCGATACCCATGAATGGCCATATGCATCAAAATGGATAATGCTCTCAGAACCGCTCAGTTCTGCAACTTGAACGGTGCCGTCGATGCTCACCTTGCCGCGGCCTGATTTTACCGGTGAGACGTGATGGGGGCGGATCCCGATTGTGTAGTCCCCATCGGAGAGGTTTTTCAGTTTTGCACCAGCGCTCCAGCCCACATCTTTATTGAGCTCAATCCGGTTTCCAGCCTTTTTGACATGGGCGATATTGATAGGCGGTTCGGAGAAAACCTTGGCTGTGGCAAGGTCGTGGGGCCTTCGGTAAATCTCGCTTGTGGGACCAAAATCCATCACCCGGCCTTCGTGCATCGCAGCTGTGTAGCCGCCAAAAACAAGGGCTTCAGTCGGCTCGGTCGTTGCGTAAACCACAACGCAATCGCGTTCTGCAAAAAGGCGCGGGAGCTCATCGCGCAATTCTTCACGCAATTTGAAATCAAGATTGGCAAGCGGTTCGTCGAGCAGAATAAGATCGGAATCCTTGGCCAGCGCCCGTGCAAGGGCCGTGCGCTGTTGTTGTCCGCCGGAAAGCTCTGCAGGTAATCGGTACAGCATGGGCGAAATCTTCAAAAGCTCCGCCAGCATGCCCACCCGCGAACGGATTTCGGCTTTATCCATTTTAGCCACCCGCAAGGGCGAGGCGATGTTTTCATAAACCGTCAAGTTCGGGTAGTTGATGAACTGCTGATACACCATCGAAACATTTCGGCGCTGAACCGCAACGCCGGTGACATCCGCGCCGTCAAACCAAATTTCGCCACCGGTTGGCGCCTCAAGGCCCGCCATGAGCTGCATCAGGGTGGTCTTGCCGGCAAGGGTGGTGCCGAGAAGAATGTTGAAGCTTCCCCGCTCGAAGACCAGGTCGGTGGGATAAATGTGCGTGCTGCCGGCGGCCGACTTAGTGACCTGTTTCAATTCAAGCGCCATGCGGGAATGTCCTGAATCTTTCCATTTTCACGAGTGTGAAGGTTCAAGCGCGCATTGACCAGCCCGGGGCGTAAAGATACACCCCGGGCAGCCGTTGTTACGATAGCGCCAACTTAGTTTGAGGACCAGCGGGCAACCAGGTCTTCATATTTGACCGTTTCGCCCTTCGGCTTCTCATTATCGAGCTTTGCTTTGGCACCGCCCTTGCCAAGCCACGCGGCGGCGTCCTTTTCCTCATTGAGGCGCGGGCCGCAGCCGCCATAGGTCTTGTTGGCTTCATCGGCGCGTTGCATGCGCCCCATCACCTGGTCCATTTCACCGGCAAGCCGGTCCATGGCCTGTTGCGGTGTAAAGGCGCCTGAGTTCACATCTCCAATGTTCTGCCACCAGAGCTGTGCCAGCTTGGGATAGTCAGGCACGTTCACGCCGGTCGGGGTCCAGTTCACCCGGTCAGGTGAACGATAGAACTCAACCAGACCGCCAAGATTAGGCGCACGCTCGGTGAAGCTCTTATGGCGCACCGTTGAATCGCGGATGAAAGTCAACCCCACATGGCTCTTCTTCACGTCAACCGTTTTGGAAATCACAAACTGCGCATAGAGCCATGCAGCTTTGCGGCGATTAACTGGGGTGGACTTGAACAGTGTCCATGAGCCTGCATCCTGATAGCCAAGCTTCTGGCCATCTTCCCAATAGGGGCCATGCGGCGAGGGGGCCATTCTCCAAAGTGGCTTACCAGAATCATCGACCGTGTTGTTGCCGTCGCCTTTCGGGGCAACCATGGAAGCGGTAAAGGCTGTGTACCAGAAAATCTGCTGGGCCACGTTGCCCTGGCTGAGCGCTGGCAGAGATTGGTAGAAGTCATAGTCAGCAGCACCTGGCGGGGCGTATTTGCGAAGCCATTCGTCCCATTTGCGAATGGCGTAAACCGCTGCCGGGCCGTTCGCACCGCCGCCGCGCGTTACCGATGCACCGGCAGGGTTGCACGAGCCGTCTTCCATGCGGATTCCCCATTCATCGATCGGACGCCCATTCGGCAGGCCTTTTGAGCCAGCACCAGCCATGGAAAGCCACGCATCCGTCATGCGCCAGCCAAGGTCGGGTGCACGCTTACCATAGTCCATATGGCCATAGACGCGAACACCATCGATTTCCTTGACGTCATTAGTGAAAAACTCAGCAATATCTTCATATGCCGACCAGTTCACCGGAACGCCCAGATCGTAGCCGTACTTTACCTTGAATTTCTTTTTCAGGTCTTCGCGGTCAAACCAGTCTTTGCGGAACCAGTAGAGGTTGGCGAACTGCTGATCAGGTATCTGATACAGCTTGCCATCTGGACCGGTTGTGAACGATTTGCCAATAAAGTCATCTACATCAAGCATCGGATTGGTGACGTCTTTGCCGTCGCCGCCCATCCAATCGGTAAGATTGATGGCCAGCTGCAATCTGGAGTGGGTGCCAATCAAATCTGAATCGTTGATATAGGCGTCATAGAGATTACGCCCGGTTTGCATCTGGGTTTGCACCGCTTGCACCACTTCGCCTTCACCAAGCAATTGGTGATTGACCTTGATGCCGGTGATTTCTTCAAATGCTTTTGTAAGAGTTTTTGATTCATAAGTATGGGTGGGGATTGTTTCCGACAGAACGTTGATTTCCATGCCTGCAAATGGTTTGGCGGCATTCACGAACCATTCCATCTCCTTCTTTTGATCGTCCTTGGACAAAGTTGAAGGCTGGAACTCGTCGTTGATCCACTTTTCTGCTTCGGCCATTCCGGCGAACGCGGAACCAGCGCCTATGCTCAGTGCCAAAGCGGCCACTGAAGCGACAAGCAGCTTCTTCATGGGGTATCCTCCTTGATGTGAGTAGCGTTTTACTTCGCAACTCTTGTAATTTTTTGAGCAAATCAACCTAAAAAAGAAAGAAAATGAAAGTCAACATATTCCTTATTGATTCATTCGAAAAAAATCGCAAAAATACGAAAAAATATGAAAATGGAAAGAAAAGTGCGACCATTGCACCCCCGACAGACAGACATTTTGGATATTGCCAAGCGGGAAGGCCGCGTCGATGTGGACAGCCTGGCAGAACAATTCAAAGTTACGCCACAAACAATCAGGAAGGATTTGAACGATCTTTGCGGGCTCGATGAGCTTCAACGCGTGCATGGCGGGGCGGTGTTCCCCTCAAGCACATCTAATTTTGCATACAGGTCGCGGCGCGGGCTGGCGATAGATGCAAAAAGCAGAATTGCGGCCAAAATAGCTCAGCTTATCCCGAACAATTCCTCGCTTATCCTCAATATTGGCACAACCACTGAAGAAGTCGCCAACGCCTTGCGCAAACATGAAGGGCTTATGGTGATTACGAACAATCTCAACGTCGCATTTATTTTGTCTGATGCGCCGGGCGTGGAGGTTGTGGTAGCCGGCGGCATGGTTCGCAAAACCGATGGCGGCATTATTGGTGAATCTGCGGTCGATCTCATTGGCCAGTTCAAGGTGGATTATGCGGTGGTTGGTGCTTCTGCGATCGACGAAGAGGGATGCCTTCTGGATTTTGACTACCGCGAGGTGCGGGTAGCGCAAGCGATCCTGCGTCAGGCGCAGACGAAAATCCTTGTAGCTGATGCAATGAAGTTTGAGCGCCGTGCGCCTGTGCGCATTGGCGATCTCTCTGACATAGACATTTTTGTAACTGACGAGGCGCCGCCAGGTGACATTGCCGAAATCTGCGCTTCGAGAGATGTTGAATTGATCATGGCACGAGACGAGAGCGCACAAAACCAAAGGCGATGACTGGGACCGAAACATCACCTTTTGACGTTTTCATCATTGGCGGTGGCGTCAACGGATGCGGAATTGCGCGCGATGCTGCGGGCAGGGGCTATTCGGTATGCCTGTGTGAAAAGGGTGACTTGGCCAGCGGAACTTCATCTGCATCCACCAAACTTGTCCATGGCGGGCTGCGCTACCTTGAGCATTACGAGTTTCATCTCGTGCGCAAATCGCTCATGGAACGGGAAGTGTTATGGCAAATGGCGCCGCATATCATCTGGCCATTGCGGTTCGTGCTGCCTCATCACGAAGGATTGCGCCCGGCCTGGCTCCTGCGGATGGGGCTCTTTCTTTATGACAATATAGGTGGGCGCAATTTGTTGCCACCAACGTCGATGATTGAGCTTCAAGACGACCCCGCCGGAGAACCGCTCAAAGAAGAGTTCAAAATGGGAATGGAATATTCCGATTGCTGGGTGGATGATTCAAGGCTTGTTGTGCTCAACGCCTGTGATGCGAAAAAGCAGGGTGCGGATATTCGCACCCGGACGAAAGTCGTCGGCGCCAAGCGCGCCAATGGACTCTGGGATATTGAACTTGAAGACCGGCAAACCTCAGAACTTATGAGCGTTAGGGCCCGGGTGCTCGTCAATGCTTCAGGCCCCTGGGTTGATCAAGTGCTTGGCGAGGTTATTGGCAAGAACCATGTTCAAAACGTACGGCTGGTGCGCGGCAGCCACATTGTCGTGCGCAAACTCTTCGAACATGACCGGAGCTACATCTTCCAGAACAAGGATGGCCGCATTATTTTCGCCATTCCCTACGAGCGCGACTTCACCCTTATTGGCACGACAGATGAAGACCAGGGCGAAGATATTGATGACGTTCAGATTTCAGTTGCCGAGGTTGAATATCTCTGCGCCACGGCCAGCAGTTACTTGAAAAAGCCGGTGATGCCAGATGATGTGGTGTGGACATACTCAGGGGTCCGCCCGCTGTTCGATGACGGTGCCTCACGGGCACAGGAGGCAACACGAGATTATGTCATCAGGCATGAAGGTGGAGGTGAAGAACCGCTGCTGATAAACGTCTTTGGCGGAAAGATTACCACTTTTCGGCGGCTTTCGGAGCTGGTGTTGGAGGAAGTTGAAACATATCTCGGGGCCAAAGGCCGGCCCTGGACCGCGAATTCAAAATTGCCAGGCGGCGATTTCCGGGCAACCCGGTTTGATGAATTAAAAGAACGGTATGAGCACGATTTCCCGTTTATCGCGCGGGAGCACATCGAACGCCTTTTGCGCAATCACGGCACGCGAACCCGGTTGGTTTTAGGAGATGCACAAAACAAAAAAGCAATGGGCCGGCATTTCGGTGCAGGGCTCTACCAAACGGAGGTGGATTACTTCATGCGATCTGAATGGGCCCTTGATGCAGAAGACATTTTGTACCGGCGCACAAAGCTGGGATTGCTTCTCACAGACAAGCAGAAATCATCGCTTGATGCCTATATGAAGGAGTATCAAAAAGCGGCAAAAGTAACTGAATCAGCTGACTAAAGCTTCAGCCCGCAGGATTCGAAAGCCTTCCTGGTCGCTTGCTTTTCTTCATCGGTCAGTTGAAGCAAGGGAAGGCGCACGGGCCCTCCAGCCTGGCCAAGCAGTTCCTGCCAATATTTCTGATGAGCCTGGGGTTTTCCGCCAGGGCGGGTTCCCTTTAGCGCCTTGCGTACGCGTTCAAGACTGTCACGCACGCGCCGTGCCTCATCGGCTTTACCGGCAAAAGCAAGCTCGGTGTACTCATGCATGCGCCGGTCGTTTTTTGTTTGCATGAGGTAGGGCGGCGAGGAACATAAGTAGAGTTGCCAACCGAGTTCCAGAATATTGTCCAGCCACTCATCTTCCGATGCGGTGCTGACGAGGATTTTGTCTCCTGCAAGCTGAGTAAGCTCTGCGTACATTTCCCGGGGAACGGAGTACTTTATACCCATAATGTTCGGTAAATCAGCCACCCGGGCGCATAATTGCGGGCTCATCAGGTAGCCGGAATCAGGGTGGCTCCACATGGCAATGCCGATATCAACCTTGTCGCAAATGGCGGCGTAGTAGTTGTAGATTGTGTCGTCCCGGTCGGTGATGAAATGGAGCACCGGCGCGTGCACCACAATGTAGTCAGCACCGATATTCTGGGCATGCAAAGCGAGCTCGACAACGGTGTCAAAATTTTGGTCCGAACAGGACATAATGGTTCCGGCGCGGCCATCACACACTTCAACGGCAAGCTCAAAATTGCGTTTGCGCTCCTCAACTGAGAGAGCGAAAAATTCTCCCTGTTTTCCGGCGATAAAGACGCCCTGAATTGCCAAATCATCAATCCAATGATTGAGATTTTTACGCAAACCTTCTTCATCAATGGAATAGTCAGGCAGCATGGGGTTTAGGGCTGCGGCCCAAATGCCGCGCATATGCTCGCGGGAATATTCCTTTGCCTCGCCCTTTTCATATTTCATTCAAGCATTCCCTTGCTGGCTTCATTTATGGTGCGCCAAATCTTCTCGCTGGTGAGCGGTAACGTCAACTGTTTAACGCCCAATGGGGAAAGCGCATGGTGAGCCGCATTCAGGATGGCCGCCGGTGCGCCTATCGTACCTGCCTCGCCCACGCCCTTGGCTCCGAGTTCATTGAACGGGGAGGGGGTTTTGAGGGACAGAAAGGA
>JBPCVY010000289.1:0-25560 GCA_051010055.1 Hyphomicrobiales bacterium | reverse complement strand
GCATCCTTCAAAGCCTTGCCGGCTTTGAATTTTGGATTCTTGGACGCAGGAATAATCATTGGCTCGCCGGTACGTGGATTGCGGCCGCGGCTCTCAGCGCGCTGAGAAACCGAAAAGGTGCCGAAACCGACCAAACGGACATCGTCGCCTGCCTGAAGCGCGGCCATGATGTTTCCGAGAGTTGCTTCAATAGCTTCCCCAGCATCACCCTTTGTCAGGCTGGCTTCTTCAGCTACCTTTGCAATAAGATCGTTTTTGTTCACGGCTGTCTCCTCTCTTCAATTTTAAACATAATCGTTTACTCGTTACTGTCGTAAGACGATGCTCACGGCAAAAACCGCAGAAAAGCAAGGATTCTTCACGATTTTTTGAACAATTCGTTTATTTTCAATGACTTACCAATCCTAACTATGTGGGTAAATCGGCGCTCATGTGACGAAAATGGCCATTTTCTGGGATTTTTCGCGAATCACTGCGAAAATTGATTCGACCATGAAAATGAGGGTTTTAGGTAAAATCAATCGGTATACGAATGAAAATACGTATCTGCAGTCCGGTTGAGACGGTGAGCGTTCAGCCGACGGATTTCCAACTTTTCCGATCACCAATACTTGATTGCGGGCCGGCCCAAGTTGCTCCACAATATTGGCGCGTGAGAGGCGCTAAAGCAGATGGAAGCCATCGAAAATGCCGCTTACATTTCCGTCGGCAGGGCGTGTGGATTTGCAGCTTTGGCCATTTTTTGCCTGATGTTTGGCCTGAGTTTTGATCCACCGCTGGCAGCCCGCACCGGGGGCCTTTTATGTTTGGGGCTTACCGCAACCTTGGGCCTTTATGCCTTGCGGGCGCGCAGCCGGCCATACAAGCGAACCGAGCTTTGGCTGATCTTGGCTAAGCCGGAGCGGCCGCCCGCGGAAATTGCCCAAAAGGTGATCGGCACAACCCTGCGAGAGACCTATCTTTGGTTCGCCGCCCAAGCAACAGCCGTTGCGGTTTTCTTGTTGATCGCATCAATGCTGTTGCAGCTTGTGGACTTTGGCGAAGGCTGGGGAATGAATTGAATCCTT
This sequence comes from Hyphomicrobiales bacterium, assembly GCA_051010055.1. Classification (GTDB taxonomy): domain Bacteria; phylum Pseudomonadota; class Alphaproteobacteria; order Rhizobiales; family CAJQND01; genus CAJQND01. The sequence continues at coordinate 24,493 of JBPCVY010000289.1, read as the reverse complement.
AGTCCCTGGTCCACACGGCCAGCTCATAACCATCCGGGTCTGTGAAATGAAGCCGGCGCCCACCCGGGAACTCAAAAACCGGTACGGTAATCTTCCCGCCGGCGGCTTTGACAGCTTCCATAATCTCATCCAGGTCATCGCTATAGAGAACAACCAGCGGCCCGCCCGATGGCGCCGGGGCGCCGGTAGCATCGAACCCGCCCTTCATTTCCCCGTCAGAAAACTCACAATAGTCCGGCCCATAGTCGGTGAATGTCCAGCCGAACGCGCCGGCATAAAACTTCTTGGCCCGGGCAATGTCGGCAACTTTCAGTTCGACATAGTTTATCGAACGGTCGCGCGGTTTGACCTCATCACTCATTGCTGCTCCCTCCACCTACTGAACGAAAAATGCCGGGGCGGTATTTCCACCCCGGCATTATTTTTACAAACTGACCGGTTCTGATCTAATGCGCAGTCACGTTGGTGTCGTGGCTAACGGCGGCTGCCTGGCGGGCAGCTTCCGCGGCGCGTTCCTTTTCCTCATCCCATTTGATGGGTTTGAGCTTCTTCGTCAGCGCCTGTTTGAGCACATCATCAACACGCGAGACCGGCACAATTTCCAGGCCGTCTTTGACGTTATCTGGAATCTCCGCCAGATCCTTGGCGTTCTCTTCTGGAATAAGCACCTTCTTGATGCCGCCCCGGTGCGCTGCAAGGAGTTTTTCCTTGAGCCCGCCAATGGGCAGAACCCGTCCGCGCAAGGTAACCTCTCCGGTCATGGCAATGTCTTTACGTACTGGTATGCCGGTCATCACCGAGACGATTGCGGTTACCATGGCAATGCCAGCTGACGGTCCATCCTTTGGTGTCGCCCCTTCTGGAACGTGAACGTGCATTTCCTTGCGGTCAAACAAAGGCGGCTCGATTCCGAAATCAACGGCCCGCGACTTCACATAAGAGGCCGCTGCGGAAATGGATTCCTTCATCACATCGCGCAAGTTGCCGGTAACGGTCATCTTGCCCTTGCCCGGCATCATAACGCCTTCGATGGTGAGCAGCTCGCCGCCGACTTCAGTCCACGCCAGGCCGGTAACCACGCCCACCTGGTTTTCGCGTTCTGCTTCACCAAAGCGGAACTTCGGCACGCCGATAAAGTCCTCAAGGTTCTTTTGCGTCACCTTGATCTTCTTCTTGCGGGACGTCATGAGTTCCTTCACCGCCTTGCGGGTAAGGGTTGCCATCTCACGTTCAAGGTTACGCACCCCGGCTTCGCGGGTATAACGGCGGATAACCGTGCGCAATGCACCCCCGTCAATTTCCCATTCGCCATCTTTCAGCCCGTGATTTTCAAGCTGCTTTGGAATGAGGTGACGGCGGGCGATTTCGACCTTTTCATCTTCCGTGTAGCCGGCAATGCGGATGATTTCCATCCGGTCCATCAGCGGTGGTGGAATGTTCAGCGTGTTCGCGGTCGTCACAAACATTACGTTTGAAAGATCGTAATCGACTTCCAGGTAGTGATCGTTGAACGTGTTGTTCTGTTCTGGATCGAGTACTTCCAGCAAGGCCGACGACGGATCGCCGCGGAAATCCATTCCCATCTTGTCGATTTCATCTAGAAGGAAGAACGGATTGGACTTCTTGGCCTTCTTCATCGACTGGATGACTTTGCCCGGCATGGAGCCGATGTAGGTGCGCCGGTGACCGCGGATTTCAGCTTCATCGCGCACGCCGCCAAGGGACATGCGGACGAATTCGCGCCCGGTGGCCCTGGCAATCGACTTGCCTAGCGACGTTTTACCAACCCCTGGAGGTCCTACGAGACACAGAATCGGTCCGCGCAGCTTGTTGGTGCGGTGCTGAACTGCAAGATACTCGACAATCCGTTCCTTGACCTTTTCAAGGCCATAGTGGTCCTGATCGAGCACCTTTTGAGCGAACTCAAGGTCTTTTTTGACCCGGGAATTCTTCTTCCACGGAATGCCAAGCAGCCAATCGAGATAATTGCGAACAACAGTCGCTTCCGCGGACATGGGAGACATCTGCTTGAGTTTTTTCAGCTCAGCGTCAGCCTTTTCGCGCGCTTCCTTGGAAAGTTTCGTCTTGGCAATCTGCTCTTCGAGTTCAGCAATTTCATCCTTGCTTTCCTCCCCATCGCCAAGCTCTTTCTGAATGGCCTTCATTTGCTCATTCAGATAGTACTCGCGCTGGGTTTTCTCCATCTGGCGTTTCACCCGGGAGCGGATTTTCTTCTCAACCTGGAGAACGGAAATCTCGCTTTCCATCAAACCGTAGACTTTCTCAAGCCGGTCGGAGATGGCATCGAGTTCCAAAAGCTCCTGCTTTTCGGAGATCTTGATGGCCAGGTGCGAGGCAACGGTGTCGGCAAGCTTGGCGTAATCTTCTATTTGGTTGATAGAACCAAGAACCTCCGGCGGCACCTTCTTGTTGAGTTTTACGTAAGTCTCAAACTGTGAGATGACCGAACGGGCCAGCGCTTCCATATGGTCTGGATCGCCTTCCTCGTCGTCGAGAATTTCGGCCATTGCTTCATGATATTCCTCGCGCGGGGTGTAGCTGAGGATGTTTGCGCGCTCAACGCCTTCCACGAGCACCTTGACCGTGCCATCGGGTAGCTTCAGAAGCTGCAGGACAGAAGCAACCGTGCCTACAGAATAAATGGCTTCCGGACCTGGGTCATCGTCATGGGCTTCGCGCTGGGCAGCAAGCAGAATTTTCCTGTCATCGCGCATGACTTCTTCCAGCGCCTTGATGGACTTTTCACGGCCTACAAACAACGGAACAATCATGTGCGGAAAAACGACAATGTCGCGCAGCGGCAGAACCGGAAATGTTTCTACTGCACCGCCCGCTTTCGAACCTGATGTGATGTTGCTATCGCTCATACATATCTCTTTTCATTGCGGTTCCGCCCTGCCCGAATGTGGCACAGACCGGAACGGAGTTTTCAGGGCCTGCCTTGTCGCGGCGGGAGGCTTAACACCTGCCAGATGACCAAAACAAGCCCAATTTCGCTGCAAGCTTGCTCTCTCAAAACGCGGCGCGCCTTAACCCGCCTTCATATCATACGAGATTCGCGCCAGATTGGCTTACACTTGCGGCAATACTTAGGTGGCGATGGGGATAACTTTGTTCAAGTGCTGAATAGCAGCCACAAACAAAAATGACACCAGCAAATGAGCGCTACCCAGCAGCGCCTTAAAGTACCAAAATTCTTCAAATAACGGGCTTAGGCGGATGTACCCGCCTCAGCTTCGTCAACCGGATCGGCATAGATGTGAAGCGGGCTGGCTTCACCATCAACCACTTCCCCGGAAATCACGACTTCCTCAACACCTTCCATGCCCGGCAGATCGAACATGGTGTCAAGCAATATGCCTTCCATAATGGATCTCAGGCCACGGGCGCCGGTTTTGCGATCGATCGCTTTTTTCGAGATGGACACCAATGCTTCATCGGCAAAGGTAAGCTTTACATCTTCCATTTCAAACAGGCGCTGATACTGCTTCACAAGCGCGTTTTTCGGTTCCCCCAAGATGCGTACCAAAGCATCCTCGTCGAGGTCTTCCAACGTCGCCAGAACCGGTACACGGCCCACAAATTCAGGTATCAAGCCGAACTTCAAGAGATCTTCCGGCTCAATTTTGCGCAAGATTTCGCCCATCCGTCGGTCGTCAGGGGCAGAAACGTCCGCGCCAAAACCGATTGATGTCGACTTGCCACGTTCACCGATAATCTTATCCAGGCCGGCAAATGCGCCGCCGCAAATGAACAAGATGTTGGTGGTGTCAACCTGCAGGAATTCCTGCTGCGGGTGCTTGCGGCCTCCTTGTGGCGGAACGGAAGCAACCGTGCCTTCCATGATTTTCAGCAGGGCCTGCTGAACGCCCTCACCTGAAACATCACGTGTGATCGAAGGATTGTCAGATTTGCGCGAAATCTTGTCCACTTCGTCAATGTAGACAATGCCGCGCTGGGCGCGTTCCACATTGTAGTCAGCAGCCTGAAGCAGCTTCAGAATGATGTTTTCAACATCTTCCCCAACATAGCCGGCCTCGGTCAAAGTCGTTGCATCGGCCATGGTGAAAGGAACATCAAGAATGCGCGCCAGGGTTTGCGCCAAAAGTGTCTTGCCGCACCCGGTTGGCCCAATAAGCAGAATGTTCGACTTTTGAAGTTCAATATCAGCATTCTTGGAGCTGTGGTTCAGGCGCTTATAATGGTTATGAACCGCCACTGAGAGCACCCGCTTGGCAAGCGCCTGCCCAATGACATAGTCATCAAGAACCTGATTGATCTCTTCAGGCGTCGGTACGCCATCGTTGGATTTCACCAGCGAAGTCTTGTTCTCTTCGCGGATGATGTCCATGCACAGCTCGACGCACTCGTCGCAAATAAAAACCGTGGGTCCAGCGATGAGTTTACGCACTTCATGCTGGCTCTTTCCGCAGAACGAACAGTAAAGAGTATTTTTGGAATCGCTCATATGGCTTTCCTGATCTCCAAATCCGACCAAAAACGGCACTTTGCCTCATAACAGGTTCGCGCACCGTTGACCAGCGGCCTTGACCAAATCTCGTTAAACGGTCCCTTACGCTAACAAATCCCAAACGCCCGGTGATAACCCGCCCAAGGGTTTTGTTACGATATTTGACTATGTTAGCCAATCGACAATCAAGAATAGATTAACGCACGCAGCTAACATTTCGTCTGATAACCAAGCCGTAAATGTTTACGGCTTAGGCGTTATTTTTCTTCGTCTTCAGGCTCTGGGCGTTTCGAGATGACTTTGTCGATAATGCCGAAATCCTTCGCAGCATCAGCCGTCATGAAGTTATCGCGCTCAAGCGCCTTTTCGACAGCGGCGACTTTTTGTCCAGTGTGTGTTGAATAAATCTGGTTCAACCGGCCACGCAGATCGAGAATTTCCTTGGCATGAAGTTCGATATCGGTTGCCTGGCCCTGGAAACCGCCAGAAGGCTGATGGACCATGATCCGAGCATGGCTCAGCGCAAACCGCATGTCCGCCTCACCTGCCGCCAGCAACAATGAGCCCATTGACGCTGCCTGCCCGATACAGGTTGTCGACACTTTTGGCCGGATAAACTGCATGGTGTCGTAAATCGCAAGCCCTGATGTCACCACCCCGCCCGGTGAGTTGATGTACATGGAGATTTCTTTTTTCGGGTTTTCCGCTTCAAGGAACAAAAGCTGCGCTGTTACCAGCGCTGCCATACCGTCTTCAACCGGGCCGGTGAGGAAGATAATGCGCTCTTTAAGAAGCCGCGAAAAAATGTCGTAGGCGCGCTCGCCGCGGTTGGTCTGCTCAACCACCATCGGCACAAGGTTCATGTAAGTTTCGACCGGGTCTTTCATTCGGTTTCCTCGTTGGAGCTTGTTTCAGCCTTTAAAAACTCACCCAATACGGCTGATCTGAAAAGGCTTTTAAGCAGGCTAGTTGCAGCGCGCGACCAGAAACGGTGATCGCATGCCCCTCACCAATACATATGTGATTGGCTGCAGCCATTAAAGGGGTTTTCGTTGCGACCTGATCAATCTTTTTTCTTGGTTGCCGCCTTTTTTGCAGGTGCTTTCTTGGCCGGTGCTTTTTTTGCAGCCGGTTTCTTTTCAGCTGCTGCAGCTTTCTTTGTCGCCGGCTTTTTGGCCGCTGCTTTCTTTGCAGGAGCCTTTTTCGCTGCCGCCTTTTTTACCGGTTTCTTTTCTTCCTTGTGATCATGATCGTGGTCGTGATCATGCTCGTCCGGGTCATGGAAAAGCTCGTCGCGGCTTACTTTCTTCTCACTCACCTCGGCAAGCTCGATAATGTGGTCGACGACTTTCTGCTCAAAAATCGGACCGCGAAGCTCAAGCATTGCATTGGGGTTGTCGCGGTAGAACTGATAAACCTGCTGCTCCTGGCCCGGGAACTGGCGAACCCGTTCAATAAGAGCTGCCTGTAGCTCATCATCGGTAATCTGAACACCGGCAGCATCGCCGATTTTGCCAAGAACCAGGCCAAGGCGCACGCGCCGCTCGGCAATTTCAAGATATTCCTTGCGTGCTTCGTCCTCGGTAGTTTCCTCGTCCTCGAACGTCCGTTTGTTCTGTTCAAGATCGGTCATGACCGCTTGCCAGATATTGTCAAACTCGCCGTCCACCAGCCTTTGCGGCAAGTCCAGCTTGTACTTTTCGTCCAAAGTATCCAGTACAGCACGCTTCAACTTGGTCGATGAGGCGTTGGTGAAATCGCCCTGTGCCTGCTCGCGCACCGCCTCGCGCAGCGCCTCAAGGTTTTCCAAGCCCATTTTCTGCGCCACTTCATCGTTCAGTTCGGCAGCTTTGGGCTTGTTGACCTCTTTGACCACCACGTCAAATTGCGCCGGCTTGTTAGCTAAATCTTCTTTTGGATAGTCGGCAGGGAACGTCACATCGATGGTTTTCTCATCGCCGATTTTCGCGCCAACGAGCTGATCTTCAAAGCCCGGGATGAACGAGTTTGAGCCAAGCTCAAGCGGGGCCGCTTCGGCGCTGCCGCCTTCGAACTCTTCACCGTCAATCTTGCCGACGAAGTCAATAACCACCTGATCGCCTTCTGCAGCCTTGGCGGTTTTGCCTTTGGGCTCGAAGTCTTTCATCTGGGCGGTGATTGTTTCCATCGCCTCTTCAATGTCAGCGTCGCCGACTTCGGACACAAGTTTCTCGAACTTGAGATTTGACAAATCGTCAATTTCAAAGTTCGGGACTACTTCGTAAACCATCAAGAACTCGAGGTCTTCAGCGCCATCCAGAACCGGTTGCATGTCCTTTGCTTCATCAAAGGAAACTTCCGGGCGGTAGGCCGGGCTCTCATTGCGTTCGGCCAAAGCGGCCTGGCTGGTTTCATCGACGGTCTTTTCAACCACCTCTGCCATGGCCTGTTTGCCGTAAACCTTTTTCAGGTGATTGATCGGCACTTTACCTGGCCGGAAACCTTTCAGCTGCACCTGGTCTTTCAGCTCGTTGAGCCGCTCATCAAGCTTGCCGCCCAGCTCTGCTGCACCGACAGTGATTTTAAGCTCGCGTTTGAGACCTTCATTCAAGGTTTCGGTTATCTGCATGGCTCTTCAAAGTCCTCGATTTCCGGGCGCGCGGCCTTCATGGCGCGCGGACAAATTTTTCCGATCAGGCGGGCGGAATGGGGCCTATTTTGTTTGTTGTCAAGAGGCATAAGCTGAACACGAGGTCCATCTGGTGCGGGCGGAGGGACTTGAACCCCCACGGCTTGCGCCACCAGAACCTAAATCTGGCGTGTCTACCAATTCCACCACGCCCGCAATCAATAGGGCCTGTGCCACCTGAACGGGCGCCTCTATAGCACGAGAAAAATCGCCATGACCAGAAGAGATTTTGCACAGGTTTGAGATGTCCAGATCCCTGGCGTTTCCTGCAATTTTTTACCAGTTTTTCTCAAAACCTGCGTTCCATCCATAAAGTATTCCAAAATTTGCCAAATTTATCCCCCACTTCGCTCAAAACGGCGAGTTCTTTAAATCCGGCACGCTCGTGCAGCGCAATTGAAGCATCATTCGGCAAAGTGATGATGGCATAGGCCCGGTGCACACCCGCCTCATCAAGCCGGGCCAGCAAATGCTCGTAGAGCTTACCGGCTATTCCCTCACCGGCACTTTCGGGGGTCACATAAACCGTTGTCTCGACCGAACGGGCATAGGCTGGCTTTGGCCGGAATGATGTGGAATGGGCATACCCCAGAACCTGACCGCCGCGCTCAGCCACAACAAGTTGATGGGGGCCATCATAGGAAAACTGTTTGAACCACTTCCGCCGGGCATCCAGCGATACGGGCTCGATATCGAATGTCACCGGGCTGGTTCGTACGTAATGATTGTAGATATCAAGCAACACCGGAACATCTTCCGGCACACCTGATCGCATTATCAGACTTTCACTCATCAGTCTGATAGGCCAGCGGCAGCACTGCCGGCAGCATGGAAATGATGTCTTCTGCAATGAGGCCGGGGCCAAACGCATCAGCTGCGGCGCCATGCAGCCAGACTGAGGCCGAAGCCGCATTGAACGGTTCCATGCCCTGCGCCAAAAGTCCGCAAACCAAACCGGCCAGCACATCACCTGAACCCGCTGTTGCCAAGGTTGGCGGTGCATTGGAATTGATGTTGGTACGCCCGTCCAGCGCTGCAATTACGGTGTCGGGGCCTTTGATAACGATCACCGCGCCAGAGGCTGTTGCCGCCTTGCGGGCCCGTTCGCATTTTGAATCTTCCCCTTGCGCTATCTCATTAAAAAGACGGGGAAATTCTCCTGCGTGCGGCGTCATCACTACGGGCCGTTCGGGAAGTTCACCTATTGCTTCAAAAAGCTCATCGGGGGCTTGAGAAAACGCTGTCAGGGCATCTGCATCCAGCACGACAGATGCACCGGAGGCAAGCGCTGCGCGCACCTTCGCGCGTGTCCCACCGCCAACCCCTGCGCCAGGCCCAAGCACGATAGCGTTCTTGCGTTTATCATCCAGAAGCTGCGCCAACTCGGCAGCGTTGTCAGCCCGTTTGAGCATCACAGTTGTCAGGTGACATGCGTTCACCATCAACGCATCTGCCGGCGCTGCGACCGTTACAAGCCCCGCCCCTGTGCGCAACGCAGCTTCAGCAGCAAGCCGCCCTGCCCCTGTCTGGGCCATCGCACCGGTTACAGAAACCGCATGGCCACGAGCATATTTGTGCCCTCCAAGGAGCGGTGTTGGATAATCAGCCCGCCACAGGGCTGGTGCATTTTCACAGGTGCCCGGCGCAATCTGTTCCAAAGTTTCAGGCCCAATTCCAATATCGGCAACCACCAGTTCCCCGCACAGCGCCCTGCCCGGCATCAGCAAGTGGCCCGGCTTCTTGCGAAAGAATGTAACGGTTAAATCGGCTTCAAACGCCGTGCCCAAAACCCGGCCAGAACGCCCATCAACACCGCTTGGCATATCCACCGCCATTTTGGCAGCCTCGCTGGCGTTTGCCGCATCGATGATTCGTGCAATCAGGCCGGTTACGTCCCTGTCGAGGCCTGCGCCAAAAATCGCATCGACAATCAGGTCCACACCTGAAACCGCTTCGGCATTGGCCGCTTCAACCTTGCCGCGCCATTTCTTCGCCATCGCTGCGGCATCATCCTTCAACTTTGCCGCATCGCCAATCTGGAAAACACGTACCTCCCAGCCCGCATCTGCTAAGTGGCGCGCAATCACATAGCCATCGCCGCCATTGTTTCCCGGTCCGCACAGAACCGAGGCCTTGCCGGACTCATAGCGCTCTGTGATTGCCTGGGCGCAGGCAGCGCCGGCATTTTCCATAAGCTCAATACCGGGCGTACCACCTTCGATTGTCAGCCGGTCCGCCTCATACATTTCTGCCGGCGTGAGCAGCTCAAAACCGTGGCTGGTAATTACATCAGTCATATTGGGCAAGCTCAAAAGTCATTTGAAACGCTGCCATTGATGAAGTTTCGCTGCAAATACTCTTCGAACATGGGCACCGTGAAGGCAATATCTCCGTGTGAAGGACTGTAAATCATGCCCTTGTTTATGATTTTCGCCCGCCGCGGACCAAGCGCCTGGACGCTTTCTCCTAACATTTCAGCTACATCTGACGAGCGGTATGGCCCGCTCCCCAGCTTTGCCATTGCGATAACATAATCGCGTTCTTTCGGTGTCAACCGGTCAAACCGGACACGGAAGAAACCTTCATCCAGCCGGCGCAGAGCGCGGTCGGAGGCAACTTCCACATCTTTCACTGTTATCGGAGAAGCTTCAGCGTTGCTCCATGCCTGATAACCCCACTCTTGAAGAAAATATGCATATCCCCCCGTCATTTCCACGATCATTTCAAGTGCATCATCTGTTATGCTTTCGCCTTCATTCACAACCGGTTGGCGGATCGCAGCAAGCGCTGCGTCCGTGGCCAGCGGACCGATAGGCAGGAAATCGAAAAGCCTTTCCGCATATGATTTTGCGTCGCCCGAGAGAGCCGCAATTTGGGGCAAACCTGCTCCGAACATGAGAACAGGCAATTGCTTTTGGCTTATCCGGTGGAGCGCAACTATGAGGGCAGAAAGTTCCTCTCGGCTTATATACTGCAATTCATCGATCAGCAGAGTCCAGACCGTCTCGCCAGATTTGGCGGCCTCTCCGATTTTCACAAACAAATCAGTCAAGTCAAACTCAAGGTTGCCACTGTCAGCAACTCCTTCCTCCGGGTCGACCGATAGAGTTATCTCTCCGAACTGCTCCTTAAAAACACTTGCAAAGCTTCGCAGTGCCCGCATTGCGGAAATAGTATGGGCTTTAGCGTTCTCCATTGTTGAAAGCTTGCGGAGAACCTGATGAATCCTGGGGTAAAGAAGTTCGGCCAAAGAAGTGTCATCTGGCGTTTCGATAAAGGACGTCAAATGACCATAGGATTCAGAAAGTTGATCAATGCGGTTTAAAAGGACAGTTTTGCCCGTGCCGCGAAGACCCAGCAGTATTTGGGATTTGTTGTGCCTGCCGCGCAGTATCCTTTGCAGCGCAATATCAGCATTTTCGATAATTTCGTCCCGGCCCGTTAGTTCTGGCGGCTGGGATCCGGCACCAGGTGCAAATGGGTTTCGAACAGGATCCATTGGAAAAATATACCAAAATTAAGAGAATATATCAATGTATAACCATATATAACATAAATGAGGTATACTGAGGCCAATTTTGTTAGATTTATTCAGACCGCACCGCGGGCACACCAAAGCTTATTCCTTCTTCAGCCGGAAATCCTCGTGGCAGGATTTGCAGGTTTTAGCAACGCCCAGGAATTGTTTCTTGATTTCCGAGACATCGCCGGCTGATGAAGCCACTTCAGCTAATCTGCCTGCCGCACTTTCAAGGTCCGATGCGATGGCGGTGAACTCATCCCACTTGTCCCAGACCGAAGGAAGCGCCTCGGTGGGCTTTTCATTTGAACCTTCCGGGAAAAGGTGCGGAATTTCCTTTGCGTGCCCGGCAATTACCGATGCTGATGCCTTCACCGCTTCACCGTCAAATGCCGCCTCGCCCTTTAACATGGTGCCGATGGTCTTCATGTTCTTGCCAATATCGGACATGGCATCCATACGCTTTTTGACGATGCCGGTTGCGCCCGAATGGGCCAACACAACACTTGTGGCAGCTATCGCTACAACCGCGGCCACACTCAAAAAGGTCTTAGCGTTGCGCATCTGAAATTCCCTTATTTAATGCCGTTGTGGCGTTGAACTTCGCGGACAAATGCCAAAATCATGGTGACGTCATTGTCGGTAACCCCTTCCACCGGCGGCATGTCACCGAATTTCCAGTGGTGGGATCGCACACCTTGCTTGGCTGCCATGTAAAAAGACATATCGCCATGATGGTTTGGCTCGTAGATTTTGTGGATGAGCGGGGGCCCGTTTTCAGTGCCGTTTCCGGCATTCCCGTGGCAGGCCGTGCAATTGGCCTGGAAAATCTGCCGCCCTTGAACTGCATCGGCAGAAAGCTCAGGCAATTTCACATTAAGCTGCTGCTTTTCAGAGCCGCCCGGCAGGAATTTCCACACACCAAGGCCAGCAATGGCGGCCGCACAAATACCCAAAAGAATTGTCGACTGTTTCAAAATCTAACCTGTATAAAAAATGACTGATGATTGCGTCCTAGGGCTTCCAGCCGCTGGAATGTCAACGGCGTTTCAATTGCCGCCTTTCTGCACCAGACCACCTGTAATCTGCACAGTTTTTAGGCAATTGCACAATTTGTGCGCACTCGCGGTGGAATGGGAAACGTGACTGAAATTCTATAAACCACTGTATTTAAATATTTTTTTTCATTATCGAAAACTGGCACAGCACTTGCGATGCGCGCGTGGGGAACCCATTGCCGCAGGCAAGGGTTTAGAGACCAAACTTTAATTCTGGGCGCCAAAAAGGGGTCACATGAAAAAAATTGAAGCAATCATCAAACCCTTCAAACTCGATGAGGTGAAGGAAGCGCTGCAGGAAGTAGGCCTGCAGGGCATTACGGTGACCGAGGCCAAAGGCTTCGGACGCCAAAAGGGACACACGGAACTTTACCGGGGCGCGGAGTATATCGTCGACTTTCTGCCGAAGGTAAAAATAGAAATTGTCCTGGCGGACGATTTGGTGGAAAAGGCCGTCGAGGCCATTCAGAACGCCGCCCAAACAGGACGCATTGGTGACGGGAAGATTTTCATTTCCACAATTGAGGAAGCAATCCGCATCCGCACCGGCGAAACAGGGGTTGAGGCGCTTTAGCGCCCCGGCCGGCAACTCAATTCAGTTTAACCCAACAACCAATACAAACGGGGATTACCAAACATGACAAAAGACATTGATGCAGTGTTGAAGTCGCTGAAAGACGACGACATCAAGTACCTTGATATGCGGTTCACCGATCCGCGCGGCAAGATGCAGCACGTTACCCAGGACATTTCCACGGTAACCGAGGACATGTTCGCCGACGGCATTATGTTCGACGGCTCTTCAATTGCCGGCTGGAAGGCCATCAATGAGTCCGACATGGTGCTGATGCCAGATGCATCCACCATCCACAAAGACCCATTCTATGCCCAGAACACCGCAGCAGTTTTCTGCGACATTCTCGACCCGATTACCGGCGAGGGCTATGAGCGCGACCCGCGGATGACCGCCAAGAACGCTGAAGCATATGTCACCCAGACAGGCGTTGGCGACACGGTTACCTTCGGCCCGGAAGCTGAGTTCTTTATCTTTGACGATGTGCGTTTTGCTTCGGAGCCATACAACACAGGCTTTGCGGTTGATTCCACTGAGTTGCCAACCAACTCAGACACCGAATATGAAATGGGCAACATGGGCCACCGCCCGCGCACCAAGGGCGGCTATTTCCCGGTAAACCCTGTCGACAGCTGCCAGGACATCCGCTCTGAAATGCTTTCCGTTATGGGTGAAATGGGCGTCACCGTTGAAAAGCACCACCACGAGGTGGGCGCTGCCCAGCACGAGCTCGGCATAAAGTACGACACCCTTACCAGCATTGCTGACCAGCAGCAGATCTATAAGTACGTCGTTCATAACGTTGCCCATGCCTATGGCAAAACCGCAACCTTCATGCCAAAGCCGGTTTACGGTGACAACGGCACCGGCATGCACTGCCACCAGTCAATCTGGAAAGACGGCAAGCCGGTTTTCGCCGGCAATGAATATTCCGATCTGTCGGAAACCTGTCTCTACTACATTGGCGGTATCATCAAGCACGCCCGTGCGCTGAACGCCTTCACCAACCCGTCCACCAACTCTTACAAGCGTCTGGTGCCGGGTTTTGAGGCGCCGGTTCTGCTTGCTTACTCAGCACGCAACCGCTCAGCATCCTGCCGCATTCCGTTCTCGCCGTCACCAAACGGCAAGCGCGTTGAGGTGCGTTTCCCTGACCCGACCGCAAACCCATACCTTGCGTTTGCAGCCCAGCTCATGGCTGGCATGGACGGCATCCTCAACAAAATCCACCCGGGCGATCCGATGGACAAGGACCTTTACGAACTGCCGCCGGCAGAACTGCAAGGCATCCCGACCGTTTGCGGTTCCCTGCGTGAGGCGCTTGAAGCACTTGCCGAAGATCACGACTTCCTCACCAAAGGCAACGTGTTCTCAAAAGACCAGATCGAGGCCTATCTTGAACTGAAGTGGGAAGAAAACACCCGCTACGAGATGACCCCGCACCCGGTCGAGTTCGACATGTACTACTCAGTCTAGGCACTGTGCGCATAAATGCGGAAAAGCCGGGGCGTCTGCTCCGGCTTTTTTGTTACGGAAATGTTCGGAGCTAGCGCGAACCCGCATACCGCCAGGCGGCAAACACAGAGGTGAAAACAAAAATCAACGCAAGTGTTGTGGTGAACCCGTTGGCGCCAGCAGCATCCATTGCGGCCCCGGTAACGGGCCCGCCTACCATGCCCCCAATCCCAAATGCGATTGCAAATGCTGCGTTGCCGGCCATAATTTCAGCGCCGGTGAAACGATCACCCAGTTCAGACATTGCCATGGTGTAGATGCCCCCCACTGCAGCACCCCAGAAAAACAAAGTGGACAGAAACAGCATTGGCGAACCAATAACCTGGGGCAATGCAATTGCCCCTAAAGCTGCAGCACCAGCGCAAAATATCAGGACGCCACGCCTGGAGGTTAAGTCTGCAACCCAGCCAATTGGTATCTGAAGAAAGGTTTTGCCGAGAATGCATACCGAAAGGGCGAGCGTTATGAAACTTGTGCTGAAATCAAAATAGAGCCCGTAAACCGGAAACAGAGACAACAGGGCTCCATCCCAGAACGCAAACGTGGCAATGGCAATCAGTAGCGCCGGGGCAAGCCTGATAAAAGAAAGACTTGAAGAGGCCTGCTCATGGGAAGAATCCGGCATGAACGCGCGAAATTTGAAGATAACAAGCGCCGCGGCGATACACAGGCCAGCTCCGATGACAAATGGCATAAAACCAGCAACACCGGTAAACGAAAGCAGCAGCGGGCCAGCCCCAAACCCTGCCGACAGCATGGTGGCATAAAGCCCGATAATCCGGCCGCGCGATTTCCTTTCCGCAAGCTGGTTTATCCAAGTCTCTGAGATGATGAAGACACCAGAATCGGCAAACCCGAGTAAAAACCTCAAGAGAAGGAAAGTTGCGTAAAGCTGGGTCAGTCCCATCAGGAATATCAAGACTGCCACCGCAATGAAGACAGGCAATAGCGGACTGCCAAGCGCCGAAGCGCTTCACAATCTGCGGGTAAAATGGTGAGGCAATTAGGATACCGAGCGGCGTCATCGCCGCATTAATGCCAATCGCGGTTTCACCATACCCCTGGGCTTCCAGAACGAAAGCGAGCAATGGATATGTCAAACCAATGGTGAGCGTAAAAACGGTCGTACAAGCGATGGCGCCAGCAATGCCCGCAACCCTTCCCGCCTTGCCCCGATCAACAGCAGTCACCCCTTGAGCCCCGGTCGATAGTTCTTTCAGCCACTAAGCGCTGGCAAAAGATAAAAGACAATCAAAAACCGCCGTTGCCACAACGCGAGCATCAGCGCGCGGAAGCTAGGCACGCACCAACACGCTCAGCGCCAAAAATTACTTTCCGGCGCAGCGCATCTTGCAAACCATCAATTGTAGAGTGTTCGTGCGAGCCTAGTTCATGGACTGGGAGGGGTCCGCAACCGAATCTTCCCGCCAATCGCTGTCAGGCTGGATGATTTCCGGATGCCAGCCAACAAGATTATCGACGTGGGTCCATAGCCTCTGGCCGCCATTGCACATCTCGATGCGTGCCGCGCGCACCCGGTTTGTCTACAAAACCTTTACCATCGCACCACCGTGCAGCCTGGCGCAGTCGGAATAGTTCACATCGACCATTGCATGCCTGTTGTTCGGATAGTTCTGAAGATCGAGCGCACCGTCTGCACCATCGTCGAAATACTCATCACCGACTTTGTCAACGACGGTGTAGTAATCGTCCTCGCTGCTGCACGCGTAAAAGCCACCTTTGAGCTTGGTCACGAACCCGGCATGGTTCCGATTCTGCAATTGACCGTAATAGTAATCGTCGCCGTCATTGACAGAACAGTCAATGCCGCTTGCATCAGCAGCAATCAACTGCCCTGACATGAATGGCATCACAATTGCAGCTATAAGGAGCTTTTTCATACTGAAATTCCTAATCAGAAATGCGTGCACCCATACTTGGACTGAACAGAGCGCGAAAAAGTGAATGCTTATCCGCGCCGATAAATCATCAAGCGCGCATTTTTCAAAGTTTCCGCATTTAGGCCGGAAGTGTCTTGGTTCGTGCCGCAAATATTTACCTCTCGATGAGGCAAACGAGCATTTATTGTTCTTTCGCAGTGGCAAGTGCTTTAGGAAACGCAGCTTCAAAGCAATCCAGGTCTTGCACACTGCCAGCTGAAATTCGCACACAGCGGTCTTGTGGAGCAACGGCAGGCATGCGCACAAAAATCGCATCATCGGTGAGTGCTTGATAGACCTTGCGGGCAAAGTCACCATCTGCGCCGCAATCAATGGCGACAAAATTTGCTGCCGTTGGCAGCGCTTCAAGCCCGTTGGCTTCGGCGATTTTTGCGATGCGGGCGCAGGCCGCTGATACATTCTCAACAACGTTGGAGAGCCATTCCTGATCTTTAAGGGCGGCAAGCGCGCCCGCCTGCGCCACCCGGTTGAGGCCGAAATGATCTCTGACCTTGTCGAAGCTCTTGATCACATTTTCCTCGCCAATGGCATAGCCAACCCGCGCCCCTGCCATGGCGTAAGCCTTTGAAAATGTGCGGTAGCGTAAAACGTTGGGATTGCTCACATCTAAGGGTGGGGCGGCATCGTCAGGCGCAAATTCAATATAGGCCTCATCCAGCACCAGGACGCTTTCTTCGGGCAGCGCATCAATCATTTCCTGAACCTGGCTTCCTTTCCAATATGTGCCCATCGGATTGTCGGGGTTCGCCAGATAAATCATCCGCACATGGTGTTTCCGTGCCGCCTCCAGCAAAGCTACCCGGTCTTCAAAATCGCCAACATAAGGAACCATCACCAGCTCGCCACCATGACCGGTAACGTGATAGTTGAAGGTTGGATAGGCGCCGAGGGAAGTAACGGTGATACCACCTTCTTCCATATAC
This sequence comes from Hyphomicrobiales bacterium, assembly GCA_051010055.1. GTDB lineage: Bacteria > Pseudomonadota > Alphaproteobacteria > Rhizobiales > CAJQND01 > CAJQND01. Next base: position 7,782 of record JBPCVY010000289.1, on the reverse strand, counting down.
ATGCGCACGGTATACCCAAGCAGGGCATCAATCCCCTCGCCTACAACCACATTTTCCGTTTTAATATTGTGATGGGCGGCAATTGCTTGTTTCAGATCGTGGTTTTCCGGATCACCATACATCCAAACCTCGCCGGCAGCTTTCTGCATCGCCGCAACAGCTTTTGGAGACGGGCCAAACACGTTCTCATTGGCGCCAATGCGGGCGCGAAACAGCCGGCCCATGGCGCGCTCTTGCGCCTCGGGCCCAACAAACGGAACGGTTGTGGGCAACCGCTTCACCAGCGGCGTAAACTTGTCGATGCTCATGGAGTTACCTTGTCATCCAGCGTCAGGGAAATTCTTTAATAGCTCGCATCGAAATAGTCATCAGATTTCATGGAATAATAGATGACATCGGTATGCTCTCCGCGCGTCACTTCCCGATTGGTCACCACTCTGTCGCGCTGCATTCCGATGCGCTCCATGAGTTTGATCGACGCTTCATTTTTTGAAAATGACTTGGCCCATACGGAGTCGCACTTAAGGCGCTCAAAGGCTATGGCCGCGAGCACGGCGCCAATTTCGGTGCCAAACCCCCGCCCCCAAAGGTCCGGATGAACACTCCACCCAAGTTCGGCAGATTTGGGGCGGTGCAAGAGCACAAACCCATCACCCACAACAGTGCCACATGCTTTCAGCTCGGCTGCCAAATGGAACGATGTGCGGTTCGGCAGCGCTTGGCGGCGCACGCTGCGGGCTACGAACTTCTGAACATCGATGGCGGTGGAGTAGCGCACAGAGATTGTTTGCTGGAAATCATCCCGCAACATATAGGTTGAAAATGCGCGCGCATCGCGCGGGCGGATTTCGCGCACCAGCAATGCAGGCGTTTCAATTACATCAATCTGTATCGCGGTTTGCATCAGCCGTTACCTCCCCAGCCATATGCCCCTCTATAACTTGTCCGCGCCATCATGGTAGAACAAGAAACATCGCTTGTCATGGCTGAGATTGGGCTGGGCGCCTGGAACGGTTCAACGTCCTGTGAGCTTGTTTTCCTTGACGAAACGGCTTTTTCGGGGAATCCTGAATTCATACAACCTGACTATTTCGATAATGTTTGCGTACGAAATTAACAAAACAGGTTGCAAATAAAATTCGGAAGCAGGGGTTTGCGTCTTGCGGGCGTCATCGCGTTTTTTGAGTGCGGTGTCATGCCCTAAAGCCCCTCAACCCGCTTGACAACCGTTCTGCGGCAAATAACCGAGCGCCCGTAAATGTGGCAAAAACTTATGCTCACCGAAAAAGGAAACCCCGGCATTGCCCCGCCGGGGTTTTCGCATCAGGTCCGCTGTAGTCTAGTTCGAATTAGCCGAACGCAGCGACGAACATTCTAGTTGCGGTTCTCGCCCATATCATTGGGCTCTTCAATTCTGACACAGCTCATGGTCAGGTTGAGCGGGCGGTCGCCGCCCCAAAGCTGGCCCAGCGGACGCCAGCCGCAATGCTCATAATAGTGCCGGTTGCGGTATTTGCCGCGCTTGATGTTGTCACCGGGATAGCGGGCATGAACCTCAACTTTCGTGTGCCCGTCCAGCAACGGGTCCGGGCTGTCTGGCCCGCCCTTTCCCGACGCAAGGGCAGCAGCAGAAAAACCAGCAAATAAAACCAGTGCACTTGCGGGAACAATCAACCTAATTGAAGAAAAGGGCATTCCGGCTCTCCCATTTGATCAGATGGAGTCTAAGTCATATTCGCGCCACTTGGCGAGAATTATTTCGTTCACATTTTCCCTTAAAATTTATTAGGATAACAAAATGTTGGAATTTTGTATGGCTATAGGTTTGTCATGAAAATCTTTGTTTTGGGAGCCAGCGGCTATATCGGTTCAGCGGTTATTGAGGAACTGCGCGCCCACGGCCACAATGTTATCGCCCAAACAACCCGCAAGAAAGCAGCAGAACAGCTTGAAGCGGATGGGTTCGAAGTTGTTGTCGGTAAAATGGAAAAGCCTGAAAAGTGGCTCAAGGCTGCAATCAAAGCCGATGCAATTGTGCAAATCGCAAACACGTTTGATGATGATGCGGGCGCGGTTGAAAGCGCCATGTTCAGGGCACTGCAAAATGCGCTGGAAGAAAAGAACCGGAAAATCCGACTCATCTACACTGGCGGTTGTTGGCTGTTCGGCAAAACCGGAGATGAAACCGCCGCCGAAGGAGATGAATATAACCCGCTTAAAGGGGACGAATATTCGGTACGACGGTGCAAAAAACTCAAGAAGTCAGATGTTTTTGAGACAATCATAGTTCACCCGGCCATGGTGTGGGACCGTGAAGGCGGGGTCCTCAAATCAATGCTGGAATCAGCGCGGACAGGCAAGCCTGTGAGAGTTGTGAATGGCCCCGAGGTGCGCTGGCCCATGGTGCACCGTGAGGATGTGGCAACACTTTACCGGCTGGCGCTTGAAAAGGGAAAACCGGGCCGCGACTACCACGGTGCAGCTGGCAATGCGGTAACCGTTGGGGAATTGGCGACAGCCGTTGGCCGGCGCGTGGCTTATGCGCCGACATTTGAAGTGGTGTCAGAAGACGAAATCGCCGCAGAGCTTGGCGAGTGGGCGCGGGGCTACGGGCTTGACCAGCAAATGACCGCCAAGCGCACAATGTTCGAGCTGGGCTGGCGGCCAAAATATGTGAACGTTCTAGACCATCTCGGCCCCTACGGGCCGAGATAGATTTCACCATACCGGTTATTCCGGCGGCGGCAGGAAATTCACTTCGTGCTGGGCAGAAAGGCGAACCACTTCTTCAGGGTCGGGCACATTGTGAATTGCCTTGAACAAGTCGAACAGTTTGCGCGTTGGCGCAACGCCGAACATGCAATGGGCATCAGCGCCTGACTTGTTGAACACGCCGTGGGCAATTCCCATGGGCATGCGCACCACATCGCCAGCCCCCGCCTTCAACACTTCATCACCGAACACGAGCTCAAGTTCGCCCGCAATCATTGTAATCCATTCATCCTGTGTCGGGTGAATGTGCGCGGGCACGAAGGATTCTGCCGGCAAATGCGCCAACCATACGAACGCATTATCACTCACCAGTTTCGGCGTGTATGTCTGGCCAAGAATGTTCCATTGCAAACCATCAACGCCTTCGCTGGCGCCTGTAATTCCCGGTGTCAGATCCATTTTATGCCCTCCCTTTCATGCATCTTTTGTGTCGCTGATTTTCTACGTTACGGAATATTGCGATGTTGAGTCCAAGAATTCCCGGTAGGCATCCGCATTTGGCGGCTTAAAATTTTCTGCAACAAAGCTTGCGTGGCGCTTTTCAACCCCCATATCGGCCAACAATTCATCAAAATGGCGGAAATGATATGGCGCAACGCACAAGCCCCCATAAACCATTGCGGGCGGGCGCACTTTGCGTTTCCACTCCAGAATCTGGTCGATATTCTCGCGCATTTCATCCGCACTTGGCTGGCGGCCAAGCTTGCCATCAGCGAATCGCACCAGCCAGTTGGCCGCCAATTCCGCGCACAGAACCGTCGCAAAAGATGAGTTAAACCCGACAAACCCCATATCCGGTAAATCCGGGTTCGCAATGATGCGGTAGAGCCGGTACTGGCCATCCTTTTCAATCAGCTTTTCGCGGTATTCTTCAGGAAGGAACGGTACGCCAAGTTTCCAGCCGACCGCCAGGATTGCGAGATCGCACTTTACCTTCTCCCCACCAGTAAAGTTCATCGCACCTTTTTCATATGAGCTGAATGTGCCTTGAACGGCCTTGATGCGGCCATCGGCAACCATGTCGAAGAAACCGGGCGTCACAATCGGCACCGCGCAATTCACTTCATCTTCAAGGCGTTTTTTTGGTTTCAACCCCGTTTTGCCAAGTTTCAGTTGAACGGAAAGCAGTGCCTCAAGCGCCCGCCAATTTGCCCAAATGAGCGGTTTTCCGAGGGTCTGTGCAACCTTGCCGACGGTTGTCATGTTCCAACCGGGGAAAAATTCCTCCTGCTTGCTGATGTACAAGATGCGTTTGAAGTTAATCAGCCCGCCGATGAAGTAGGGTATACGCCAGACCGATTCCCGGTAGACGATTGTGACCGCGTTGGCGCCGGACTGAACTGCGTTGACGGCAATGTCGGTGGCGGATTTGGAAAAGCCCAACACCACCACATCCCTGCCCTTCACAATGGCCGGGTCGGTGTATTCCGATGAATGCATCACCTGACCTCCAGATGCCTCAAATTCCTTCTGGCCGGAATGGGTGAGAACATTCTTTTCGCTGAACTGGCCGGTGCCCACGGCAACAAAGTCAAAATCCTGCTTCTTCGACTTGCCCTTTGCCGGCTTCAAGGTAAGCGTCCAGCCGGGTTCCCCGTCAGCGCGCCGGTTCATGGACGCAACGGCGGTGTTGAACGATATGTGCTCTTTCAGGCCGTGATTTTCCGCATAGCTGTCGAGATAGGCGTGTACCTGCGGCCCCTTGGGCCATTCGGGATAATCATCCGGCATTGCCTGATCGGTGAAGCGGTAAAGGTCTTTCAGGCTTTGTGTCTGCACATCGAGGTAAGAGCGCGATGGCTCCCACACCCCGCCCAAATCGTGGGCGCGCTCAAATACAAAAACCTCGTGCCCTTTCTCCTTGAACGCCTTTGCAGCAGCAAGCCCGCTGACGCCGGCGCCGATTATGGCGACACTTTTTCTGGTGCTCATGCCTCCCTCTCCCCGATACACAAACCGGCAAAACCTCTTGGCTCATGTATTTGAGATGAGGATTTGCCCAAAGTCCATCCAAAAGAAGACAACTGCAAACTATGGGGGAGCCATCATCAAAAAGGCCAGCTGCACGCAGTCGCGCGCAAGCTTTTTACAACCCACCCGATGAATGAAATTCTGGAGATCTGGCGGTAATTTACCGGATTGGCCGTTGCAGAAAGGCTGGGATATGACCGCTCTCTGCAAAGTTTACAGCATCGGGCATTGATTTCACCTGATCGGCTGACCGGCTTTCCTTGCCGCGTTTGCGGCTTTTCTCAGGCTTGACTTCAGCGTCGCGGCCACTGTCTTTTTTGGGTTTGCTTTCGCTCTTTTGAGAACGATCTTGGACTTTGCGCCCGCGCCCGCGGCTGGGTTTTTTCTTTGCCGCCGCAATATCATCTTCGCTGGGCTCACCACCTTCCCATTCGATCTTGGACTCCAGCAGTTTCTCAATGGCGTCGAAATATTTGAACTCATCGGGCGAGATCAGCGTGGTTGAGTGGCCAGCCCGGCCAGCACGGCCTGTGCGGCCAATGCGGTGCACGTAGTCTTCTGCATGTGTTGGCACATCGAAATTGTAGACATGGCTGACATTGGGAATATCCAGCCCCCTCGCGGCGACATCTGAGGCAATGAGATAATCAACCTTGCCATCGCGGAATGCATTCAGAGTACGCAGTCGGGCATGCTGATCCATGTCCCCATGAAGGGCTTCGGCATTGTAGCCATGCTTTTGCATTGACTTTTCAAGAATGCCGACAGTGGTTTTGCGATTCGCAAAAATGATCGCGTTAGTCAGATCATCCTTGTGGGCATTGAGCATCTCGCGCAACTTGTCGCGCCGGGAGGCATCGTCACGCGGTGCGAGAACGGCGCACTGCACTATGGTTTCCGCAGCTGATGAGCGTGCAACTTCCACCTGCACAGGATTATGCAGGAACGTGTTGGTGATGCGCTGGATTTCAGGCGGCATGGTGGCAGAAAAAAACAAGCTCTGGCGCGTGAACGGCAACAGCTTGTAAAGGCGCTCAATATCAGGAATGAAGCCCATATCGAGCATCCTGTCGGCCTCATCGACAACAAAAATCTCGACGCCGGTCAAAAGCAGTTTGCCGCGCTCAAAATGGTCAAGAAGTCGGCCAGGGGTCGCAATAAGCACATCGGCGCCCCGGTCAAGCTTGCGGTCTTGCGCCTCAAAAGAGACACCGCCGATGAGCAACGCCACCGTAAGCCGGTGCTTGGCGCCAAAGGTTTCGAACGCTTCGTGCACTTGCGCGGCAAGTTCACGCGTTGGTTCCAATATCAGCGAACGGGGCATGCGCGCCCGGGCGCGGCCCTTTTCAAGACGCGTCAGCATGGGCAGCGTAAAGGCCGCCGTTTTGCCGGAGCCGGTTTGAGCAAGGCCCAATACATCCCGGCCCTCAATTGCCGGAGGTATTGCCGATTCCTGAATTGGTGTTGGTTCGTCAAAGCCAGCCGCGTTCACCGCGTCCAGCACTTTCGGGCTTAAGCCCAGATTGTCAAAGTTCATTCGGTCTGTTTCATTACACCGGAGATAAGATCAATCCGATTTTGTGTGCCAAGGGGCCCGCTTTCGGCGCGTGGCCCGTGCGGCACCACCGCAGAGCGCCGCGCGAATGCCGCGAACATAGGCATTACCGCGCGAAAGTCAACGCGGTGCAACATTAATTTTTCGATATAGTCTTAACCGGGTATGCAGGAAATGGCGGTTTAGTAAACTTGGAAGCAAGTTCCTGTAACACTTTTCTGGTCCACAGTTCGTCAGATTGCTTCTGAGCAAATCCCGCCCTTTGATTTTTTCCTCAAGGTACCTGGCAATGTACTTGTTTTGGAGCAACAATCTGCACCATGTCAAAACTTCCTCTCGTTCTTATCCCAGGGCTTTTGTGCACGGCCAAACTTTGGGCACCGCAAGTAACAGCTCTCTCAGATGTTGCTGAATGCCAAATCGGCGATCACACCCGGCACAATACAATTTCCGGAATTGCCCGCTCTATTTTGGGAAATGCTCCAGACAGGTTTGCATTGGCAGGTCTTTCGATGGGCGGTTATATTTCATTTGAAATTATGCGCCAGGCGCCAGAACGTGTTGAGAAGTTGGCGCTGCTAGATACTTCGGCACTATCTGACACCGACGAAAAGCGTCATGGGCGGCTAGCGCTCATCGATCAGGCAAACTCAGCTTTCGAAAGTTTCTTACATTCTTTCTGGCTACACCAAATGCTGGCACCGGAAAAGCGTGGCGATGACGACCTTAACGAAGAAATTCTTAGCATGGCCCGCGAAACTGGAGTTGAAACGTACGTCCGCCAACAACAAGCCATAGTATCAAGGCCAGATTCCAGAGCCACATGTGAACAAATCAATTGCCCCGTTATGATAGTGGTTGGTGCCTTGGATGAGGCCACCCCTGTTGCTCGTCATGAAGAAATTCATGCCATCACACCCAACTCAGAACTCGCAGTGATAAAAGGCTGCGGACATCTATCCACGATTGAAGCGCCGATGGAGGTGAATGCTTTATTGCGTGAGTGGCTGACATGCTAAGTCATCGATGAGTTGAAAATTTGCAATTTTGTTTACCAAAAACCGCTGAACACAATTTTGTGTCCGCACAATGGCTTGCGGAGTTTTCTCATAAAATCTAGGCTCTTAGTGCTGGTTTGAAGGCTAACCCAGCCAAAAGATTTACAATAAATACTTCTATTACTTGTCTTGAATGGCAGGTTCGCTAAAACGTTGAAGTGACGATTGAACGCCTCTTCGGACTAACAAGGGATTTGGTGTCATGCGTAAACTATTTGCATTTGGTTTTCTTTTCGCATTTTTCGCCGCCGCGTTTACCTCTCACGCGGTTCAGGCGGGCCCGGCCGTCCATGCGAAAATTGATAAACGAACCCAGACCATGCGGGTTTCCGTGAACGGAAGGCATAAGTACACATGGAAGGTATCGACCGGAGCGTACAGCTATCACACTCCTAGCGGCACCTATTCGCCCAAGCGAATGCACAC
>JBPCVY010000288.1:0-7950 GCA_051010055.1 Hyphomicrobiales bacterium | reverse complement strand
AGGGAACCGAGTGAGGACAAGTTGATCGTTGCATAATGCGCCGCCCATGCGGAGGCGCTCACGCGAAGCGGGAGCTGCCGCGAGCTCAAACAAAGAAAACGCGGGTCATTCACAAACCGCATTCCGTAGCAATATTCAGCGGTTCTGAACGACCCGCGCGTGGCGACTTAACGAACCCGTTTAACGGGGCCCGATACATGTTGTCTCGCCTGAGGGTTCAAACAACGCTGGCCAGCGTCTTCACCAGGCAATCGAAACGAATTTGCCCGCCGCCGGAACCGAAGTCCCAGAGGTCAGCACCTCCGCTTGCAAGCAAACGAGAGATACTGAGCTAGCACTCAGGCAGCTTCCCCGGCGGGGAGGCGGTCTGGCACAGCTGCGCCCGGTTAGGCCGGCTCCGTTAAGCCTACACATTTCGGGACGCCACCCGCCTGCCCACATGTTCAAGACGGTCTCGAGCACTCTTCCTTTGCGGTAGGCGGTGACCAGACTATAAGGGCACCCACAACAGCGGGGATAAGTTTTTTGTAGACGCGCGCCACCCATCGAGACGCCGCCTCCGGCGGCTCCTCAGGGTGAGGAATTAAGGGTGCCGCGCCCACTCAACCTCATGGTGAGGAGAGCCGAAGGCTCGTCTCGAACCATTGCGGAATCCTAATTTGAGAGGGGAGCGAAACCTCCATCTTTCGGCAAGCCCAACTTTGATGTTGAAAATTTTCCACCCTTGGTTCCAGACTCTCAGGCTGCCTTATTTCCCTGCACGTATCACTGTCTCTAAGTCCAAAGGTTTTCTTTGTTCCAATTTGTTCCTAAACAGTGTTCGAATTCCATTCTCCTAGACCAGCAGATCGTCTAACAAATCTATAAGTACGTCTTTTTGTTGTTTGTGCTTGAAGTGTTGGCGTTGACGAAACTCCGGCAGAATCGCAGGCTTTTTGCCAAGAAGGAACAAGTTTTCGCGCGAGTAAATTTGGACCTACTTGTTAACGAAATTCACCATCCAAGGCGATGCTAGAATTGATGCACAGTTGGATTCGGACCGCATTGAACACGGTACACAAAGATAAACACATAAATGTGGTGTCAGCGGCACTAACGCGCGACCGTTGATCCAATTACGATGTAGATTGGCCGAAAGCCAATCAAGGTTTCCGTCGCCAAAAACAAATCGTCCGTGAATTGAAAAAAGCAGCACGAAGCAAACGCTCAAATGCTTGATATTTTGAGTAAGGCGAAGTGCAGTCCGATAACGATTATGCACCTCACTCTTCGCAAGATCGCAATTCATGTAGTCTTCATTAGCCGGAAAACCGTAACTTTTTGGCATGCTTGCATACCGAAAACGAGCAGAAGGACTGCGGAGAAGAAGTGAGTATACTAAGTTCAACAGTTCTCGTTGAATAGTTTCATCCAACCGATAAAAATTGCAAATGCCGCGAAATTGTGTGTCGTGTTTAAAAAGCAACCTCATGAACACAAAGAATTCAGCAGGAGACACTCCCCTCGGTTTCAATTGCTCAAGTGTCGCCACGACTCTTGGAATTGAATTGTCAACACTTGCAAAAACGGGCTCAAAGTTTGTTTCCACGGTGAATTTCTAAAGCAGCTATGGCCATGAGATTTTCGAGCGACTTACCGGTTCATTACGCGCTTTTCTTGAATTTTTCCTTTTGGATCGATACAAGAGATATCGCCATTCTTATCCGCCCAGTATTTTTGAAGACTCACAGGCCACCAGTGATGTTCACGTGATTTCGAAGTTTTGGGCATGAACTGAAAGAAAATTTTTTTGCCAGCTGATTTTGCGCAATCCGTCATCCATTAGCCTAGGAATTTAGAGGGTGAATTCTACGCGATGAAATTCAGCGAACGATGTTGTTAAGAATCCAAAATTGATTGAAACTCAGTGTAACATTTCAGAGTTGTGAAAAACAAATAATGCAATTAAAATATTTTTTAAATAGGAAGAACTCAAGCTAACTTGTCCGCTACCACAAGCTTCGACAGGAACACCGGTTTTTGTTCCTGAACTACCAGGCCGGCTTCTTCGAAGTTGGCCGCTAAATCTTCCTTGATGTAGCTGGAATAGTAAGGCTCGTGGAAGTTGATGGGGAACGACTCCAGCATGCCGTCATATCCCGCTTTATCGCCATATTGGAGGCTGTCCATGAAGATCAGCCGCCCGCCAGGCTTTAGAATGCGGGCAAATTCCCGCGCAATGATGCGGCGTACGTTCGGCGGCACCTCGTGGAAGAGATAAATCGAGGTCACCACGTCAAACGCGCCATCTGCAACGGGCAGTTTTTCCGCATTTGCCGGCAGGTAGCTAATGTCCGGCCAGTTTCTCAGGTGAGATTTGGCTTCCTTCAAATATGCTTCTGACAGGTCGGAGGCGGTGATGTTAAGCCGCGGATAGGCCTGTTTGACAAAACACAGAAAGCGCCCGGTGCCACAGGCAATATCAACCAGGTGCACCTTGCGCTGGTCGCGACCATACATGTATTTGGCCAGCGGCACCAGGCAGGCGCGGCGCATGGCGTTGGCGGAACCGGAAAACAAAACCTCCACCTGGAGGTCGTACAGTTCGGCCGATTCCTCGGTGAGATAACCGCCCGTCTGGAAATGGAAGTTCTGCAGGAAATAGGCCGGCAGCTCATCTTTCAACTCAGGCGAATAGACCTCGTCGCCGCGCCGGGCCTGTTTGCGCTCAGCGGCCACGGGCAAGTCGGCAAAATATTTGCGGCTGCGCCGGATAAGCTCTGGGAACGGGCCGTCCCTGTCATTAGGAAGCGGATAATAGCCCGCCTCCGCATTGGCAAGATCGTCCCGGAAGGTTTCGGCAAGATCGGCCAGCACCTGCTCCATCGAAGGGCCATTTTTCTTAGGTCCTTCCCGGCGCACATCGGGCTTGGCCTCACCGGCATTGTTGGCCTGGCGGAACCTTTGCGATGCGAAGTAATGGCCCATATACCAGGCAACCCGGGCGCTTTGGCGCGCCGCATAGCTCAGTCTGTCAAGCGGGGTCAGCATTTCTTGCTCGTAAAATTGTCCTTGTCCGGCGTCAGTCCACGTCCAAAGGTTCAGCGCCTTCCGGTTTACCTTCTGCTGAAAGGGTGATTTTCTCAATCCACGCTTCGGCCTTCTTCAGCATAGCGTCACAATGGGCTTTCAGCTTTTCGCCGCGCTCATAAATGGTGATTGATTCCTCAAGGCTCACCTGGCCACCCTCAAGCTTTTGCACAATCTCCTCAAGCTCTGCCAGGGCGGTTTCAAAAGTCATGGAGGAAATAACTTTTTTTTCTGCTTTGTCGTTCATTATCGTTCCGTTCAAGTTGCGCCCGAGCCATGCATGAGCGCCTGAATATGGACGCCGGTGGAGGTTGCAAGCGCGCGTAAGTCATAGCCGCCTTCCAGCACGGAAATGATGCGGCCATCAGCATGTTTATCGGCCGCGTCCATCAAGCGCAATGTAATCCATACGTAATCTTCCTCAACCAGGTTCAGCCCGCCAAGCGGGTCGGCCTGGTGGGCATCAAATCCAGCTGAGATAATCACCAGCTCCGGCTCAAACGCATCAAGCGCCGGCAGAACCGTTGTGGTCATGGCCTCGCGGAAGGCTTCAGAGCCATCACCGTTTGAAAGGGGCGCGTTGAAAATATTGCCCTCGCCGGTTTCCGTTTTAGAGCCCGTGCCGGGATAAAGGGGCATCTGGTGGGTTGAGCCGTAGAAAAGGTCCTTGTCGGCCCAGAAAATCTCCTGGGTGCCGTTGCCGTGGTGAACATCGAAATCAACAACGGCGATGCGTTCCAAATCGTAAGTGTCGCGGGCATGGTGGGCGGCAATGGCTGCATTGTTGAACAGGCAGAACCCCATGGCCCGGTTGGATTCTGCATGGTGGCCGGGCGGGCGCATGGCGCAAAATGCGTTGTCCGCATCGCGCAGGGCCACCGCATCCACCGCCCGGATGGCCGCCCCGACGCCGCGCAAGGCAACTTCAAGGCTTGCAGGCGACATCCAGGTATCCTCGTCAATGCGCTCCAGCCCTTCATCAGGGGCGATGCTCTCAATGAGTTGCAATTGAGAGGGGGTATGGGCCATCAAAACCGCTTCCTTGTCGCCCAGGGGCGCTTCTTCACGGGCAAGATTGTCGAAATGAGGTGATGACAATATATGCTCGATGGCGCGCATGCGGTCCGGGCGCTCCGGGTGCCCCTCCGGCGGTGTGTGTTCAACGCAAGAAGGGTGGTGCAGCAATAAGGTCGTCATAGGCTCAATGCCTCCGGGGTGAGTTGATCGAGTGCGTGGGCGCCGCCGCGAACGGTTGAGGACAATGCGCGCGCCTGGGGCATGTGGTTTTCCGCATAGTAGCGTGCAAGTTGAACGCGGAAGGCGCGCACGTCTTCGCCTTCATCTTCAGCGCGCATGGCCGCCAATGCCCCCTTGGCCAGCCAGCAGCCACCGGCGGTCACTCCAAATAGGCGCAAATAAGGTGTGGCGGAGGAAAGGGCCCGGTCCACATTGTCATTCAATGTTTGCAGCATCCATGTGGTGGCCTCTTCGAATTCCTCAATGGCAGCGCTCAGCCGGTAGCCCATGCGGCCAAGGCTTTCATCATTGGCGAGCATGACTTCATCGGCAATGTCCTTAAGCTCCGAAATCACGCTGAACACCACATCGCCATTGCCGAGCGGCAGCTTGCGGGTCACCAGATCGATGGCCTGAATGCCGTTGGTTCCTTCATAAATGGGCGTGATGCGGGCATCTCTTAAATGCTGGGCGGCGCCGGTTTCCTCGATAAACCCCATACCGCCGAACACCTGAATGCCGGTGGAGGCCACATCAACTCCCATATCGGTGGAAAATGCCTTGGCAACTGGGGTTAACAGCCCGCCAAGAGCATGATTCTCGGCCCGCGTTTTCTCATCGGCCCCGAGGCGCGATAAATCAAGGGCCATTGCGGTTTTAAAGCATATGGCGCGGGCCGCAGCGGTTTTCGCCTTCATATCAGAGAGCATGCGCCGCACATCAGGGTGCTCGATTATCGGCACCATGCCATCTGTGCCCGGCCGCCTGCCCTGTTTGCGGTCCTGAGCATATGCCAAGGCGTGCTGGTAGGCCCTTTCGGCAATCGAAACGCCCTGCATGCCCACATGCAGGCGGGCATTGTTCATCATTGTGAACATGCAGGCGAGCCCCTTGTTTTCCTGGCCTACAAGCCAGCCCACGGCGCCGCCATTCTCTCCATACTGCATGGTGCAGGTGGGTGAGCCGTGAATGCCTAGCTTTTTCTCAACACCAATGCATTTCAGATCATTCCGCTCACCGGGATCGCCATTTTCATCGGGAAGGAACTTCGGCACCAGGAAAAGCGAGATGCCACGGGTTCCCTCCGGCGCATCAGGCAGGCGCGCCAACACCAGATGAATTATATTTTCGGTTAAGTCATGCTCGCCATGGGTAATGAAAATCTTGGTGCCCGAAATTCGGTAGGCGCCATCATTGGCGCGCTCGGCCTTTGAGCGTAATGCAGCGAGATCGGTACCGGCCTGTGGCTCGGTGAGGTTCATGGTGCCCATCCATTCCCCCAACACCATTTTCGGCAAATAGGCCTGTTGCAATTCCTCAGACCCGTGGGCATGGATGGCCTCCACGGCCCCTTGCGTCAATAGGGTGCCGATGCCGAATGCATTCGCCGCCGTGTTCCAAAGTTCCTGCACCGCAAGGCCAACGGAAACGGGCAGCCCCTGACCCCCATGTTCGCTCTCGCACGGCAATGCCGCCCAGCCCGCCTCACACCATTGGGCGTAGGCATCCTTCCAGCCCGGCGCGGTTGTAACTTCATTCGTCTCGGTATCGAGTTTTGCGCCATACTCATCGCCTGGCACATTAATCGGCGCCAGAACGCTGGTGGCGAACTTTCCCGCCTCTTCCAGCACCGCATAAACAAGTTCCCTGTCCAGCCCTTCAACCCCGCCTGCATCGAGAAAGCTGCCAAAATCCGCTATATCGTTCAACGCATGGCGCAAATCGCTGAGTTGTGGGGTATAGGTCATTTGCCTTCCTGTGTGTTTCCATTTATGTGACGCTTGTTCCCGCGTCGCTTTTTAGCCGGTCGTTGACCAAGGGCCACATTAAGCGCCCGGACAATAAGGTTCAATTGGCAATCAAGGGGTATGGGCAGCCATGATAAGCCCGCAGGACATTGCAGATGCCGTAAGCGCGCTCCATGAAGGCAAGCTTGTGGTGTTTCCAACCGAGACCGTTTACGGCCTCGGCGCGAATGCATTGTCTAATGAGGCGGTGGCCGAAATTTACACCGTCAAGCAACGCCCGCGCTTCAACCCGCTGATTGTGCATGTGGCAACTATTGAGAAGGCAAAAAAGCTGGGTGAGTTCAACGAAACCGCAAAGCGGCTTGTCCACGCGTTCTGGCCAGGCGCGCTGACAATTGTTGTTCCCCGCAAGAAAGATTGCCCGATTGCCTCTCTAGCCACCGCAGGGCTCGACACCATTGCGATAAGGGTTCCCGCGCACCCGATTGCCCGCCAACTGCTTGCAGCGGCAAAAATCCCGGTTTCAGCGCCCAGCGCCAATGTTTCCGGCAAACTCAGCCCCACCGAACCGCGTCATCTTCACGGCCTAGACCGCAGAAAGGTTGCCGTTTTTCTTGATGCCGGGGCGACACCTGTTGGCGTGGAATCATCCATTGTTTCATGCGTTGAAGAGCCCGCAACTTTGTTGCGACCTGGCGGCATTCCCCGCGTTGAGCTGGAAAAGGCGGCAGGCATGCCATTTGGTGAGCCTCAGAAGGCCGAGGATGCCCCTACATCGCCCGGCCAGCTTGAAAGCCACTATGCGCCTGATGCGCCGGTGCGCCTTAACGTGACAGAAGCTGCGCCCAACGAGGGCCTTTTGGCTTTTGGCGCTGATGTTCCCCAGCATGGGGGGCCAGTGCGCAACCTTTCTGAAACAGGTGATATGAAGGAGGCAGCGGCAAATCTCTTCCGGTTTCTCCACGAACTGGATGCAGAAGCTGACCGCATCGCTGTTGTACCCATTCCGGACACAGGCCTTGGCGAGGCCATCAACGACCGCCTGCAACGGGCAGCCGCACCCAGGCCGAAGAGCTGACGCTAGACCTTGATTTGGTTCATCACTAAAGTCTGCCAATGCATGATTTCTCTCACACCGCCTCACAACCCTCGCCGGAAACCCTTGAAAGGTTTGCCGCAATTGTGAGCGCAAAATATGCCCTGACCGGCGAAGAAGAGACCAGGGCCTACGTTACTGAATGGCGCGACAAGTTTTTTGGCAAGGCGGCGATGGTGTTGCGCCCGGCCTCTACGGACGAAGTTTCGCAAATTATGAAGCTTGCCAGCGAGACCGGCACGGCAATCGTGCCACAAAGCGGCAATACCGGGCTTGTCGGGGGCCAGGTTCCTTTCGACACCGGCAACGAGATTGTGCTTTCCCTCTCACGGCTTAACAAAATCAGAAATGTCGATGCCCTCGACAACACGATAACTGTTGAGGCCGGCACCATCTTGCAGAATGTTCAGCAAACCGCCGATGATGTGGAAAGACTTTTCCCGTTGCGCATTGGCTCGCAAGGCACTTGCCAAATCGGTGGGAACCTCGGCTCAAATGCCGGCGGTATCTCCACGCTTGCTTATGGCAATGCCCGCGACCTTGTGCTGGGCGTTGAGGTGGTGCTGCCGGATGGCCGCATCTGGGATGGATTAAGCCGGTTGCGCAAGAACAATACCGGGTATGACTTAAAGGACATCTTTATTGGCTCTGAAGGCACGCTTGGCATCATTACCGCGGCAACGCTAAAGCTGTTTCCAAAACCGGTTGACCGACAGGCAGCATTGGCCGGGTTGGAAAATCCTGAAGCTGCAATTGAGCTTTTGGCTCTTGCCCGCGGCCTGGTTGGCAATGGTGTTGTGG
>JBPCVY010000287.1:0-20533 GCA_051010055.1 Hyphomicrobiales bacterium | reverse complement strand
AGGACACCACTGGACAGAGAGCCTTCGGACACCCTCACCGCCACACGAAACGACAGCCGTCTCATGTTTTCCGATGGCGGATGGTGATAGGAGAATACGGGCAGCCAGGGCACCGGGGATAAGTTTTCCTTACGAAAACCTTCAGATTAGCAACTAGGCATACCGGATTAACTTCCATCTAACGGCTTTGTTGCTGTTAGGTGGCATACGATTGCCTTTTGCAATCGGTGCAGTTGTTGACGGGTTATCTTGGGATTCCCAAACCCCACTTTCGGGACAAACTTCACCAGTTTTAGCTATAATACCAATCGGTTTTTTCGCTATAACGAACTCTTTCTGAAACCCCGAATTAAGAACAGAAACAAAGAAATTTCCGATACGAGTTAACACAAGATTCGGAAGTATAAATTTGACAGCAGGTCGAGGTTTCAATTCCCGCCTCCAAATTTCGATGATGGAGTTTGTTTTACTTACAGCTACTTCACCATCATCAATCAACTTTAGATTGTTCTTTATTTTATACAACCACTGGTACAATTTTCAAAAATACTTCTAGTCCGTATCCATTGAACTCTCCGTAAACCCGGCAATAATGAACGATCGAAGCCGGGCGGGAACTTTCGGGCTATGGGATTTTATGAAACCTTGCAGAAAATGGCGCGGGCGGGCATTGCGCCCTGGCCCGTTGAGGAACACCGCCGGTTGATCATAACCAACATCACCGGCTATCTCGCCGCCCTCTCCTCCCTCAGCTACGCCCTCACCTACGCGCTTTACGATTTCGGCGCCCTTTGGCCGGTGGCAATCGGCAATCTCGCCGTATCGGTCATCTACATCGCGATACCGCTCTGGCACCGGGTTGCGCCTGCTGCCGGCGGCATTGTGCTGGCAGTGACGATTTTTTGCTCAATTTTTTTCTTCATCTGGTTTTTGAGCCGGGAAACCGGCATCCAGCTTAATTATCTGGGGGCTGCCGCAGTGGCCTTTGCCGTATTTGGCATCAAGCGTCTCGGCCTTGTCATTGCAACGGTTGTGGCCGGACTGGCCATGCATTTCATGGCGCACTTCTGGTTCCTTTCTGGCCATGCGGTACGACAGCCGGAACAATGGTTCATCGACCAGCTCTATGTTCTGTCAGCCGGTTCAATCACCCTCATTGTCGGTGTTGTGGTTTGGTATGCCTTCAAGCTGGCTGCCGATGCTGAAGAGCGCTCAGAACGGTTATTGCGCAATGTGTTGCCGGATGTGATTGCCGAACGCCTGAAGGCCAATCCCCACCAATCAATTGCCGAACGGCATGAAAACACCACCGTTTTGTTTGCCGATATTGTCGGGTTTATGGATTTATCCCGCGCCAACGATGCCGAAACAGTGGTTAGTTATCTCAACAGGCTTTTTGTTGCCTTTGACGAGATTGGTGCAGAACTTGGGTGTGAGAAAATCAAAACCATTGGCGATGCCTATATGTCGGTTGCCGGCCTTCCCGATGAAAACCCGCGCCATGCGCAAATGATTGCTGGCCAGGCCGTGCGGATGTTGAAGGCCTGCCACGAAATTGCTGATGAAACCGGCGCCAAGTTGAACCTGCGCATTGGCATTGCAACCGGCCCGGTGCTGGCGGGTGTCATTGGCCAGGCAAAATTTGCATATGACGTGTGGGGCGATACGGTGAACTTCGCTGCCCGGCTTGAGAGCCATGGTCAACCGGGGCGCATTCACATTTGCGACAATACCCGCGCAAATCTTGGGGATGAATACAAATCCGTCCGCGCACCCTCACAGGCAATCAAGGGCGTTGGAAAGGCAAAGACGTGGTTTTTGGAGGTTGAACAAACCCTCTAGAGGGCCCTACCCGCGGCTTCTGATGCGTTCATGATTGCGCACCACTTCATCGATGATGAAGCGGATAACGCGCTCGGCAAAGTCTGGGTCCAGGTTGCTCTCAGTAGCAAGCTCGCGCAGGCGCGCAATCTGTTCTGCCTCGCGCGTTGTGTCGGAAGGCGGCAAGTCGCGGCTTTTCTTGAACTCGCCAACCTGCTCCGTGAGGTGAAACCGCTCGGCCAGCAAATAAATGAGTGAAGCATCGAGATTATCAATGCTCTTTCGGAATTCAGCTAACCGCTCGGGAATGTCGTCGCTCATATACGTTACCTTTTCCTCAGCCAAAG
This sequence comes from Hyphomicrobiales bacterium, assembly GCA_051010055.1. Classification (GTDB taxonomy): domain Bacteria; phylum Pseudomonadota; class Alphaproteobacteria; order Rhizobiales; family CAJQND01; genus CAJQND01. Next base: position 18,365 of record JBPCVY010000287.1, on the reverse strand, counting down.
GCCGCACTCATGGGCACCTGGCAATATTGCCAGCTGCGAAACTTTGCTTTGTGCAAAGCGCTCTGTCATTTCGCTCACCACATAATGGCTGGCGAACAAAACCTCATAGCCGCCTTGAAGCAATCCGCCAACAGCATTTTGCTCATTATAACCACGCCAATGCCAGTCTTGTGGGTAAGGCCTGGGCAAAAAGATGTCATGAAAATAGACAATGGCCCCAGCCGGCAAGGTGGGAAGAACGCGGTTGATGATGATGTCCACGTCAGAGCCCGGCATGAGGATGTGGCTTGAATCAACGCACAGGAAATCGCCTTCCTTAAGCGCGCCGAAAATATTCGTGCCGGCACTTTGCAGGGTTTCAGGAATGAACGACACCCCAAGCGCATCGACCTCCTTGCGCGGCGCAGGGTCAACGGCGGTAACGTCGCAGGAGCCATCACCATCTGAAATGGCCCGGGCAATGAAGCGGGTGGAATGGCCTGCCCCTATCTCAACAATGCGTTCAGGCATTAAAGACCGTACCATGGTGTAAAGGATCGCTGCATCAAGGCGCGGGCACCAATACTGGTTGAACCGCGCGCCGGTTCTATCCCCGCCATCAAAAGTCATCATTTCATCATAGAAAGCATCTGCCTTTTCCAGCCATGTGGAATAACCGCCCTCGCCTTGTTGGAAGATGGGCGCCAGTGCCACATATTCATCAACAGTGGCGGAAACATCGCCCGCATAGCGGTACGGGATAAAAAAGCCTTCCTTGGCTTCACCGCTGATGGTCCTTAGACCCATCTTTTCAACTCTGCGGGAAATGTCAGACTTATCCGGCATATGTTGATCCAAGCGTTTTGTTGTGCGCGAATTGGTATATAAGCTTAAGCGAAAGCGAATCGCGAGTGATCCACCGAATTAATGAGCAGCAAACCCATAGATTTGGACGATTTTGAAGAGGCGCCGGCCCATGAACCGCGCCGTGGTGGCATCGCTGCGCGGGCTGCAGCAGGTGGGGATGCGCCCTATCTTCGCATGCTCAATTCTGAGCAGCGTGCTGCGGTGGAAACCCTGGATGGTCCGGTTTTGGTGCTGGCCGGCGCTGGCACCGGTAAAACCCGCGCCCTGACAACCCGGCTTGCCCACCTGCTCAACACCGGCCAGGCCTGGCCGGGGCAAATTCTTGCGGTGACATTCACGAACAAAGCAGCCCGGGAAATGAAAGACCGCATTGGCGCGCTCATTGGCGGTGTGGTCGAAGGCATGACCTGGCTTGGCACGTTCCACTCCATTGGTGTGAAAATCCTGCGCAACCATGCAGAAATGGTTGATTTGAAATCCGGTTTTTCCATTCTCGACACAGATGACCAAATCCGCCTTCTGAAACAGATCATTCAGGCCCGCAACATTAATGAAAAGCGCTGGCCGGCCCGCCAGATTGCCGCCCATATTGACGGCTGGAAGAACCGCGGCTTGTTGCCGGACAAAGTGCCCACCGGGGAAGCCCATGCTTATGGCAACGGGCTGGGTGTGGAGATTTACACCGAATACCAGCAGCGGTTGAAAGTTCTGAATGCAGCAGACTTCGGCGATCTTTTGCTTGAGTGTCTGCGGCTCTTCCAGGAACACCCGGACGTTTTGGCGCAATACCAGAAGAAGTTTCGCTACATGCTGGTGGATGAGTATCAGGACACCAATGTGGCGCAATATTTGTGGCTGCGGCTGCTGGCCCAGGGCCACCGGAATATTTGCTGTGTCGGTGATGATGACCAGTCCATTTATGGCTGGCGCGGCGCGGAGGTGGACAACATTCTGCGCTTTGAGAAAGACTTTCCACGCGCCAAGGTGATCCGCTTGGAGACCAATTACCGCTCCACACCTCATATTCTGGGTGCAGCGTCTGGTCTGATTTCCCACAATGAAGGCCGCCTCGGTAAAACCTTGCGAACTGACATTAATGGTGGCGAAAAGGTGGTGGTGCGCAGCCATTGGGATGGCGAGGAGGAAGCTCGCACCATTGGTGAGGATCTGGAACAGCTGCAGCGTGGTGGACAAAATCTCAATGCGGTCGCCATTCTTGTACGCGCCTCGTTTCAAATGCGCGAGTTTGAAGACCGTTTCATTGCCCTTGGCCTGCCCTATCGTGTCATCGGTGGCCCGCGCTTTTATGAACGCGCGGAAATTCGCGACGCCATGGCTTATCTGAAACTCATTGCTCAGCCCGACAATGACCTTGCCTTTGAGCGCATCATCAACAAGCCAAAACGCGGGCTTGGTGATGTGACCGTCAAGAAAATCAGAACCCTGGCGGGCGGGCTTTCTTCATCCATGTTCCGCGCTGCCCGGGCCATAACCGAAACAGATGAACTTGGCCCAAAACCGCGCGGGTCGCTCAAGCAATATGTTGAAAATGTCACCCGCTGGCGTTCCCTGATTGATGGGATTTCCCACACGGATCTGGCGGAATTGGTGCTTGATGAATCCGGCTACACCGAGATGTGGCAAAACGATAAGTCACCCGAGGCGCCCGGGAAGCTGGACAACCTGAAAGAGCTTGTCCGCTCAATGGAGGAGTTTGAAAACCTGGCCGGGTTCCTGGAACACATTTCGCTCGTAATGGACGCTGACCGGGGCGATGCGGAAGAAAAGGTCAATCTCATGACCTTGCACTCGGCAAAGGGCCTGGAGTTTGACCAGGTATTTCTTCCGGGCTGGGAGGAAGGCCTGTTCCCCCACCAGCGTTCCCTTGATGAAAACGGCCGCGCCGGCCTGGAGGAAGAACGCCGCTTAGCCTATGTGGGCATCACGCGGGCGCGCCAGAACGCTGTCATTTCATTTGCCCAGAACCGGCGCATTCACGCCCTTTGGCAAAACTCGTTGCCATCCAGGTTCGTTGACGAATTGCCGGAGGCGAACGTGGAAGTGGCAGAAAACCTTTCCCCCTATGGCGGCGGCTATGGCTGGCAAGGGGCAGGCAGCGGCGGCGGGCAGAGCCGCTTCGACAGTGTTGAGCCGTTTTCATCCGGCTATTCAACACCCGGGTGGCAAAGGGCAAAGGCCCGTGCGGCGGATGGTTCCAGCATGCGCTCAGGACCCAAGACAATCGAAGGCGAACTGGTCGCCACCGGCGAACCCGATGCGGAGAAATACCTGGCCGGTGACCGCATACATCATGACAAGTTCGGTGCAGGCAACATCACGGCGGTTGAAGGTAACAAACTGACAATCGATTTCGATTCCGGCGGCCGGAAAAAGGTTCTCGACAGCTTCGTTACGCGCATTGCCTAGGCTGCAGGCACAGCTAGCCGGCCGATACCTTTTTAAGCCAAATGCTTCCGCCGGGATTCTTCAGGCACAGGGGCAGTTTTTCGCGCAACACTTCTTCGTGATACTCCGCCAGAAAATTGTTCATGGCAACAATTTCAAATGCAGAATTGTAGGACAAGAAGGCGCGCAGTAAATAGGATTAGTTCCACGCCCTACCCTGCAGCAGCCACTCAAGCGGATATTCGAAATTTGCGAATATGTCGTGGAAGTGCACATACACCCCTGCGCTCAGATTGGGCAGAATTTCAAAGAAGATTGTGTTTACATCGCTGAAGGCTTTGCTGACATGGGATGAATCAATGAACAAAATGTCGCCGGCGTCCAACTTTGCGAAAATTTCAAGTGGTGTGTCTTGCAGCTTGGATGCATGGACTTCGATGTTCTGTTCATCCCCGCTTTTCAGCAGCGATAGCAGCAACTCGGGATAAGGCTCCACAAAACTCATTGAAATCGCGTTGTCAAAAAACAGCTCGTTTGTGTCCAGCATGACGCAGGACGAATATCCGGACCCGATTTCAATCATCCGGCTGGGCCGCACATTCCTCATCAGACAGTGTAGAAAAATCGCATCGGAATAGGAAAAATTCGGATTGTCAAAGTATCGCACTCTTCTGAGCCTCAAAAGGCATGCTGTCATAAAATTCGGCAAGCTCATCAACGAGCGCCAACTGTCCTTCAACCTTCATGTTCAAGCCCTGGCATGTGTGGGGTTTCACAAGCCGGTGACTATAGGTGCGAATTTCTTCTTCTGACTGAATAGGTGAATAAAAATGACCGGCCGGAACAAACATCCAAATTTTTTCCATCTAATAAATGCCGCCAACCTACCAAACTGATTGCAATGCGCAACTTGAACAGAACCTGTTTTAAACAATTCCAGACGAACTTAACCTCGAATGCCGGGGCGAAAAATTCAGAAATCAACATTCGGCCCCTGTAATCATTTCAAATCCGCTTCGTGATGGAAACGAAATTTTTGCACATATTCCGCATGCGAATTATTTTTTTAACAATTTAGGCTCAAAGTGATTCATACGCCTCCTAGAGTGTCGTTTTTGGAAGAGCGTACGGTAGGCGAATTAGCCGATACGCAAAGACAAAGATTGCTCTTGGGGGGTTTGGTTTTTTAAAATTTCAAGGGCAATCGGCACCCAACAACTATGTTGAGTTTGAGCAGAGATAAGAGCGCCAGCCCCTTAACAGACGTTCGAATAAGGCGGAATCAATTAACTTCACGCGCTTACCTGCAGACCACAGTTCCCAAACCCAAAAACCTGGAACGTTGAAACTCGGTTTCACCGGAACCGGGTTTATTGCCGGTCGCAAGCCTGCAAACGGCAGAACTGTTGTGAGCAAACCCAAAAATCCAGAAACTGTACAGATTAAACAAAAATAATTTATCCCCCTTACCACTCGAGTAACACACAAATTTTTTGTAATAACCAAAAACATAAGCCCCTATTTCCAATTTCCTCTTTACGACAGCGTAAACAACGGCTGGAAGATTCACTTTTTTCATGATTCGAAAACCAATTTTAAAAGAAATAAGTCTCGATTTTTTGGAGAAAATTTTCTGCTTTTTTAGGAATAATTGACAAGAAACGTCTTTTTTAATGAAAATTTGCAAATGTATTTAAACTACATCTATTTTTGATGTATGTAATACCAATATAAGAACACAAAATTGTGGGGCCTCATCTATGCGAATGACAAAGCATACTGACTATGCCGTTCGGCTTTTGCTTCTACTGGCAAACCGTAACCCTGAACTCGTGACAATTCAGGAAGTCGCGCGAACCTATGATATTTCCAAAAACCACTTGATGAAGGTGGCGCACAGGCTTGTTCAGGAGAACTATGTGAAGTCTGTTCGCGGGAGAAATGGCGGGCTATTGCTGTCCAGACCGCCAGAGCAAATCAACATTGGTGAACTTGTCAGGGCAACCGAGCCGACATCGGTTTTAATTGAAGGCTTTCAGGTCGAAACTGACGGCGGTGTCATAACGCCTGCCGGCTTCAACCATGTTTTGGGCGAATCCCTCACCGCCTTCATGAATGTGCTGGACACCTACACTCTGAAAGACCTCATGGCGCAGAAGAAATAGCACTACGCCATCCGCCCTGCGAAAAGCCGCCCTCATCCAGATTTTGTGCTTTTTGCCTCTTGCAAGGCAGACACCGCATCGTCGATCGTTTTTGCAAGCTCATGGAACCGGTCCAGCTCACTGGCGGTGACTTCGCCATCTGCTTCCATCACTTTTGCCGCGATTTGCCAAACACGCCGCAGGTTCACTTCTGACCTGCCGGCAACGCGGGTGGCCGACCTCTCCAGTGCGGCAAGGTCAGGTGCTTGGTGGCGGAACCAATCCATGACCTGTTGATGGTCATATTGCGAGGACAACCTGCCGCCCAATTCTTCGGCCCGTTTTCTGACAAACAGGGAGATGAGGCCATCTTCCTCAGCCTGCAGGGACTGGTCCGCATGGGCCATAAACGCCAGGATACGCAGCTCATCGCCAACTTCCACCAGCACATTGCGCGTGGCCCTTTGGGTTGTGTCCACATCTTCAGCGGTGTGCGCGAGAAAGGGCCTCAGAAACTCTTCAACACCGCCCTCAATCGTCCTTCCTGCCTGATCACTTGTTTGCTCGATACGTGATATCAAGAAAGACCGGTCAACCCGGTTGAGGTGGCAAAAGGCCAACAAGCGGTCTCCGTCTTCCGCAGAAACAAATCTCTTGCAGGAAATCAGCCTGTTGCTCGGCTTGCCGTCTACGTCAACATACCGGATGTTCAGACGCAAGCCGTCCAGAACCGGCTCAGCTTCATCTCCACCGCCCAGCATGTCTGCATCTTCAGTCAGAACGGCTGCATCAAGATTTTCCTTGCCGGAATTGTCATCAGAAACATCCAGCCCTGACACCAATTGCCGAAGCTTAGAAAAAATACTCATTTTTGACTTTTCACCAGAAACCAAGGAACCTCAGCGGAACTATCCGCTCATGTTAGAGGCAGTTTTGCCGGTTTGCCAATGCCAGGTGATGGCTTTTGGGCCGTGCTCGGTCAACTGATGCACTTTTCCACCCACAAAAGTCCTCGTTTTCGCAGTTTGATCGGCAAAACCTGAACGGTTTGCAGACACTCAATTGTCTTGTTGAGCAGCTTTTCGGATTTTTTTGCCTTGAGCCTTCCAACTATTCTCCGGGCGGCCTGCATCTGAGCGTCATGGCAGGTTTGATAGTTGGCTTTCTTTCCGCGCGAGCAGGCTGCGTGCGCCGCATAACGGGCGCGCGACATGAAGAATTCCTCATGTTTTTTTTCATTAGCAAGTAAGATTTCTGCGCCGGGAACCATCAAAATCAGATAGGTAGCGCAAATCGCAGAAAAAATGCCGTATCGTCGAACCCACTTTCGCCTCATGGGCCTCTCCATAGCAGCCAAAAAGTGACGAGAAAACGGCAACCGGCACGATTAAGGAGATAAGCAACCGAAATGGCGGCCACCTGGAAGATAGTATCGCCGGCCCTGGACAAGGATGAGGCCAATAAGTTGAGCAAAAGCCTGGAGGGTTTTCACGAACCGCCGGCAGATGCCATCGCCCTTTTTGAAATCGATGAAGAATTGAACCTCTGGCAAGTCGAGGCCTATTTCCAAGACAAGCCGTTGATCGAGAACATTTCCGGCTATGAAGGCCTGGCAGAATTTGAGGTCGAAAAGCTTCCCAATTCGGATTGGGTTTCCAAATCATATGAAAATCTTGCCCCCATCCATGCCGGGCGGTTCTTTGTCCATGGCGCCCATGACAGGCATGCCCGGCCAGGTGGTGGTGTGTCGGTGGAGATTGACGCAGGCCTTGCCTTCGGCTCAGGCCACCACGGCACCACGAAGGGCTGCCTTCTGGCAATCGATCAAGTTCTGAAAAAGCGCCGCCCAAGGCGGGTTCTGGATATTGGCTGCGGCACCGGGGTTTTGGCAATCGCCGCGGCAGCTGGCGCGCGGGTGCCGGTTGTCGCCAGCGATATTGACCCGGTTGCCATAGATGTCACCCGCGAGAATGCCCGCAAAAACGAAAAGGGCCCGCTGGTGCGGGCCCTTGTTGCCGGAGGCGTGTCTCATAACCTGATATTGGCGAGTGGACCTTACGATCTGATACTGGCCAATATTCTTGCAGGACCGCTGGTGCAAATGAGCACCCTTTTGGCCCGGCAAGTGGCTCCTGGCGGTGCACTGATCCTTTCAGGACTGCTGCTTAGCCACGAGGCGCGGATTATCAGCGCTTACCGGTTGGCCGGGCTAACCCTGAAGCAACGGTGGCAGCTGGATGGCTGGTCCACATTGTTGCTTTCCCGGCCGGGCTAACGGATTTCTTTCAACGACGGCTGTCTACGCCGCGCACGACTTCTGAGATGTCAGCGCGTTCGATACCGATATCGGCAAGCATCCGGTCATCAAGAGCCGCCAGCTGCTGTTCAGCGCTGATACGGTCAAAGTAGTGCGCAACGCGGGTGAAAAACCCGCCAAAGTCGAAACGCGGTGCCTTGAAAGAGGAACCGCCGAAACCCGAGTTGTTCACGGAGGTCAAAGTAGCCATAGCTATTCTCCTAAATGTTCGGGCACAACGGTCTGAGACCAGATGTGCAATTAGGTTAAGTTGTTCAGTTTCTGTAAGCCCGGTTGAATTCGATGTGTTTGCCGTTCTCACGCTCCCTATCTAATCTTCCTTTGCGCGAATTCAACAATTCGTTTTGCATTGCAGCAATGCAAAAAATGCATGTCACAATCCAGACACAAAAACGCCGCCCTGAAAACCGGTTCTAGGGCGGCGCAAAACGAGAAAACATAAGGCCGGAATCAGGGGGGAGAAGGATATGATCCCGGGCGGTTTTCTCTATCGCAAGTGGTTATTTTTGCGAGTTATAGGCGCTCGCAAAATATGGCGCCACGCGGGCGAGAGCTGCGCGCTGGCGCGCCTCGATGAGGCGCATGAATGCTTTACCAATCCATTTTGCGGCACGCGAGGGAAGTGATGCACCGCCAAATGTGTTCACGCCGGATGTATCGGCATATGCCATTTTATCTTCTCCTTGGGTCAAGAAATCTGGCTGAAACGGGCCCGTCAAACCGCGATACTGCAGCGACATGACCCGGTTTTTCTGATTACACCGCAATAACATAGTATCGGTTTGCCCAATGTGAACCCACAAGGATGCAACCCAGCCACGCACCTGGCGCATATGTCTGCTCACCTCTGCCTGGCAACTGTTTGGCGGAGGAATTGCCTGCCGCGTGAGAATGCCAGCCCGGCATCAATGAACCGCAGCCAGCTTGGGGGCCACTTTTTCGATTCAGTCCGCTGTTCCGCTCCATGATGAACTCCGGCGCCAAGTTACTCTTTGAGCTACCGGAATTGAGCCCCCTTCCCGGCTCTCTCGTCATGTTCAAAAATCAGACCACCAGCTGCCCGGAAACTTGAGCACTCAAGTCAACGGAAAATTGGTTAACAATTTCTTTAGTGCAATGCAAAAAAATACTTTGTGCATTGCACAATTTCGCTCAAATTCCAGGGCCGGTTTCCCCACTTTTCGCACACCGGATATTAAGTTGATTGCCAGTGCGCGTCTGGACCTTTAGTTAAGACCGCATGTTCCAAAATTTCGTCGATAAGAGTGAAGGCAACAAATCCGCAGAAAGGGTAGCGCAGCTGAGATCTGAGCTGGCCCGGCAAGGGGTTGATGCCTTCATCGTGCCGCGCTCAGATGAGCACCAGGGTGAGTATGTTGCTCCTGGTTCTGAGCGCCTTGCCTGGATCAGCGGATTCACCGGCTCTGCCGGCACGGCCATCATCACTGGGGATGAAGCGGTTATCTTCGTTGATGGGCGCTACACTGTTCAAGTGCGCGAACAAACCGACGCCGGCGTCTTTAAACCACTCCACCTGGCCGATATGCCGCCCAGAAAATGGATTTCCAAGAACCTTAAAGAAGAGGCAAAGCTTGCCTACGACCCGTGGCTGCACACTATGGACGGGGTGAAACGGTTCAAATCAGCCTGCACAAATGCTGGCGCTGAGTTGGTGCCTCTGAACAATAACCCGATTGACGCAATATGGGATGAGCGCCCTGCTGCGCCCGCAAGCGCGATATTTACCCACCCGACGCAATTTGCCGGCCGCTCGGTGAGCGATAAAGCGGAAGATCTTGCCGCCAGTCTGGAGCAGTCCGGCTTGGATGCCGCAATCGTCACCATCCCGGAATCGATTGCCTGGGCGTTCAACATTCGCGCATCGGATGTGCCCCACACCCCGATACCGCTATGCTTTGCGATTTTGCATAAAGACGAGCCAGCTGAGCTTTTCGTTGAGCCTTCACGGCTGGAAGAAAGTGCTGCCCGCCAGCTGGACAGTTTGGTGAACGTAAAACCGCCTGAGGCCTTCATAAATGCCCTGGCAGCCCTTACGGGCAAACGGGTAGGTGTTGACCCCATATGGACAGCAGAGGCCATCAATGAGACCCTGCGCAAAGCCAAGGCGGTTCTGGTACACGGTGATGACCCGTGCCTTTTGCCCAAGGCGAAAAAGAACGCTGTCGAGCAGGAAGGGGCAAGGGTTGCCCACATTCGCGACGGCGCTGCGATGGCCCGGTTCCTGCATTGGCTGTCGGCTGAAGCAGGAGCAGGCGCGATCACCGAAATCGAAGCTGCGAGAAAGCTGGAAAGCTTCCGGATAGAAACCGGCATGCTGAAGGAAATCAGTTTCGACACCATTTCAGGCGCGGGGGCAAACGCTGCCTTGCCCCACTACAGGGTAAGTGAAACCTCGAACCGGACGATTGAACCTGGAACCTTCTATCTGGTTGATTCCGGTGCGCAATATGAAGATGGCACCACCGATATCACCCGCACTATTGCGATCGGCACGCCGAGCGATGAAATGCGCGATCGCTACACCCGCGTCCTGAAAGGCCATATTGCCATTGCCCGGGCGCGGTTCCCCAAGGGAACAACCGGCGCACAAATCGATACCCTTGCCAGGATGCCTTTGTGGCAGGCGGGGCTTGATTTCGACCATGGCACCGGCCACGGCGTTGGCAGCTATCTTTCCGTGCATGAGGGTCCGCAACGCATTGCCAAAACCGGCAGCGTGGCCCTTGAACCGGGAATGATCTTGTCAAACGAGCCGGGATACTACAAGGAAGGCCATTTCGGCATTCGCATCGAGAACCTCGTCATCGTGCGCGAGACCCAGCGCCAGAAAGGCGAAGAGCGCGACATGTATGGTTTTGAAACCATCACATTCACGCCCATAGATACCACACCCATTGATGTTTCGTTGCTTGATGACGAAGAGCTTGAATGGCTGAATGCCTATCACCTTGAAGTTTTTGAGAAAATCTCGCCAAGCCTTTCAGGTAAAGCGCTTGGGTGGCTGAAAACCGTTACGCGGGCCCTTCACCGATAAGCTCGAACCAGCCATCCTCATCAGTCGTCTCAACGCCAAGTTCGCCAGCTTTCTTGAGCTTTGACCCCGCGCCCGGGCCGGCCACCAGCAAATCGGTTTTCTTTGAAACTGAACCGGCGACCTTCGCCCCCAAACGCTCTGCCATGGCTTTTGCTTCTGAACGTGTCATTCGTTCCAGTGAACCGGTGAAAACCACCGTTTTTCCAAATACGGGCGACGATGTGCTTGCCGCTTCAACCGGTTCCGGCGACACTTGCTCCAACAGCGCTGATATCACTTCCCTGTTGTGTTCCTCAGCGAAAAACTCAACCAACGCGGCGGCCATAGTCTCGCCAATGCCGTCAATATTGTTGAGCTCGTCCCAGGCATCGCCTGATTTGTCTCCGGCGGCCTCCATTGCGCTGCGAAGGGTTTCCACATCACCATAGGTGCGCGCCAGAAGTTGCGCCGTCGTCTCACCCACATGGCGAATTCCGAGCGCATACAAGAAACGGTCAACGCCGATTTTCCGCCGCTCATTGATGGCGGCAAAAAGCTTGGCGACGGATTGCGCTCCCCACCCTTCCTTGTCTTTAAGTTTTTTCAGCGAGCGGACATCGCGCTCTTCAAGCGTGAAGATGTCCTGCGGCCGGGTGACGAGCCCATCATGGTAGAATGCTTCCACCTGCTTTGAGCCAAGCCCCTCAATATCGTAAGCATTGCGCGAGACAAAATGCTTCAACCGCTCAACGGCCTGTTCCGGGCAAATCAGCCCGCCGGTGCAGCGGCGCACCGCATCTTCCTTGCCTGTCTTGGAGTTTACTTCACGTACCGCATGAGAACCGCAGGCCGGACACACGGCAGGAAATGCATAAAGCTTTGAGTCACTTGGGCGTTTTTCCGGAACAATCGCTACAATTTGCGGAATAACATCCCCGGCCCGCTGGATAATCACCGTATCGCCGATGCGAACATCCTTGCGGGCGATTTCATCTTCATTGTGCAACGTGGCGTTGGAAACAACCACGCCGCCAACGGTAACCGGCTCAAGCTTCGCGACCGGTGTCAGCGCGCCGGTGCGCCCAACTTGTATCTCGATATCGTTCAGGACGGTGGTTGCCCGTTCCGCAGGGAATTTATGGGCGGTGGCCCAGCGCAGCGAGCGGGAGACAAAACCAAGCCGGCGCTGCAAATCAATGCGGTCGACCTTATAAACAACCCCATCAATATCGTAGCCAAGCGTGGCCCGGTTTTCCTCAATGCGCCGGTATGCTTCCAGCATTTCTTTCTCGGAGTGGCATAGCGCCATGTCCGGGTTAACCGAAAATCCCCAATCCCCCATCATCTGCACTGCCTCAAACTGCGTTTCCCAAGGCTCTGAAGAGACTTCGCCCCAGGCATAGGCAAAGAACCGCAGCGGGCGCGACGCTGTTATCTTGGAATCGAGTTGGCGCAGGGAACCCGCCGCCGAATTGCGCGGATTGGCAAAAAGCGGTTTGCCCTCAGCCTCTTGGCGTGCGTTCAGCGCAGCGAAATCAGCGTGGGTCATGTAAACTTCACCGCGGATTTCAACAACATCCGGATAGCCGTTGCCGTTCAGCTTGGTGGGAATGCCTTTTACGGTTCTCAAGTTCGCAGTGACATTCTCCCCAATCTGGCCATCCCCCCGGGTGGCGCCAACAACAAAGTCCCCGTTTTCATACCGCAGCGAGGCAGACAGGCCATCGATTTTGGGCTCGGCGGTTATCAAAAGCTCTTCGCTCGCGGGCAGATTGAGAAACCGGCGCACGCGCTCGCAAAACTCCATAACATCTTCGTCGGTGAAGACATTGGAGAGAGACAGCATAGGCACCGCATGCTCAACCTTCTCGAATTTCTCCGCAGGCGCTGCCCCAACCAGTGTTGATGGGGAATCTTCCCGCACCAGATTTGGAAACCGCTCTTCGATTGCATCGTTGCGCCGTCGCAGTTCGTCATACTCTGCATCAGAGACAGTTGGTGCATCTTCCTGGTGGTAGCGCTTGTCGTGGGCGGCTATTTCCTTTGCCAGGCGCGCCAGTTCTTCGGCGGCCTGTTCCGGGGTTAGCTCTGCGGCAGGAATTTTCTTGTTTTCGGCGTCAGACATAAACTCAACCTGTGTCTGCCAGCAAACGCTCCGCCTGGGCACGGGCCTCATCGGTCACCTGCGCCCCGGACAGCATGCGGGCGATTTCCTCACGCCGGCTTTCTTGCCCCAAATGGCTCACCCTAGTCACCATGCGCGTGTCGCCATCACCAACTTCTTCCATCTTCGAAATCAGCATGTGGGCATTGGCGCGCGCGGCAACTTGTGGTGAATGGGTAACCGCAAGGGTTTGAAGGCCGTGTGCCAGGCGGGCAAGGCGCTGGCCTACCGCTGCCGCCGTTGCCCCGCCAACGCCGGTGTCAATTTCATCGAAAATGAGCGTTGGTGCGGATCCTTTCGCCGCCAGCACCACTTTCAGCGCCAGCATGACACGCGAAAGCTCCCCGCCTGAGGCCACTTTTGTCAGCGGCCCGGCAGGAGTTCCGGGGTTGGCGGATATTGAGAACTCGATGTGGTCGATGCCGGCAGGCCCCGCAAAGGTGTCGCCGGTCTCAATTGCCGTCGCAAACCGCGCCTTATCGAGCTTGAGAGGCGGCAGTTCCTCCATTACGGCGCTGTCAATTGCGTTTGCGGCCATGCGCCTTGCAGTGCTCAGCTCTTCTGCGAGGCCGAAATAGGCTTCCCGGCACCGGGCAACTTCACGCTTGAGTTCTTCAAGATGCCCGCTTCCTTCATCCAGCGATGCAAGATCGCCCGACAGGCGTTCTGCAACCGAAGGCAGTTCCTCAACCTGGCACCGGTATTTGCGCGCTGCATCTTTCAGGGCAAACAGGCGCCCGTTAATCCGGTCTTGTTCAGATGGATCAAACGAAAACGCAAATTTCGCCTCATTCAAACCGTTCCGCAATTCACCCAAATCCACCAAAATGCGGTCAAGAGTGCCGATTATCGTATCAAGGCGCCCACCCGCATCCCCCTGGCGCCGCTCAAGCTTGCGCAGCGAGGCGGCAAGCTGGGCTTCGAGATTGTTATCGGACAAGGCAATGTTTGCATCGTTGAGGGCATCAACGAACTTCTCCGCATTCATCATGAGCTGGCGGCGCTCTGCCAGGTCTTCTTCCTCACCAGCCTTGGCATCAAGCGCGCGCAGTTCTTCCACCGCATGCTCCAGATATGCCCGCTCCTGCTCAGCATGCGCCAGCCGTTCTTCATGGGCCGCCAGCGCCTCTTGTGCGCCGCTCAGTGCATGCCAGGCATCTGAGACCGCGTTCACTTGCGTCTCCAGGCTGCCATAGGCATCTACAAGGCCCCGGTGCTGGTTCGCATCCATCATAGCCCGGTCATCGTGCTGGCCGTGAATTTCGGCCAATGCGCGGCCCATCCGGCGCAGCAAGTTCACACTGACGGGCTGGTCATTCACTGAGGCGCGGCTGCGCCCGTCCGCTGACTGGATGCGCCGGACAACAAAATCACCAGATGATTCGATTCCCGCCTCTTCCAACTCGCCGAAAATCGGATGGCCTTCCGGCAGTTCAAAGGCTGCGGTGACAATGCCGCGCTGCGCACCGGTGCGCACCAGCCCTGCATCTCCCCTGGCCCCAAGCGCCAGTCCCAGCGCATCAAGCAGGATGGATTTGCCAGCCCCGGTTTCGCCGGTGAGAACAGACAGTCCCCGCAAGAAATCGATATCGAGTTTCTCAATGAGAACAATGTCGCGGATGGAAAGTGCGCTCAGCATGGTGGCGCATATTAGTTTGTTTTTTCCATGAGGAAAGACGTGTTTTACGAACCGTTGCCAGTAACTGAATTCCAGGTGCGCGAAATCCACGAAGAAGAGTTCTCTTGTGGCGACAGTCCATCAGTGCGCAAGAGGCTGTAGGCGGATTTGTACCACTCACTGTTCGGGAAGTTATGGCCCAAAATGGCCGCTGCCGTCTGCGCTTCAGATACAATACCCAACGCAAGGTAAGCTTCCGTCAAACGGTAAAGCGCTTCAGGAGTGTGCGATGTGGTTTGGTACTCAATCAGCACCTTCTTGAACCGGTTGATGCTCGCAACATAAGCCTGGCGGGTGAGATAATAGCGCCCAACCTTCATTTCCTTTGCGGCCAGATGATCCCGCGCCAAAACAGCTTTTGCCTCGGCATCTGCCGCATATGGCGTGCCGGGATAGCGCCGGGAAACCTCTTCAAGCGATGCCAAAGCCTTTTCGGTTTGCGTCTGGTCTCGCTTGGTGTCCGAAATCTGTTCGTAATGGCTCAGCGCCACCAGATAGTATGCGTATGGCGTGTCCTTATGGCCCGGATGCAGCTGGATGAAGCGTTTGCTCGAGTTGATGGCATCGACATAGTTGCTGCGCTGATAGTCCGCATAAGCCGACATCAAAGTTGCACGGGTTGCCCACGAAGAATATGGATGCAGGCGCTCAACTTCCTCAAACGATTTAACGG
This sequence comes from Hyphomicrobiales bacterium, assembly GCA_051010055.1. Classification (GTDB taxonomy): domain Bacteria; phylum Pseudomonadota; class Alphaproteobacteria; order Rhizobiales; family CAJQND01; genus CAJQND01. The sequence goes on along the minus strand of JBPCVY010000287.1, from coordinate 3,103 downwards.
CGTCGTTATAGTCGCCGTCATTCATGGCATCCATGCCCTTGTTGTAAAGTTCTGCAACTGGGGTGGTATCGTCTTGTGCCGGGGTTTCACCTGCTCCCGGAGGTGGTTTGGCGTCACCGCTGCCCCACACATAGTCGCCGATGCCCTCATAGCCACCGGAGCCACTGCATCCGCCTGCCACCAGGGCAACCGTCAACATGCCGCCCATAAGAAGCCGTTTCAGACCGGTTGAAGCGTTTGCCGGCATGCGGCGGGTTATTTCACAAACACGTGCCATAAAAGTTTTTCTTCAGAAATCTACTTAGCACCGAAGATACATGCCCTGAATCGAATCCGGGCGCGCAATCGAGAACTCTGTCTTTTACCCTATCGGCCCGGCGAATGAAATTGCCATCTTTGCAATCCGCTGGCTTTGAGGCCGCACATTGACGCAGAAAACCCGGCGGAATTGTGACCGCCGGGCATTCCTAGGGTGCTGCAATAATGCTTTATATGGCGTCAGTTGGCCTGCCTGCGCAAAAAGGCGGGAATCTCCAACTGCTCATCTTCAATCTCTTCGGGCTCTTCAACCGGAACCGCCTGCGCCATCTCCTCTTTGAGCTCTGGAGAAGGTTCTTCACGGGCAACGGCAACCGCGGCGGCTGCTGCACTGGCGCCAAACGAGGTTGCGGCCATTGGCGCCTGTTTTGGAGCAGTAGCGATGCGAGGCTCGTCTTTCTTTTCCTGCGTTGCTTGTGCAGGCTCCTCTTCGCGCCGGCCAATGCCCACGCCGGCAAGGCGCTCAAAAAGGCCTTTGCGTTTTTTCGACACGTCAGGCTCAGGCACTTCGCCTGATTTCTTCGCAGCCATCTGAGCCTGTGCAATCGGCGGAAACTCTTCCGGGGCCGGCATACGGGTTGCAGCAGGCGCCATGTTCATGGCAGGCGCTGCAGGTGCCTGGGCAACTTCCTGCATCTGGATTGCTGCAGCTGCTGGTGCCGGAATGTTTTCCGGCTCTGCAGCAGCTGGCTCAATATGCACTGGCTCTGCAGCTTCGGGAGCCGGCGCCAATTCTGCCACTTCCTCAGGAATTTCCGGCAGCGGAGCTGGCACTTCTTCTGTTACTGGAACCGGCGCTGCCACGTCAGATGTCACCGGGGCTTCATATTCATAATCATCATAGACAACCGGGGTGTTCTGCATATCTGCATCTTCAATGCCCGTTGCCACCACAGAAACGCGGATTGTGCCTTCCATGGAATGGTCGAATGTGGCGCCCAGGATGATGTTTGCGTCAGGGTCAACTTCTTCGCGGATGCGGGTTGCGGCTTCATCCACTTCATAAAGCGTCAAGTCGTTACCACCGGTTATCGAAATCAACAGGCCACGTGAACCGCGCATCGACACATCGTCGAGCAACGGGTTAGAAATGGCAGCCTCGGCGGCCTCAATGGCGCGTTTTTCGCCAGAAGCCTCGCCTGTGCCCATCATCGCCTTGCCCATTTCAGACATAACGGCGCGCACATCGGCAAAATCGAGGTTGATGAGGCCTTCTTTGGTCATCAGCTCGGTGATAGAGGCAACGCCCGAGTAAAGCACTTCGTCGGCCATGGCGAATGCATCGGCGAACGTGGTCTTTTCATTGGCAATGCGGAACAGGTTCTGATTTGGGATAACAATCAGAGTATCCACATTGGCTGAAAGCTGCTCTATGCCGCGCTCGGCGGTCATCATTCTGCGCTGGCCTTCAAACTGGAACGGTTTTGTGACAACGCCAACGGTCAGAACGCCTTGCTCTTTTGCTGCGCGGGCAATAACAGGTGCTGCTCCTGTGCCTGTGCCTCCGCCCATTCCGGCGGTAATGAACACCATGTGCGCGCCGGAAATGTGGTCGATGATTTCCGGCAGCGCTTCTTCGGCAGCTGCAGCGCCAATTTGCGGCTGAGAGCCTGCACCTAGCCCTTCCGTCAACGATGCTCCCATATGAATGCGCCGTTCCGAAGCAGATTGTTGCAGCGCCTGGGCGTCAGTGTTGGCGACGACAAACTCCACGCCGGCAAGGCTTGAAGCAATCATATTGTTTACGGCATTGCCGCCAGCACCTCCAACTCCGAAGACAGTGATGCGCGGCTTCATTTCAGCTAAATCAGGTAGAGTCAAATTAATGGTCATTTGCAGCGTCCCATAAATCCCGATGCCCGCACGGAAAAACAAATCGCAAGGCACTTCCAAGTGCATATTTGTTATCAAGGTGTTAGCAAATGGTTAACGCCGGTTAACTGATTCGCACCATTTTGGTGCGCCCGTTCACTTCAAATTCACCAACCGATCACCACCTGACCCATCAACCGGCCCGGATAAAGGGAGAACAAACCGGCACGCAGCAGTTCGATGCTTGTCAAGATTCTGTGTGAAAAATTTACGATTTAAACCGTTTTTCAAGCGAATTAACTTAACTAGTTGACGCGAACGGCAGATTGTTTGAGTAAAACAAAAAATGTGAGAAGGCCCCAGTTGCTAAGCAGGCCGGCCGACCGAGTATTCCAATCGTGATCAAAAAGATTTCTACACAAGTGAGGATGCTTAGAAGCTTTCCTTAATCCACAGGCCCATGCGGCCGAAATAGCCCGAGGCGTCGTTGGCGGCAACTCTGATATCGGGCATTGAGACCATTTCGCTGTCTGGCGAAAGTGCATAGTTCAACAGGCCGGCAGCCACTGCAAAAGAGGGATTCCGAGCCACATCGGGCATGCCCGTTACCGGTTGCGGAAAACCGAACCTCACCTGCCGGTCGAGAATTGCGGATGCGAGCTCGCGCGCGCCCGTCATCTGGCTTGCGCCACCGGTAAGTACAACCCGGCGCCCGGCCTGGGCGGCGATGCCCGACTTGCGCAGCCGCTCGGCAATCATCTCGAAAGTTTCCTCAAGGCGCGGCTGGATAATACCGGTAAGCACAGAGCGCGGAACCTTCGTTACCGTATCTGTGCCCCGTTCCCCCACCAATGGCACGGAAAGAAATTCGCGGTCATCGCAGACAGCCGGCAATGCTGCGCCATGATAGGTTTTCATGCGCTCGGCATGCACCACAGGTGTGGAAAGGCCGCGGGCAATATCCATTGTAATG
>JBPCVY010000286.1:0-14044 GCA_051010055.1 Hyphomicrobiales bacterium | reverse complement strand
GCTACAATACCCGGGTTGGTGAGCGTGGGATGACTCTTTCCGGCGGCCAGCGTCAGCGTATCGCCATTGCCCGGGCCATTTTGCGCGATGCGCCTATACTGCTTCTGGACGAGGCCACAAGTGCCTTGGATGCGGAAAGCGAAATCAAGGTACAGGCGGCCCTTGAACACCTCATGGAAGGGCGCACGACACTTGTAATTGCCCACCGCCTGTCGACCGTACGTAACGCGGACCGGATTGTTGTGATGGATCAGGGTAAAATAATTGATGAAGGCCGCCACGCAGCGCTTGTGAAAAAAGACGGGCTCTACGCCCGCCTGGCAAGCCTGCAATTTATGGATGGCGCTGCTGCTGCGGCAGCGGAGTAGGGGTGTTCACCGCTCTGTCAGCTTGAGTTCGATGCGGCGGTTTTTGCTTTTGGCCTCGTCGGTATCAGCATCATCGATCGGTTGGAATTCGCCGAAACCTGCCGCAACAAGTCTTCTGGGCGGGATGCCCTGATCAACCAGCAATTTAACCACCGCAATGGCGCGCGCCGCCGACAATTCCCAGTTCGACTGAAATTGCGGGGTGTTGATGGGGTCGATATCCGTGTGCCCGTCTACCCGCAGCACCCAGTTAATGTCTTCTGGAATTTCCTGTTCCAACTCTTTGATGGCGGCTGCGAGCTTGTCGATTTCGGCCTCGCCAAGCGGATTGATTTCCGCCGCGCCCTTTGAAAATAGAACCTCAGACTGGAAGACGAAACGGTCACCCACCACGCGGATACCTTCTCGACCTGCCATAATTTTCCGCAAGCGCCCGAAAAACTCTGACCGGAAGCGGGCAAGTTCCTGCACCCTTTGCGCAAGGGCCGCGTTGAGCCGCCGGCCGAGGTCGACAATCTGCGTCCGGGAATCCTTGTCGCGCGCTTCCGATGCTTCCAGCGCTGCGTTGAGGGTGGAAATCTGGCGGCGCAAAGCGGAGATTTGCTGGTTCAAAAGCTCAACGCGCGCAAGAGCCTCAGAGGAGATTTGTTTTTCGCCCTCAATTTTTGCACGCAATGCCGCCAGCGCCGCATCGGACGACGAGCTCTTATTGCCTTCATCTTCCAGAAGGAAAATGAGCCGCTCGTTATCAGTCTGAGCCAGCTTCAGTTTATCGGTGAGGGCAGCAAGGGTGACATCGGAGTTAGCGCGGGCTGCTTTTTCCAGCGCCAGGAGCTCGGTGAGTTCGGAGATTTGCGATTTCAGCTGGGAGAGAACTGAATCCTGGCCGGTGATTTCCCGCGCCAGCATGAACTGTGCCAGCATGAAAATGGACAATAGGAAAATAATGACCAGCAAAAGGGTCGCCATGGCATCGACGAAACCTGGCCAGTAATAGGCCGATTCCGTTCTGTTTCGGCGCGCCGAAAGAGCCATTAGCTCACTTCATCCTCTTTCTTTTTCGCCTTCGAGCTCTTTGGTTCGGGGGGAACCGGGCCCACTTTATCAGCCAACCGGTCGAGCACATTGCGAATTTCGCCTTGCTGGTCGGCCTGACCTTGCGCCCAATCGCGCACAATCTGCTGTTCCTCACGCATCTGGCCCACCAGCCCGCGCACAGCTTCTGCCAGTGCATCCACCGACTGGTCGGCGCCTTCTTCACCCTCCTCGCCCTCAACTGGCTCAAGAGCGCTTTCAAGAGTTGCATTCATGTGGGTGATGGAATCTTGAATTTCGCGCAAATCGAGCTGGACATAGCTTGGAACCGTTGAAGCACCAGCTTCGCCAGCATCAATATCGGTGACTGATGACAGCCAGTTTTCAACGTCATTATAGAACCTGTTCTGGGCCTGGCCGGCCTGCAGTTCCAGAAAGCCAAGAATGAGCGAGCCGCTCAAACCGAACAGAGAAGAAGAAAACGCTGTGCCCATACCTTGTAGTGGTGCTTCCAGGCCGGCTTTGAGATCTTCAAAAATAGTGCTGGATTCGTTTGCCGCCACATCAAGCGAGCGGATGGTTGTGGCCACCGAACTCACGGTATCGAGCAAGCCCCAGAAGGTTCCCAAAAGGCCAAGAAAAATAAGCAATCCAATGAGATAGCGGCTCAGATCACGCGCTTCATCAAGCCGTGCCGCAAGGGAATCGAGGATTGACCGCAACGAAAGGGGAGACAACACCATGCGTCCCTGCCTGCCAGCAAGCAACGCCTCCATAGGCGCCAGAAGAACGGGAATAAACGGAATTTCTGCTTCCGGGTCGGCAATACGGAAATTGTTCAGCCAGTTGATTTCCCGGAAAAGCCGCCAAACCTGGCGGAACGCATAGGCAATACCAACAAGCAAGGTGCCGGCAATCAGGCCGTTAAGGCCCGGGTTGGCCATGAAGGCTGTCTTGACCTGAGGATAGAGAATTGCTGCCACGAATGCGGCAAGGATCAAGAAAACGCTCATGCGAATAAGATAAATTCGCGGCTTGCTCAGCCTCCCAAAATCTTCACTTATTGCCATCTATCATTGGCCCTCTTGCAATTGCGCAACTTCCCCCCGGGGGTCCAGCCCACCGTGCTTACCCGCTGCGCCGGGACTATTTTGATGATGAATAAGGCAGAATCAGTGTCACCGGCGGTATTTTGTGTAGCATAGTTGATTCGACCGGGGACCGAATCATGAAATTACAGCGGTGGTTTTTCCTGGCTGGCGTGCGCAGCCTTGAATTCCCGCTTGAGAGCATGGCAGAGCTCTTCGTTGCCGGCCACCACATTTCCCGTAATCAGCGGATCGGGCTTATTGTCGAGATCGCCGACATATCCGCCCGCCTCGCGCACCATCAATGTGCCCGCTGCGATGTCCCAGACGCTGAGGCCACGCTCCCAGAACGCATCAAACCGGCCGGCCGCCACCCAGGCCAGGTCGAGCGCAGCTGAACCTGTGCGCCTTATACCGGCGGCCCGGGTTTGCACTTTGATCAGTTCGCGCAGGAAAACCCCATGTTCGCCGCGTCCGCGATGGGGAATGCCGCAGGTAATCACCGCTTCTTCAATCTTGCGGCGCGGTGTAACGCGCAGTCGGCGGTGGTTCAGATATGCTCCGCGGCCGCGCTCAGCCACGAAAAGTTCGTTCATAATCGGATTGTAAATGACACCGGCGACCAGCGTACCGCTGCGCTCAAGGGCAACGGAAATGCACATTAACGGAATGCCGTGAATGAAGTTGGTGGTGCCGTCTATGGGGTCGATAATCCAGCGGTGGGTGGCATCGGTTCCTTTGATTTCACCGGCTTCTTCAAGCAGGAAACCATAACCCGGGCGCACGACCTCAAGCTCCTCGCGCAGGATGTTTTCCGTCTTCCGGTCTGCAGCGGTGACAAAGTCTGCCGGGCCTTTTTGCGCTACCTGAAGATTTTCAACCTCGCCAAAGTCGCGGGTGAGACCGCGCGAAGCCTTGGTCACGGCTGCGACCATTACGTTTAAGAGAGCTGAGCGGGACATTTACTGAAATCTACTCACTACGGCGGACATAGGTGGTATCTTCCGTGGCCACCACGATTTTTTCACCAACCGTGATGAACGGGGGAACCATAACCCTTGTGCCATTTTCCAGGACAGCCGGTTTATAGGAAGAAGAGGCGGTTTGCCCTTTGATGGTGGGCTCGGTTTCGGTGACTTCCAGGGTCACATGCTCAGGGAACTCAACGGAAATCTGTTTTCCCTCATAGCTTTCCAGTTTCACTTGCATGCCTTCCTGCAAGAATGCTGTGCGCTCGCCGACAAATTCTTTGGAAAGCTCAATCTGCTCATACGATTCCAGGTCCATGAACGTCAGCATGCCTCCGTCTTCGAACAAAAACTGAAAGTCTTTCTGCTCGAGGCGCACTCTCTCGACGGTTTCAGATGAACGGAAGCGCTCATTGAGTTTGGAACCGTTGAACACGTTCTTCAGTTCAACTTGTGCGAACGCGCCGCCTTTACCCGGTTTGACATGCTGCGTCTTCACCGCCACCCACAAGCTGTCATTGTGCTGAATGACATTGCCCGGCGTAATTTGGTTTCCGTTTATCTTCATGACCCACCTGATTTGCCGGGTATTGCCAATTGTCTTGGCGTTGCAAGTTTCTGCCCGGTTGGAATTCTGCAGATTTTTAAATGTATCTGCGTCTACTTCGTTTGCTTGGTTACGTTTGAACCGTTTGTGCCGCGTGCCGGTATACCGGTTTTATGGCGCCAGTCCAGTGCCAGTTTTTGCGCTTGTTGCAGCGAGCCTCCATCCAGTTTGCCAACATAGGCTTCCAGATTTTGGTCACGCATGCCGGATTCGCGCGCCAGCATGTGCCAGCGGGCTGCTTCCACCGGGTTTTTTTCAAATCCCCTACCAACCATATAGAGCCGGGCGCACCGGTTCTGGGCAACCACATCACCCTTCAACGCGGCAACCAGAAGCCATTGCGCGCCAATCTTTTCATCTCTTTGCACACCTTCGCCGCGGAAAATCATAATGCCATAATCGCGCGCTGCCTCGGGAAGCCCCTGCATTGCCGCCCGCGACAGCCATTGCCCGGCCAGCACCGGGTCTTTTTTTACCCCGCGGCCTTCCACGTGCAAAATGCCGAGATCGTACTGAGCTTCAGCAAGATTTTGGCTTGCCGCCTTGTTGAACCAGGATGCGGCTTTTTTCCAGTTTGGCGGATTGCCGCCTGCGCCGGCATGAATCAGACCGACTTTGTGCTGAGCGCCCGCATGGCCTTGATCAGCTGCCTGCATAAACAGTCCCTTGGCCTTTTCAACATCAATGGAACCGGCGCGCCCGTCCAGATACATCAACCCAAGGGCAAAGCGGGCACCCGAATGGCCCTGGTTTGCAGCGGCCACATACCAATAACGCGCCTGGTCCAAATCGCGCTGTACCCCGAACCCCTGGGCATAGAGCGCTGCCAGCAGGGCCTGTCCGCGGGCATCGCCCTGACGTGCCAAAAGGTCAGCTTCAACAAAAGCCTGTGGCCAGTTTTTCGCATTGTAGGCTTTCAGGGCATCTGCATAGTCGGCATGCGCAATATTGCCGCCGAGGACAAAAACTGCCCCTGCAATCAATATTCCTTTTGCCAAACTCCTCATTGCGACGTCTCAATTTCTGCAAAAATCTCACAGTACCGTTTTACAACGCGTGTTGCTTTATCGGGCTCTTGCCACATTGTCTCATCCGGACAGATGAATTCAACTCCCGCAAGCGCCAATTCACGCGCCATCTCTTCGTCGGCCCCACCCAGCGCAACACAAGGCACCTCAAATAGGGGCGCCCACCATTTAGCATAGCTGGCATCGTCGAATGCGACATAGTCTGCTCCGGCATCCGCAGCTTCCATCGCCGCATGTTTGGATGACCCAGCACTTACTCCAACTATCATATCGCTTCCAACAAGTTCGCGCGCTTTAGTAAACTCATTGCCGGTGCCCATCACATGAACGCCGTCTGCGCCTGAAATCTCAACGCAAGATCTCTCCTCGTCGATCAAGATGGCAATATCATGATCATGGGCCAGCGGCGCGAGCAATTTTGCGCGAGCCGTTTTTTCCTCATGGGTAGAAGCTCTTACGAGAACAGCTGCAATATCGCCCGCTGCCACTATCGCTGAGAACACCGATTTTAGCTGGTCCTCACCGATTTGTTCAGGCGTAACCAGATATAACCGGGACTGTGTCGGGGTCATGGCAATTGTGCTCCCCCAATCAGCAGCGTTTAAGCAGCTTGTTCGCGGGTTTCGGCCCATTCTCCACGCGCGGCAAGTCCGTTCATCGCTGCCCGGTGCGCAAATGCTGCCTGGGCCACGGGTACGTTGTCAGCTTTGCCTGCCCATGCCTGCAAAGCTGCAGCCTGAAGTGCGCGCCCATAGGAAAATGTCAACGCCCATGGCAAATCGGAATAGTTGTTTATCAGCGAGAGGTGCTGGGTGGCTTCAAGGTCCGATTGCCCACCCGATAAAAAGGCGATGCCGGGCACGTCCGCTGGCACGCACTTTTTAAGGACTTTGACGGTCTTTTCGGCCACTTCTTCAGGTGATGCCTGCTGAGGGCACTCCTTGCCCGGCACCACCATATTCGGTTTCAGCACAATGCCATCCAGCGCAACACGCTGGTCGGCAAGTTGTTTGAAAACAGCCTTGAGAATTGATTTCGTCACCTTGTAGCACCGGCCAATTTCATGGGTTGCGCCGGGGTTGTCCATCAAAACTTCCGGTTCCACGATGGGGACGATGTTCTGTTCCTGGCAAAGGGCTGCATAACGGGCCAGCGCGTGGGCATTGGCGTTGATGCAACCCTTGGAAGGCAAATCGCCATTGATGGTGATGACCGCGCGCCATTTCGCAAAACGCGCGCCCAGTTCGTAATATTCCATCAACCGTTCGCGCAGGCCATCGAGCCCTTCGGTGATTTTTTCGCCCGGAAATCCGGCCAAATCCTTGGCGCCAGTGTCGACTTTGATACCGGGAATAGCGCCCGTTGTCCTGATGACATCGGCAAGGCGGGTGCCATCTTCAGAGGATTGACGCAGGGTTTCATCATAAAGAATGACACCGGAAATGTAGTTGCTCATGGCGCCCGTCGAGCGGAACAGCATTTCGCGATAATCGCGGCGCAAATCCGCCGTGGACCCAACATTAATTGAAGCCAGGCGCTTGGTCATCGTGCCGGTGCTCTCATCGGCAGCAAGAATGCCTTTTCCAGGCGCCACCATGGCTTTTGCAATTTCGTTCAAACTTTCAGCCATATCAAAATCCTCCGCAACGCTATGATTTAAGCGCGCCAGCCCCGCACATTTCTAATACTTTTACGCCAGGAAGTGTCTTGCCTTCCAGCCATTCCAAAAAAGCGCCGCCAGCTGTGGAAACATATGTAAAGTCTTCAACAACTCCAGCATGGCTCAGCGCTGCCACCGTATCGCCGCCACCGGCGATGGAGCGCAACTTACCTGCCTTCGAAAGCTCTGCTGCCTGGCGTGCCGCCGTAACGGTTCCCGCATCGAACGGCTGCAGCTCAAAAGCGCCCAGCGGGCCGTTCCAGACAAGGGTTCTCGATTGCGCAAAAATCTCACCGATTTCCTTGATCGAACCCGGCCCGATATCAAGTATCATTTCCTTTTCGGAAACATCATCAATCGACACGGTACGGGCGTGGGCGTGCGGTTTGAAATCTTCTGCAACAACCACATCGGTGGGAAGAAATATCCGGCAGCCCTCACACTCTGCGTTTTCAAGAATTTCCAGGGCGTGCTTGGCCATATCATGCTCGGCCAGAGAGCGGCCAACGGGGTGGCCCTGGGCGGCAAGGAAGGTGTTTGCCATACCGCCGCCGATAATCAGTGTGTCCACGTTGCAGCACAAATGGCCAATCATATCGAGCTTGGTCGATATCTTGGCGCCCCCGATGACGCCTGTAACGGGCCGTTCCGGTGCATCAAGGGCGGCATGCAATGCTGCCATTTCCTTTTCCATGGCGCGCCCGGCCACCGATGGCAAGAACCACGCAAGGCCCTCAGTGGATGCATGAGCCCGGTGGGCTGCAGAAAAGGCGTCATTTACGTAAATATCACCAAGATCCATCAGTGTTTTCACGAATGATGGCTGGTTTTGCTCTTCACCGGGGTGAAAGCGGGTGTTCTCAAGCAGCAGGATATCGCCGGGCATGGCCTTTTCCACGGCCCGCTGCGCCTCACCGTCAATCCAGTCGGTAGCAACGAACTTCACCGGATGGTCAAGGGCGACCGAAAGGGGGCCTGCAACCGGCGCAAGCGACATGGACGGCACAACAGAGCCTTTGGGCCTGCCGAGATGTGAAAGAACAATGACTATGGCGCCCTTTTCAGCCAGCTCATGCAATGTGGGCACGATGCGGCGGATACGCGTTGCGTCGCGGACAATGCCGCTTTCCAGCGGCACGTTGAGATCGGCGCGCACTAGGACACGTTTTCCCGACACGTCAACCGTGTCCAGCATCTGAAATCCGTTAGCGGATGCAGGTCTGGCCATCTTTACGCGTCCTGCAAGTTGCCCATGACGACGGCGGTGTCGTTCATGCGGCAGGAAAAGCCCCATTCATTGTCGTACCAGGCGGCAACGCGGATAAGTCCACCTTCAACAGCCGCCGTTTGCGTGGCGTCGAAAATGGCGGATGCGGAATGGTGGTTGAAGTCAGTGGAAACAAGCGGGTCGTCGCACACTGAAATGATGCCGTTCATGGAACCGTTCGCCGCCACCAGCATTGCCGCGTTTACTTCATCGACGGTTGTCGGCTTGCTCGGCACAAAAACCAAATCAACCATCGACACATTCGGTGTTGGAACCCGAATGGCGATGCCGTCGAGTTTGCCGGCAAGGTCGGGAAGCACATCACCCAATGCCCGTGCTGCGCCTGTGGAAGTCGGGATCATCGAAAGTGCGGCTGCCCGCGCCCGGCGCAAATCTTTGTGGCTGTTGTCGAGAATGCGCTGGTCCGAGGTATAGGCGTGAATGGTTGTCATATACCCGCTTTCAATGCCGCAGGTTTCGTGCAGAACCTTGGCAATCGGGGCCAGGCAGTTCGTTGTGCACGATGCGTTCGAGACAATATTGTCATTGGCCGCCAATTCGCTGTGATTTACGCCGTAAACCACCGTGCGGTCGACATTTTTTCCGGGAGCTGAAATCAGAACCTTTCTTGCGCCAGCATCAAAGTGAGCCTGGCAGCTGGCGCTGTCCTTGAATTTGCCGGTGCATTCCAGAACCACGTCAACGCCTTCGCTGGCCCAGTCAATATCTTCTGGCGCGCTTTTCTCAAACACCCTGATTGGCCCGGAGCCAACATCAAGCCGGTCGCCATTTACCGAGACTTCCCCCTGAAACGGCCCGTGCACGGAGTCATATTTCAAAAGGTGTGCTGCAGCTGTCAGGCCCGAGCGGTTGTTTACGGCCACGACTTCAACGTCGTTTCGCTTTGATTCTACCGCAGCCCGCAATGTCAATCGTCCAATACGGCCCATCCCGTTAATGGCGACGCGTACGCTCATATTCGTTTTCTCCCGAAACGTCCTTAATCAATCTCAGTAAGGCGGGCAGTTGCCGAAGCAACAATTGCATCTGCGGTAATGCCAAAAGCATCATATAGCTTATCGGCAGGCGCGCTTGCACCAAACCCATCCATCCCCACAAAAATACCATCCATGCCGATAAAGCGCGTCCAGCCTTGTTCAGTCGCAGCTTCCACGGCCACGCGCACTTTTTCATCACCCAATGTGCGCTTCTTGTAATCATCGTCCTGGGCTTCGAAAAGCTCCATGCACGGCACGGAAACCACACGGGTTGGGTGGCCGGCGCTTTCCAGCGCGGCTTTGGCGTCGAGGGCAATGCCTACTTCTGAGCCGGTGGCGAAAATGACCACCTGGGAATCCTCATCTGCGGAAGCAAGCTCGTATGCACCGCGCGCGCAGCAGTTCTTCTTGTGATACTTGGTACGCACAGCCGGCACCTTCTGGCGGCTGAGGGCAATGAGGCTTGGCGTGTTCTCGCTGGTGAGTGACAGTTGCCAGCATTCGGCAACTTCGGTCGCATCCGCCGGGCGGTAGACATTGAGATTGGGAATGGCCCGCAGTGCAGCCATATGTTCGACAGGCTGATGTGTGGGACCATCTTCCCCAAGCCCGATTGAATCATGGGTCATCACATATATAACCCGCTGGTTCATGAGGGCAGAAAGCCGGATGGCCGGCCGGCAATAGTCTGAGAAAACCAGGAACGTGCCGGAGTAGGGGATCATGCCGCCATGCAGCGCCATACCGTTCATGGCTGCAGCCATTGCGTGCTCGCGGATGCCCCAATGAACAAAACGCCCAGCAAAATCACCGGGCGCAATCGCTTCCATTCCCGTGGAGCGCGTGTTGTTAGAGCCGGTAAGATCCGCAGAACCGCCGATCGTTTCCGGCACCCGCTCGTTTATCACATCCAGCGCATTTTGTGACGAGGCGCGCGTTGCGAGAACCGGTTTGTCTTCAGCAAGCTGCTCCTTGTAAGCGTTGATTGCATCATCAAGGCTGGCAGGCACTTCTCCGGAGAGCCTGCGCAAAAACTCACCACGCGTATTGGCGTCTGCCTCTATCAGGCGCTTTTCCCATTTCTTATGGAGCTTACAACCGCGAATACCGGCCAAGCGCCACATGTCACGCACTTCGGTTGGCACCTCGAATTTTTCGTGCGGCCAGCCAAGCTGTTCGCGCGCTAGGCGGATTTCATCATCGCCCAGCGGTGCGCCATGGGTTGCAGATGTTCCTTGTTTGTTGGGCGAACCGAACCCGATAATCGTCTTGCAGGCAATCAGCGAGGGGGCCTCGGTGGCCTGGGCTGCCTCAATTGCAGCGGCGATAGCATCCGGGCTGTGCCCATCAACCGACTGCACATGCCAGCCGGATGCGGCAAACCTGGCAGGTTGATCAGTTGAATCGGTGAGATCAAGCGGGCCATCGATTGAAATACCATTGTCATCAAACAGGACTATTAGCTTGCCGAGCTTGAGATGGCCGGCAAGGGTGATCGCCTCCTGGCTTATCCCTTCCATCAAACAGCCATCACCGGCGAGCACATAGGTGTAATGATCCACCAGGTCAGGGCCAAACCGGGTCCGCATAATCGCTTCAGCCAGCGCCATGCCGAGCCCGTTGGCCACGCCCTGGCCCAACGGCCCGGTAGTGGTTTCAATGCCAGCCCCATGGCCGTATTCGGGATGGCCAGCAGTGCGTGCGCCCATTTGACGGAAGTTCTTCAGCTGCTCAAGGGAGAAATCCTCATAGCCCAGCAGATGCAAACAGGCATAGAGCAGCATTGAGCCGTGGCCAGCAGAAAGGATGAACCGGTCCCGGTCCGCCCAATCAGGGGCAGTGGCGTCAAACTTCATAAATCTGGTGAAAAGCACCGTTGCAATATCGGCTGCGCCCATCGGCAATCCGGGGTGGCCGGAATTTGCTGCTTGCACTGCATCCATGGCCAGCGCGCGAATCGCGTTCGCCATTTTGTTGTGCTTTGAATCAATATTGTCTGATACAGACCGCTCGTCGGCGGCTTGTTCCTGGTTTTCTGCCGGACTGGCTGTGTTCATATTACCCGCATCCGGCTCATGGCCGGTATCCTTGAACGCCCCATGAAATTTCGAGCCACACATAGCACCTGTCATTAGCGAGTCAATGGTGATCGCCGTGAATTTGACATGTTTGAGGATAAGATTTTGAGCTGAGGGTGAGCGAGGTGCGCATTCCAGTGTAGGTCAATAAGGTAGTCCGGTTTCCTGCTTTGGTTGATTTTTTCAACCGAAAGCCGTGAAAAACCACAGCTTTTTATTGACGCACACTGGTTCGGCTGCCTAATCTTAATACAGGATTCGGGCGAGGAGGTGCGGATTTAGCAACCCAAGGTGGAGGGAATTTGGTTGATGGCTGAGCAATCACGCCTTGATAGCGCATTAAATAAGTTTGATGCGGCGATGCGCGCTTTGGAAGGGGCTGCGGTTCGTACGAGGCAAAAAATCGATAGTGATAAAAACGCACAGGCGGAAGCAGCGACGATGCTCGAAGACCGTTCCCGCCTGGCTGCCGAGCTCGACAGGGCCAAGGCGCAACTGTCGGAACTTGCCGCGAACAAGGGCGAGGCCGACAAAAAAATCGATGCGGCAATGACCACAATTAAATCCGTACTCGAAAAATAACCAAATGAGTTTGTGAACAGGTTGCACATGACAGAGAGTACATCAGATCAAACCGGCGGCGCTTCACAGGTTATTGTCAAAGTGAACGACCGACCCTACGCGATGCAATGCGATCCCGGCGAGGAGGAGCATCTATCGGAACTGGCGCAGCTCATCGATACGGAAGTTTCAAAGCTGAAGAGGAATTTCGGCCAGGTTGGCGACACAAGACTGTTGCTGATGGCTGGCCTTGTGGTGGCTGACAGGCTGGCTTCCGCGTTGCTGCGTATTGAGGATTTGGAACAGGAAGCCAAAGACCTGGCCGAGACAAGCGCTTCAGGCCACGCCCGCAGCAAGTCTTTGGAAGGAGCTGTTGCTGAGCGGGTTGAGGCGGCGGCAGCGCGGCTTGAAGCGTTGGCGCGCGAGTTCGCACCGGGAAGTTAACCTTTAAAACGCTTCAATTTGCGTTGATTCGCCAAACTTATCGTCCTACATAGCGCTCCAGCGAAGCTGCCCTTCGCGTTTTGGAGTAAAATTGCCCGGGGCCTTATCGATCCGATAGGGAGCTGTCCCTGGTTGGACCCGTGGGTCCTTTCAAACGGCGCCCACCTACGAAAGTAGGTTCCCGGCATCGAAAACTCCGACGGTTGCGGCGGCTTCGCACGTTCTACACCCGCCAGGAAAGGGGCAACATGACAGATTTTGCGGCTGAAAAAGCTGCCGCCCGCAAGGTTGCCTCCAAAGCACGCTCCCTCGCGCACGCTCAGTTGAAAGAAACCGCCGGATTGGATTTGGCGCGCCATGGCGCAACCTTCCTGGCAAACCGCACGCCTGGCATTGTTTCAGGCTTTTTTCCATACCAGTCCGAAATTGATTCCCGTCCCCTGCTGGGCGCGCTGGCAGATGCCGGCTGGACGACAGCGCTTCCTGTTGTTGTGAAGGAAGGCACACCGCTTGAGTTCCGCACCTGGCGGCCCGGCGAGCCAACGGTTCCAGGCGCATGGGATATTCCGGTGCCTGAAGAAAGCGTTGAGACGGTTGAGCCGGACGTGATGTTCGTGCCCCTTTTGGCGTTTGATGATGCGGGCTACCGGCTTGGTTATGGCGGCGGCTTTTATGACCGCACCATTGCGCGTTTGCGGGGGTGGAAAGGCGTTACCGCCATTGGTGTTGCCTATAGCGGGCAATGGTGCAAGGCCGTTCCCCATGATGCCCATGATGAGCCGCTGGATGTGATGATGACAGAAGAAGGCGTTTCCGAACTGGCAGGCGCGCTTCAGGCAGTGGATACCGCGCCATGAGATTGATATTTATCGGCGATGTAGTGGGCAAAACCGGGCGCAATGCGGTGGCAGAGGAATTGCCGCGGCTGCGTGAGCGCTATGAGCCGGATTTTGTTGTCCTCAATGGCGAGAATGCCGCCTCCGGCGTTGGCATTACCGAGAAAATCTACGAACAGTTTCGCGATGCAGGCGCCGATGTTGTCACGCTTGGCAATCATGCTTGGGACCAGCGCGAAGCGCTTGTGTTCATTGAACGCGCGCCAAACCTTCTGCGGCCGCTGAACTATCCGGAGGGAACGCCCGGCAAGGGGGTGGGACTGTTCCCTGCCGCCAACGGCAAGCAGGTTCTGGTGATAAACGCCATGGGGCGGGTTTTCATGAACCCGCTCGATAATCCCTTCGCGGCCATCGACAAGGAGTTGAACATGTGCCCGCTGGGCGAGGCATGTGATGCAGCGATTATCGATTTTCACGGCGAGGCCACGTCGGAAAAGATGGCCATGGGCCATTATGTGGACGGGCGCGCCTCGCTTTTGGTGGGTACCCATACCCACGTTCCAACCGCCGACCATCAGGTGCTCATGGGTGGCACTGCCTATCAGACAGACACCGGCATGTGTGGTGATTTTGATTCCGTTATAGGCGTGGATAAGGAAGAGCCTTTGAGCCGGTTTTTGACCGGCATAAACAGAGCGCGTTTTTCCCCGGCCACCGGCGAGCCGACAATTTGCGGCCTTGCAGTTGAAACCGACGATGCCACTGGTTTGGCCGCAAAAGTTGCGCCAATCCGCATTGGCGGACGGTTGGAGCCGGTATTGCCACCGTTCTGGGAAAACTAGAGAAAACCTCGAATTGGCCGAAACTTGCTCTTAACCAATGTTTGCGGTTTTGTCCTTATCCGGACGAAGTGCGGCCCTAAATGCGTTGAGCGGCCCGTTAGCGCCATCTCTCGCCTGAACGGCTGCATCTTTTGGTTCATTGCACAAACCATCAAGAAAACGCGTTGCGCCCATTGCTGCCTGCGTGAGGCCCGTTAAGTCCTTCAATGCCTCCGAAACCTTAGGCCGGCGCATGAGTTCCAGCGTGCGCAGCAAGGCCGCGCT
>JBPCVY010000285.1:0-6766 GCA_051010055.1 Hyphomicrobiales bacterium | reverse complement strand
GGCCGTGAAAGTGTCGGGCGCATGCACATTGCCGAGGCCATTTCTTACCGGCGGGTTTTGCGTGAAAAAAAACCAATTATTTCCGCGGTAGCCTGAAGCACCGCCGCAAGCACAGCACTGATCAGGCAAATCGGGCTCACCCCTTAACGGCCAGGCCTCATTTACAAGCCCTTGCCTTGGCCCAACGGGCCTCAAGCCCTCCAAATTCCTGGCAAATTTTTATAGCCAAGGTGAAATTTTCCAGCAAAAGGGGTAAGGTTTTCTAAAGCACGAAGTGCGATGGTGCAGTTGGCGGGAATTGCCATTTGAGAACACCGATGTCGGAACAAGCTTTAAAGCATGGCTCCCCTCAACGCGTCAGGGGAATTGGCATGCTGAAACCGAAACCACCAGCCAAACTCTCCGATCTGGCCGGCTGGCGCCCGGACAAGAAATTGGCGTTGGCCGATGCCACCCTGTTGGGCGCTTTGCTGGTGTGCGCGCTCGCCGGTCTGGTGCTTGCGGGAATGACCCTGTTCTCGATGACTATCCATGGCGCCGGCAATTTGGTTACGCTTTTACTTTCAACCCTGTGCGGCGCAGGCGCCAGCGCTGCGCTGGTTATGGCGTACCAGCGCACTACCGCACTATCGGATGAAAACGCCAAACTCACCGCATCACTCACACGCTTGCGCAGCCTTGTGGATACTCAGGCAGACATGATTGTCCGGCGCACCCCGGACAACATCGTGACATACGCAAACCAGGCCGTTTCCGCCCTCCTCGGCGAACCTCCCGAAGCAGTAAATGGCAAGCCGCTTCAGCTGGAAATTGTCGACGGGGAACGGGATATCGCCGCGGCAAGTCTCGCCCGCCCCGGTAAGCGGCACGCTTATGAGCAACGCATCTCAACCCCATCCGGCTTGCGTTGGGTATTGTGGGAGGACATTGCTCTGGGCGGCGCTGACGGTTCGGTAAGCGAAATCCAAAGCACCGGGCGCGATATCACCCAGCTCAAGGCAACCATGCGAGCGCTTCAAGAAGCACGCAACCAGGCCGAAACCGCAAGCCGCGCCAAATCTGATTTCCTGGCCACCATGAGCCACGAAATTCGCACCCCGATGAACGGCGTGCTCGGCATGATTGGCCTGTTGAAAGACACCCACCTTACCCAGGAACAAATGTCTTACACAGATGCAGTTGAAGCGTCGGGTAAGAATCTATTGGCGCTCATCGATGACATACTCGATTTTTCAAAAATCGAAGCCGGCCACATGGAGCTGAAGGAAGAACCGTTCAACCTGGTTTCCATGACCGAAAATCTTTGCGAGCTGCTGAGCCCGCGCGCCCAGGGAAAAGGCATCGACATTGCTTGCTATGTGGACCCGCGCAGCGGTTATGTTTTTCATGGCGATGAGGCGCGGTTGCGTCAGGTGTTGATGAACCTTGCCGGCAACGCGGTGAAATTCACCTCAAAGGGCGGCATCGTCATATCGATTAGTATGGGCGCCACGGAACTAAGCTCAACGGAGGTCATTTTTTCGGTTTCCGATTCTGGCATCGGCATGAGTGCCGAAGAGGCCGCCCACGTTTTCGATATGTTTACCCAGGCCGACAGCGGCCACGACAGGAAATTCGGCGGCACCGGGCTTGGGCTTTCAATTTCCCAAAAGCTGGTGAAAATGATGAATAGCCGGATTACGGTTGAAACCGAACCTGACAAGGGCTCAACATTCTCATTCAGCCTGAGAGTGCCCACAAAATCGCTTGAGCCACCAACCGAATCTGCCCCACTCAAAGGCCGCTCGGTTCTGTTGTCGGGCTTGAAACCGGCAACGCTTCGTTGCCTGGCGGCCTACCTGCAGGCGCTCGGCGCGAAGGTGCAATATGCCGAAACCATTGAGCGCCACCATGAGCTTGTCAAAACAATGCTCTTCACCGACCAGTTGTGTGGCATTGAAATTGCCGATGAGATAACCGCAGGTACCATGTCCAACGGGCGCCATTTTCTCGTTCTGGCGCCGCACCAGCGTGGCAACCTGAATGCGGTTCTCGCGCGCGGGTTTGCCGGCTACATGATTACGCCGGTGCGCCTGCAAACCTTCATACGTGAACTGTCGGATGCTGCCGGCGGGCGGATGGCCAAGACAGCAGCACTTGCGGAGCCGCCAAAACTGAAGCGGACCCAATCTGGTGGGCGGGCACTTGCCCTGAATGTGCTCCTGGCTGAAGACAATGAGGTCAATGCAAAACTGGCGGTAAAAATACTGGAGAAAGCTGGCCATCAGGTAACCCGCGCTCCGGATGGCAAGCAGGCATTGGCAATCGTTGAAACCGCCGAGCATACTCCTGATGTTGTCTTGATGGATGTTCAGATGCCCTACATGGATGGGCTTGCAGCAACCCAGGCTATTCGCGCCCTGGAAAATCCGGCCGCCTCGGTTCCGATAATCGCGCTTACCGCCAACGCCCTTGAAGAAGACCGTCAAGCGTGCCTGGATGCCGGTATGAACGGTTACCTGGCAAAACCATTTGATGCCGGCGAGCTTTCAGAAGCTCTCGAAAAAGTTATGGAAAAGTAACGGGTTAGAACAGAGCTTTACCGTCACAGAACATTCGTCGAAACCCCTTAAACAGGCTACAATTTCAACCCAGGAGGGGAATGTTGCAATGAATTTTGCAAACAGCGTTCGTTCTGAAAACCGGCAACCTTATAGCCTTCTTGCCACCCGCGGCGGGCTGGATGTCAGGCTTGCCATGAGTGCGCAGGAAATCGCTGCTTGTCAAAAGCTCCGCTACAAAGTTTTCCATGAAGAACTAAAGGCAAAGCCGGATACGGTTGCACTGGCAGTCGGTATGGATTTGGACGGCTTTGACGAAATCTGCGACCATTTGCTGGTGAGCGATGGGGGTGAGGTGGTTGGCACTTACCGACTGTTGCGCCAAGACGTAGCCGAAGCACGGCACGGGTTTTACACCCAAGGAGAGTTTGACATCGCTCCCCTGCTGGAGGCTCATTGTGAGTTCAGGTTCATCGAGCTGGGCCGCTCGTGCGTTCTGAAGCCCTGGCGCACCAAGCCGGTTGTTGAACTGCTTTGGCAAGGCATCTGGAACTATGTCCGGCTCAACAGTTTCGACGTCATGTTCGGATGCGCCAGCCTTGAAGGCACCGACACCGGCGCCCTTTCCCAGGCGCTTTCTTACCTGCACCACAATCATCTCGCCGATCAAAACTGGCGCGCACGGGCCCATCAAGAACAGTTTGTTGAAATGAATATCATCCCCGCCAGCGAAATCGATATGCGCGCTGCCTTCAAGAGCCTGCCGCCCCTCATAAAGGGCTATCTCAGGCTTGGTGCGCGTGTGGGTTCAGGCGCAGTTGTCGACTACCAGTTCAACACAACCGATGTGTTCATCATTTTGCCTGTGGCGCACATAAACCCACGCTATTTTGAATATTTCGGCGCACCTGATGAAATGGCTGGAAAGGGTAAACCCCAGGTTCTCAAATGCATTTAGACCGAGGCAACCCGGAATATCCCTCAACCGTTGCATAGAAATACGGTGACCGCGTTCAAAACCCGCCGACCTTTTTGCGTTGTCATAATTCGTGCTGGCGTGCCTGACCTGACGGCAAGCCCTTCTGCCTCAAGCAGGTCAATGCGGCCGACAGGCAGTTTTTCACCGGCAAGAGTTTCGTAGCGCTGGAGGTCAATGCCGCCTGAAAGCCGCAAACCCATCATCACATATTCCTCGCCCTGCTCTTTTGGTGAAAGCTGAGCCTGCTCGTGCGCGCCGGAACCTTCTTCCTCGACCTGTCTTGCCCATGTTTCAGGATGCTTCACCGTGTCGATAGCCATACGCACGCCATCGGCAAGGGAAATTCGCGAATGGGCGCCGGGGCCTAGCCCTGCATATTCCCCATATTGCCAGTAGAGAGTGTTGTGGCGGGATTCATGGCCCTTATAGGCGTGGTTTGAAACTTCGTAAGCGGCAAGTCCGGCACCGGCCGTCATTTCTTGTGTCACGTCATAAAGCGCAAGGGATGCATCTTCGTCAGGAATGTGCAGTTTTCCCGAGCGATAAAGCTTTTCAAACTGTGTGTCCGGTTCAATGGTGAGTTGATAGAGCGACATGTGGCCCTGTTGCTCCGTTAATGCGCGGCCAAGTTCGCCCTTCCATTCAGCCACCGTTTGGCCGGGGCGGGCGTAAATCATGTCAAACGACACACGCGGGAATGTTTTTGCCGCAAGCCGGAAAGCTTTCAGCGCTTCTGAGGCCGTATGCTGGCGGCCAAGTTTCTTAAGCGCGCTATCATCAAGAGACTGAACACCCACCGAGACCCGGTTAACGCCGGCGGAACGGTATCCGGCAAAGTTCTTTGCCTCCACACTTGTAGGATTTGCCTCAAGGGTAACTTCCGCATCATCCCGCACCTGATAGCGCGCGGAAATGCCATCCAAAACCTGAGCCACCGCTTGCGGGCTCATGAGCGAGGGGGTGCCGCCTCCGAAAAAGATGCTGCTCACCTCCCGCCCAACCGTTAAGGCGAAAAACCAGTCAAGCTCACGCACAAGTGCTGAGACGAACCGCTGCTCATCAACCCCTTCATGGCGCACGTGAGAGTTAAAGTCGCAATAAGGGCACTTGGCCAGGCAAAATGGCCAGTGCACATAGATGCCGAAAGGTTCAGCTTTGCCCATCGCTAAACGCGCCCTTTAGCATTTTCGCAAATGCGTCCGCCCGGTGGGAAATGGCATGTTTGGCATCCGGCTCCATTTCGCCGAAAGTGATTTCATAACCATCCGCCTGAAAAACCGGGTCGTAGCCAAACCCGTGTGTGCCGCGCGGCGGCCAGACAAGCGCTCCAGAAACACGGCCTTCAAAAACATCTGTGTGGCCATCAGGCCAGGCAAGGCACAATGCGCAAACGAAATGGGCCCGCCGCTGGGACGGCTCATCAGCACCCCTTCCCTGCAACGCGGCCTCAACTTTTTTCATGGCCACAGAAAAATCCCTGTCTGGCCCTGCCCAGCGGGCTGAATGAATACCCGGCTTACCATCAAGAGCATCGACTGCCAGGCCGCTATCATCAGAAAGCGCGGGCAGTCCGGATGCTTTTGCCGCAGCCAGCGCTTTCAGGCGGGCATTGCCGACAAAGGTGTCTTCGGTTTCTTCCGGTTCTGGCAGTCCGAGTTCACCGGCAGAGACGGCGCTAATGCCAAGGGGTTTTAGCAAGTCGCCAATTTCCCGCACCTTTCCTGCATTGTGGCTGGCAACAACAAGCTTTTCGCTTTCGAACTTGCGCACCACTACTCAAATCCCCAAATGCGCGCCTCGGCAAACTCCAGCGAGTTGCCCGCCGGGTCGCGGAAATAAATGGACCGGCCACTGCGCGGCGCCGGCCAACTGACTTCAGATTCAATCTCAACCCCGTGCTGCTTCAGGCACGCTTTCCAACCGTCCAGTTCTTCTGGGCTCACTTCAAAGCAAACATGGCCCTCACCGCTTGCGCCATGCGGCGGAACTGGCGAGCTGACTGAAACAGATTGCGCCGCTGAAAGCACGGGATCGAACAGCAGCAACCTTTACCGCTTCAGCTTGAAGAACACGTACCGGCCCGGTTGTTCCTGAGCAAGTTCGAGACCAAGCACGCCGATGTAGAATTCCTTCGCCACATCAAGGTTATCCGCGTACAAAACCGTCTCAAGAACTTGGTGGAGCTTCATTTCGAACCTCGCACAGACTTCAGGCCACCGCGGTTTTCTGCAAATCGACGAGGCGGCCGATACCGTTTTTCGCCATACTCATCAGCTCAAGAAACTGCTCTTCGGTGAACGGATCTTTTTCAGCGGTTCCCTGTATCTCAACAATACCGCCTGCCCCGGTCATAACAAAGTTGACATCCGTATCAGCTTCTGAATCTTCTGCATAATCCAAGTCGCAAACCGGCGCGTTACGGTATATGCCGCAGCTGATGGCGGCAACATTGTCCAAAAGCGGGTTCTCTTTCAGCATCTCACGGGCATCCATCCACGCTATGCAATCGTGCAAGGCAACCCAGGCGCCAGTGATTGACGCAGTGCGTGTACCGCCATCAGCCTGGATCACATCACAATCGATGGAAATCTGACGCTCACCAAGTTTCTTGAGATCAACGACCGCGCGCAGCGAACGCCCGATAAGGCGCTGAATTTCCTGGGTGCGTCCTGATTGTTTGCCAGCAGCAGCCTCGCGCCGCATACGGCTGCCGGTTGAGCGTGGCAGCATACCGTATTCAGCGGTTACCCAACCAGTTCCCCCGCCACGCAACCAGGGCGGCACCCGCTCTTCAAGGCTTGCGGTGCACAGCACATGGGTGTCGCCACAACGAATAAGGCAAGAGCCTTCCGCATGTTTGGCATAGCCGCGCTCAAGAGTTACAGGCCGAATGTCTTCGGGTTGACGATTTGTGGGTCGCATACGCTGGTTCCGGTTTCAGGGATTTATGAACAAAATTTGTGGCGGACCCTACCCTTTGGCGCAAATGCGCTCAAGCTCGATTATTGACCCGGAACAGTGTCACCCCTAAATTCTGACTGTGGGAACATAGTTTTGGTACAGATTGGCATTCATCATGGATAAGCGGTTCACGGGAGTTGCTGGACTCGACCGCCGGTCTCGCGAAATTTTCCGCCACTTGGTTGAGGCGTATCTTGAAACGGGCGAACCTGTCGGCTCGCGCACTTTGTCGCGCTCGCTGCCGGTAAACCTGTCGCCGGCGTCGGTGCGCAATGTGATGTCGGAC
>JBPCVY010000284.1:0-6867 GCA_051010055.1 Hyphomicrobiales bacterium | reverse complement strand
GGGCATGGGTGTGCCGTGCACGCGGGCCAAACGGGCGGTGCACGCGAACCACCGGCATCGTGCGCCCGCAAGAGGTTACAATTGTGCCCGTAGACTTCTTTGTGCCGGGCAATACGGGCCGGAGGCGCATCCAGGTCTGTACGGCCATTGATTGGCGCGCGCCGGGCGCACTCAATTCGCGAAACCGCATTATGCAGGCATTGCTTGCCCGCCAGGGTTACCGGATGGATCCGCCCGACGGCATAGTCGGCCCGCAAACCCGCGCTGCAATTGCACAGTTTCAGCTTGCAAACCGTATCCGCGTTACCGGCTTGCCCGACAGGCGCACGGTGCGCGCACTGGTTGGTCCCTGGGGCGTTGGCGATGAGGTTGCCCGCAATGACAAGGCTTGCGTCAAGTTTCGCTTGAGCCGGCGCGGTCCGCTGCCGCCAGAACCTGAGTATGAGCAGCCCTCACCGCCTGCTACCACCCCGGCGCCTATTGAAGAGCCCGATCAGCTGGAAGTGCCGCCACCGCCAGGCCAGGGCCCGCTTGCGTGCGGGCCAAATGAAGTACCCTCACAAAACGGGTGCCGGTGCAAACCCGGCTACCGGGTCAATCTCAATGGTGAATGTATCCGCCAGCAAGAGGCCACAACGCCGCCGCCTGCAAAGTCTGAAGAACAATGTACCGGCGGGAAGTTCCGCAGTGGGCGCGGGGAATGTGTGTGCCCGGCTGACAAAAAGGATGTGAACGGGGTATGCCGGCGTCCTGAAAAACCACGCGAGCCGGTATCAACCACTGAAACGGCACCAACATCGCCAGAACCGGTGACCGTTCCCGAGCCTGAGCCGAAATCTTGTCCCGGCAATCAAATTTTGGGCACTGATGGCAAATGCGGCTGTTATCTGGACATGAAAACAAAAGACGGCAAATGCCTGGTTAAGGTGCGCAAGGATTGCCTGCCCGGCCAAATCATCAACATTCGCGGCAAATGCGAGTGCCCAAAAGGCGAAACGGTAAGGGATGGCAAATGCGCACGACAATAGGGAGAACCGCTTGATTATGCCGAAAAGTCAAACATGAACACTTGACCGGCCTCTGGTTCCGGCGGCATAGGAAAGCCCTGCAATATTCGGACACCAGATGATATGACTGATTTTTCAAAACTACTCTCCCGCCGGGCGCGGGAAATTGAAGAGCCCGCCATTATCCGCATGTCCCGCGCCGCGCGCGAGCTGCAAGATCAGGGCAAAGACATTGTCGGCCTGACGATTGGCGAGCCGGACTTCGATACCCCTGAGCATATTCAAAAAGCCGGAGCGCAGGCGATTGCCGATGGATACACACATTATTCGCCAATGCCCGGCATGCCTGAACTGCGCGCCGCGGTGGCCGAAAAACTGCGTACTGAAAACGGCCTCGACTATGGGGCAAATGAAGTCGTCATCACCAATGGTGCAAAACAGGCGCTCACCAACGCCATTTTTGCCCTCATCGACAGGGGCGATGAGGCAATACTTGTTGCCCCATACTGGGCGGCCTATGCAGCCACTGTTGATACCGCTGATGGCGTCAATATTGTCTTGCCGACAATGGCAGAGAATGACTTCAAGATTTCACCCGACGAGCTTGAAACCGCAATTACGCCGAAAACGAAACTGTTCCTTTTGAACAGCCCGTGCAATCCATCCGGCGCTGTCTATTCCCGGCCCGAGCTCGAGGCGCTGGCCGATGTGGTGCGACGCCACCCGCGTATAACCGTAATTTCAGATGAGATTTACGAGTACATAACGTTTGGCGCAGAACATGTTTCGTTTGCCAGCCTTGAGGGCATGCGCGAGCGGGTGATAACCGTTAACGGGTTCTCCAAGGGTTATGCCATGACAGGCTGGCGGCTTGGCTATTTGGCAGCGCCGGGCCCACTTGCAACCGCTTGTGCAAAAATGCAGGGCATGTTCACCGCCGGAGCGAACCAGTTCGTGCAAATTGCCGGTGTTGAAGCGATTGAAGATGATCGCAGCGCAACCTTTGAAATGACAAGGTCCTATGAACAGCGGCGGGACTTCGTGGTCGAAAAACTAAGCGCCACTCCCGAACTGAAAGTCAGTGCTCCTGAAGGCACGTTCTACATTTTCCCTGATGTTTCGGCCTATTTTGGGAAATCTGCCGGCAATCACCGGGTGAATACCTCAGAAGAGCTCTGCATGTGGCTGCTCAACGAACATGGGCTGGCGGTTGTGCCTGGTGAATCGTTTGGTGATGAGAAGTGCCTTCGCATCTCTTTTGCAGCCAGCCAGGAAGATTTGGAAGAAGGGCTGGCGCGGTTGACTAAAGCTTTCGCGCAGCTTTCCTGATCAGCTTTTCGGCTGACACTTTGCGGCCAGGGTCCAGGTTTTGTTGCTGGAAAACGCCGCTGAACCAGGCACCGGGCGTCCGCGATAGCCTTGCGGACAGCTGTAGTAGCTCACCGTGGAAGCGGCCACTTGTTCTGCGTTTTCGCGATCTTTTTCCGAGCCGGACATAGGCCCCGATTTGCGTTTCACCGATACATCATACACCTGGCTGGAATCGTTATATTTGAAGCTCACCAGATAATCGCGCTTGTTATAGCGCACGGTTTCCGTACGCTTGCTGGATGTCAAAACGGCATCGGTACTGCTTTTTTGAGCGCACCCGCCTGCTGCTGCCATCGCTGCCAGTAATGGTACGATGAGAAAGATTTGCCGCATCATCTTCCCGCCCGCCGATTTTCAATATCCTTAGTGCAGATAGCCGGGCAAAGGATGCTTCGTCAATGAAAACAAAACAGCTGCCGCGCTACCAAGGAATTTGGCGGCCATTTTGATGCCAACAGGTGCCACTTGTCGCCAAGGTGAGCCGGTCAATGCGCTTTACTATTCCAGTTGCGGCATCTTCCGGGCTCCAATCACCGACAAACCCGGTAAGCTATGTTTTCACATATCCTGGATGAACTGCCACGGTTGCGATCATGCGGTCCCAGAGCTCATTGCTGAGGGATTTTGCCAGCATGTTTATCGACACCTTGGAA
This sequence comes from Hyphomicrobiales bacterium, assembly GCA_051010055.1. Taxonomy (GTDB): domain Bacteria; phylum Pseudomonadota; class Alphaproteobacteria; order Rhizobiales; family CAJQND01; genus CAJQND01. The sequence continues at coordinate 3,836 of JBPCVY010000284.1, read as the reverse complement.
AACCGGTAGCCGTGATAAAGTCCGGTTTCATTTTCTTCCAGAGAACCCATGGCTGAAGTGATGAAGGCTATCTTTCCACCTTCGTGGATTACCGGCAACAAATCCCGGACAAGCTGAAGCGGGCCGAGCACATTGACGTTCAGCTCATCGCGGACGGTTTCGACATCAACTTCTTCAATCGGACCGCGGTCATTGAAAATACCAGCATTGGAAATGAGAACATCAATGGCTCGCTCCTTCATGCCATCGCAGAAGGCGGAAATCGCCGCCCCCTCGCCCAAATCCACGCCTTCGTGAATTTCTGCACCGGTTTTCACTAGCTCATCGGATATTTGGCGCACACAGGCAATGACTTCATCTCCGCGTGCACAATAGTGTTGCGCCAGCGCCAGCCCAATTCCCCGGATTGCGCCGGTAATGACAACAACCGCCATAAATGCCCTCCAGTTGTGCAGGGTTGACTGCCGGAACGAGCAAAATAACAGATTCACACTTTAGCGGTATTTTATTTTCCACTTATTCTCAGGAACCCATATCCCTGTCGCCGGCGGTGGATTGCGGTTTCAAGGTTTTGATGAGGGTAATGGACACAAAACTCAAAAGCGCCAGGAAACCAAAGCCGTAAAGCCAGCCTTCAGGGGCCTCACGCCCGCCTGCATCAAGCAAAAGCCCGAACACGACCGGCCCCATAGACGCGCCGGCAAACCCGATGGTTGCATGAACCGCCATTGTCGCCCCGCGCAAAGCCCTATCAGCATTGGCGAATGCGGCAGCGGTAAGCGCCGAGCTGTCGCTCATGATGGCAGTTGAGTAAATCAACACCGCCACAACGGCAATCCAGTAGGCAAGATATGCCGAGCCCCCGGTAAAAACGGCAGAAGCTGCCCCGAACATCATGACCGCCACCACAGTAAGCCGCCTTCCGTAACGAATACACAGCTCGTTTCCAAGGATGCTGGCGGGCATGCCTGTGAGTGTGGCAATCGCAGCAACCGTTACCGGCGGCAAGACCGCATACATGGCCGAATTTTCCGCACCGCCTGCAATCTGCGCACCGACAAACACCAGGAACGCCACCGACCATGCACGAAATGCAAACAACTCCCAGGAATGAAGGCCATAGCAAACTGACCAGGTAAGTGTGGAGCGGTTTGAAAAAACTCTAATCATTGCCCGGAACGGGGTCGGCACCTGATCAGGATGGGACTTGGGAACCACGAAGAAGACGATCAGCCCGCCAAGAAATGAGAAAATGGCGCTGATCGTGTAAACCATTTCCCAGCCGGACCGCTCATAAACAACATCGGCGAACAGGTAAGATGCAGCCGCACCAATGCTGAAGCAGCCGGTATAGAAACCCGTTGCCCGGGAGATCATGCGCGGCTCAATGTGATCACCCAGCGCCTTCAAGCCGGGCATATATGTGCCGCCAAGGCCCGCCCCGAAGAGTGCGTGGAAAATACTTGCCGACCACATTCCGTCAGCAAATTGCGCAAAGCCCACAAGGCCGATGGCGCTCAATATTGCGGAAAACAAATAAATCCAGCGTGGGTCAATTCGGTCCGTAAGCGTTACTAGCACAGGCACTGCTGCCGTGTAGCCAGCAAAGATGGCGGCGCTTACCGTGCCCGCCTCACCGCTTGAAAGCTGCCAAAGTTCTGAGAATTGCGGCAGCAGAGTCGGAAAAACAGAAAAGCCCGCCATGGAGAAAATGTGCGCAATGCACACCCAGGTTATAAGCAATACCGGATTTGAAACGGCGGACGGATGGCTCACAGATTTGGCTCCATCACCTAACGCCTGCCCGGGGTTTGGGCCACTACCGCACCGGCAAAAACCAGCCCGGCGCCAAGTATATGACCGGGCAGAATTTCCGCACCGAAAAACGCCGCAATCAGCACCACGTAAAACGGCACCAGGTTGTGATGGAAAGCAGCAATAGTAACGCCAAGCACCCGCGAACTCCAAAACCACAAAAACATGGACAACGCGATTGAGAAGAAAAGCAAAAAGCCTAGTTTCGGGCCAATTGCACCGGAAAAATCATAGCGCAGTTCCGCAATGCCCAGCGCGAGAAACACCGACACAAACAGCGAGGCAACAACCCCCGATGCAATCATCGTTATTCCTGCAAGCCCGGCATCGGACAGACCGTCAAGCTGTTTCAGTGAAGCACGGGTGTACCAGGCGAAAAGAAAGACAGCGATGAGAATAGAGAACTCGCCAATGCCCGTTGCCCCACCTTCTGTTGCGGAATTTCCGGCAACGGCGCAAATGGTTCCACCAGCAACGGCCAGAACCAGCGCCAGCGCCAACTTCATGGTAAGACGTTCTTCGCGCGAGACAATGCCAATGAGCAGCGATGCTATGGGCAATGTTGAAACAACCACCGCTGCGGTTACCGGATGGGCGTGCGCCTGGCCGTACACAAACAATAATGTACCGATGCCCAGGCCAAGGCCGCCGATCACGTAAACACTTCGTATCTGGGATGGGTGAAAATAAACAAGACCGCCGGTCATCGCAGCCCATATGGTCAGCACCAAGCCTGGAATAAGCGTCCTGAAAACCGCCATCAGCATCGGGTCCCAGGTTTGCAGCAATTCGCTCACTAGAGGGAAACCGGTTGCCCAGGTTAACATTGCAAAAAATGCCGCCAGATTGCCTTTCACCTGGATGGGCATGTCACAAACCCCGCACGCTCAAAATTTTACACTATTGCCGAATTCAGGCCATGACCAGAAAATTGTCAGCAATCTAGAAGCACAGTTTGCCGATATTTTTCACCACCTTAAGGGCCAAAACTGAATCGATTGATGACCAGCAGTCAATCAGGCAAAATGCCGGAAATTTAGCCCTTTACACCATGGCAATATTTGTGGGTGACATGCAATGAACCTTGAGGCAGCGCCAGGCGCGCAAAACAGCTCCCTGAATGTCTCGCTTGATGTTTTGCGGGATTTGGAGCGGCGTGTCCTTTATCTTTCCTCTCAGATTATCCACCATATCAATAATGAGCGGGTTGGAACTGACGGGCTCAAGGTTGGCGGTCACCAGGCATCATCTGCATCGCTTGTCACCATAATGACGGCGCTTTATTTCGCCGTTCTGAAGCCGGAAGACAGGATTGCCGTAAAACCCCATTCAAGCCCGGTCTTTCATGCAATCCAGTATTTGTTCGGCAATCTGAGCCTGGACAAATTGAAGGATTTCCGCGGCCTTGGCGGTGCACAATCTTACCCTTCGCGCACCAAGGACGTGGATGATGTGGACTTTTCCACCGGTTCGGTTGGCCTTGGTGCAGCGCTCACATTGTTTGCATCCCTGGTGCAGGACTATATTCACGCCAAGGGATTTGCTCCTGATTGGCCCGGGGGCGTATGGTCACCCTTGTAGGCGATGCCGAACTTGACGAAGGCAATATTTACGAAGCGCTTCTTGAGGGCTGGAAGCATGATTTGCGCAACACATGGTGGATTGTCGATTACAACCGCCAAAGCCTTGATGCGGTGATTTCTGACAGGCTTATGCCCAAGCTTGAAACTGTCTTCGTCAATTATGGCTGGCAGACGGTTACCCTCAAATATGGCGCAAAACTGGAGGCAGCCTTCACCTGGCCCGGTGGTGGGCATTTGCGGGCGTGGATTGATAGCTGTCCCAACTCGCTTTACTCGGCCCTCACATTCCAGGGAGGCGCCGGCCGGCGCGTGCAGCTTGAAGAAGACCTATCAGGAAAGCCAGAAACCCTGGAGCTTATCGCCCAGTTTGATGACGCCTCGCTTGCCGATTTGATGACCAATCTAGCCGGCCATTGCATGGAAACCCTTTTAAAGGCC
>JBPCVY010000283.1:0-12011 GCA_051010055.1 Hyphomicrobiales bacterium | reverse complement strand
ATTTCTCGCATTAAGTTTGCCTGACCGTAAACTTAAAGGAGAAATTTGAAGTGACGCTTTCCCCAACCCAGAAATGCACCGGGCATGTAGAGAACTGCGCGAAATGATTGTTAAGACATATGAAGATGTTAAGGATTGGAATGAGGAGATCAAGCAGCTCGAAACCGAGATTGCAATTTTACAAAAAGATGCGGGAAACCCAAATCTCGAAGAGTTGCTTCGGGATAGCGCTAAAGAAGACATCAAATTGCATAAAAGTAAAATAGCGGAACTTAGATCCCAAATTCGAGATATAGAAAGAGAACGGCAAGAACTTAAGAATCATTTCCGAATTGCTTGCCGTCCTTATTAATTATCCGTCGCGGGAACACTCATAACAAAGAGAGCGATAACCGTCGCCCCTCTGCTACCGATTGTTTTCATGGTCGCGTGTGCTGGTTGAGAATCTATTCGTCCGGTTACTCAAGACCAAAACGTTCAAGCACAGTTAGTTTTGGGGAGCGGCAGCGTTGCGCCGGGATAGACAATGAATGCGGCGTGGAGCGGTCTCTTTTTAAACGGACATCAATTTTGGAGCGCACCTTCGGTTTGACTTGGTAATAGAGATGTTTGAGACGTTTCTCTTCTTGATCGCGCAGAATGCCCGCATACTGGCCGCGCAGGTGAATTGCATAGAGTTGCGCGGGCGAAAACCGGAACTCATTGCGGCGTTCTGCTAGCTGCAAAATATCGCGTAGAGCATATGTTAAGCCATCCTTTGCAGCACTGTTAAACAGCAGGTGTATCCTCCAGCACAGGGAGTTTCTCGCTCTGTCGATCAGTTTGGCATTCTTATCCAGCCACGGTTTTTCATCTGTTCGCAATAGATAAGGTAAATACTGCTCGTTCGCCGGATCGGAATAATCAAACGGTAAAATGTCAAGCTTGTGCGCTTTGATGAGCCGCAAGATACGGTCCAGATTTTGCCTGTTTGAACAATATCTCACCTCCGGAATCCCATAGATAATCTGTATTCTAAAAGACTCATAAGCCCAGTCAGATTGCAAGACGGGGGCAAGAAATGGGAATGTTCGTTTAAACGCGACGGATTGCATGCGCTCTACCTGACTGCAATCCTTGGCCTTCAGTGCTGCGTCATATAATGCCTGTTGCGTCCGGTTCAATGCGCCGGTGTAACTCGAGCGCATATATGCCGCCCAAAGCTTATCTTCCAGAGTGCGCTTTCCCGCATCGTCTTGCACATCCCGCAGAGCTTTGAGCCCGTCAATCAGTTCCTGCGCTTTGGGATGGATTCGCGAGGGCGGCGATTCAGTCAGGGCTGGTGCAGCAAAGATCACCGCAAGGGCTGCCCAACAGACAAATACGAGGCTTTGTCTTCGGCGCTTGGAAATGATGGGCATTTTACGCTTCCTAAAAAGGCATTTAAAACACCTTTAACATGCATTTTGGCCAAATCATGAAGTGAGCCAAGGGTGCGGCTTGAACATTCTTCGAATCTCATTATAAAGCGCAAGGAAATGCCCTCCGGCGATTTCTGCTCGGGGGGTTTTTTGTTTGATGGAGAGGTATTATGGCCAATGTGGTTGTCGTCGGCGTCCAGTGGGGGGACGAAGGCAAGGGAAAAATAGTCGATTGGCTTTCTGAGCGGGCCGATACGGTGGTGCGCTATCAGGGCGGCCACAATGCCGGGCACACATTGGTGATTGATGGCAAGGTCTACAAGCTCTCCCTGCTGCCTTCGGGCATCGTGCGCCCAGGCAAGATGGCGGTAATTGGCAATGGGGTGGTTGTTGATCCGTGGGCGCTGGCAGATGAAATCGCAAACGTTGAGAAACTGGGCGTCAGTGTCACCCGCGAAAATCTGCGCATTGCCGAAAACGCCACTCTTATTCTGCCCCTTCACCGGGAATTGGACGGCATCCGCGAGGCAGCTGCCGGCAAGGGCAAGATTGGCACGACGGGCCGCGGCATCGGCCCGGCCTATGAAGACAAGGTTGGAAGGCGCGCCATCCGGGTTATGGATTTGCAGAACCTGGATTCGCTTGGCGCCAAAATCGACCGCCTGCTCACCCATCACAACGCCCTGCGCAAGGGGCTTGGGGAGGCTGAAATTTCTGCGGACGAGCTGAAAAGCCAGCTTGCGGAAATCGCCCCGAAAATCCTGAAATATATGGATTCAGTTTGGCAGCTGTTAGATGCTGAAAAGCGCGAAGGCAACCGCATTCTTTTTGAAGGCGCACAAGGTGCGCTTCTGGATATCGACCACGGCACTTACCCGTTCGTGACTTCCTCCAACACAGTTGCCGCACAGGCCGCAACGGGAAGCGGCATGGGGCCGGGCTCGCTTGACTATGTTCTCGGCATCGTAAAGGCCTACACAACCCGCGTCGGCGCCGGGCCGTTCCCCACCGAGCTTGATGATGAAAATGGCCAGCGCCTTGGTGAGCGCGGCCATGAATTCGGCACGGTAACCGGCCGCCAGCGCCGGTGTGGCTGGTTCGATGCGGTTCTCGTCCGCCAGGCGCTGCGCACATCAGGGGTAACTGGCATCGCGCTTACCAAGCTCGATGTTCTTGATGGTTTTGAGGAAATCAAAATCTGCATCGGCTATGAGCTGGATGGCGAGCGGATTGACTATCTGCCGTCCTCACAGGGCGCGCAGGCACGCGTCAAGCCGATTTACGAGAGCTTTGAGGGTTGGAGCGAAACCACAGCGGGTGCGCGTTCCTGGGCTGAACTGCCAGCCCAGGCGGTGAAATATGTCCGTCATATTGAAGAGCTGATTGAAACGCCCGTTGCGTTGTTGTCGACAAGCCCGGAACGCGAGGACACGATTTTGATGAAAGACCCGTTCGAAGATTGAGCCTTACCGCACGAACTGAAATAATCCCGAAGAACTGTCCTTCAGGTTTGGCGGCATTGGAATAAACATAACACCAAGCACGTTGTCGGTGCGCCAAACAACTTTGCAGGCAACTTCGATATTATCTGTCTCAATGCGCTGTTTAAATTTTCCGGGCAACCAAAACGTGCTGTTAAAGTACAGCCTTGCGCCGGATAGTGATAAATCACGAATTGTGCAATCAGCAATACCCAGGCTGCCTGGAAAACAGACAGAACCGGACTTGAGGGTGCGCATGCGCGGATGCCTGCGCATGTCTGTTGCCGCCTGAATAGGCACATCGAATTCCGGGTCAATTTTCTTCGCGTGGTTTAACAAAGCTCATCTCCTTAACTTTGAGCTTTTAAAAATAATCGCGAAGAGCATATCGAGGACTTGGAATCTTTCCTTTAAGCAGAAGATTAGAATTTTAAATTGTTGCCAATTTGAAGAAAATTTAAATTTCAACACAAGCGGGTGATCTGACTATTCTTCAACCAGCGCCGCCATCATGATGATCCATTTGCTGCCAAGGTTCTGCACAACGCAGTAGCAATGCGAGACTTCGATCTCAGACATGTTTTCAAGCGACCGGGTCATGTCGGGAATTTCAGCCAGGGCGAAGTTGGAATTCCACATCTGAATTTTCATCCGGAAAGGCGATTAATGGCTGGTGTTGGAACCTTTCATGCGCGCCCGGATAGGTGTGAAGAAATCGACCAGTTCGCGGCGGGTACTCGCATGAATTTTATGGTGCCGCAGGATTAAGCAACTTTGCTCGTTGAAGAATGTCCGGCTTATTCAACGTCACTTTCAACCCTGGCATATTGTTTTGCCATTCGATGCAACGCAAAGAAATATGCAGGCAAGGCAGCGAAAAATCTGGCAGATTGTTTTTCATGACAGAAAAATTCTCTCCGAAAGAACTGGGCAAGCTTGGCGTGATGCCGCGCGCGCACCTGTTTACTGGCGAAACACCGCTGGAAGACATGCCCAACCTGAGCAGCCGATATGGCGGTGCCCGCCTGCTGGTGAAAAGAGATGACTGTACCGGCCTTGCATTTGGCGGTAACAAAGTGCGCCAGCTTGAATTCTATCTCGGCCAGGCGGTGCATGAGGGCGCCGACACGGTTTTGATCACTGGGGCTGTGCAGTCGAACTTTGCACGGCTTGCTGCAGCCGGCGCTCGCAAGCTTGGCCTGGAGTGCCATATTCAGCTTGAGGAGCGGGTGGCAAAGAACGATCCGCTCTACAAATCTTCGGGAAACGTTCTCCTGGAGAAATTGCTCGGCGCAGAACTTCACAGCTACCCGGAAGGTGAAGACGAAGAAGGCGCCGACAGGCAGCTTGGTGAAATCGCCGAAGGCCTGCGCGCCGAAGGTCGGAAGCCCTATATCATTCCGCTGGCGCCAGGCCATGCTCCGCTCGGGGCGTTGGGTTATGTTGTTATGGCCGCAGAACTTTTGCGCCAGTTTGAAGAGATGGAAGTAGGGCCAGATGAAATAGTTGTTCCATCAGGCAGTGGTGCTACGCACGGTGGATTTTTGTTTGGTTTGCGCGCTCTTGGGTCGAAAGTGCCCGTAAGGGGCATTTGCGTGCGCCGGGCAGCAAACTTGCAAGCCCCGCGCATTGCGCAAAGGTGCACCGAAATTGCGGATCTTCTGGGCGTGGCCCCGCCGGTAGATGAAGCAGATGTGATTGTTGATGATGATTTTCTTGCTCCAGGCTATGGCCGGGCGGGGGATGTCACCAACAAGGCAATAATTGAAGGGGCACGCCAAGAGGGGCTGATGCTGGACCCGACTTACACAGGCAAAACTTTCGCAGGGTTTTTGGACCGCGCCCAAAAAGCAAGTCCGGGCGCAACGCTGGTATTCGTTCACACCGGTGGCACCCCGGCAATTTTTGCCTATCAGGTTGATTTAGAAGCGGCTTTGGACGCATCGATTTAGCCCCGATTAAAATTAGAATCGTTCCAGTTTAGAATCTTTTTAAGTTACTGTTTTTGTGTGACTTTTTTGAACGATTCTAAATCCGACTAATTAAGTTGGTTTTTGTTGACACGCCCGAAATTAGGCAGTATCTGAGACTCAGAACAAACTAAAAGCCTCCAATCTTTGCGGCGCAAAAACCGGGATCGGTGCAAATGAAAAAGTTTACTACAGCTTCACTCTTAGCTGCCGTCGGCACGCTGGCAGTTGCTGGTTCAACGCCTGCTTTGGCCGAAGGCGAGGTAAATGTCTATTCCTACCGCCAGCCATTTCTTGTTGAGCCTCTGTTCAAGGGCTTCACTGAGAAAACTGGCATCAAAGTGAACACGATTTTTGCAAAGAAGGGCCTCATTGAGCGCATGGAAGCCGAAGGTGCCAACAGCCCTGCGGACGTGCTTTTGACGGTCGATATTGGCCGTCTCACAAAGGCAGTGAAAACTGGCGTTTCCCAGCCTGCTTCCTCTGAGGTGATGAGCCAGAACATTCCGGCCACCTACCGTGACCCGGAGGGCAACTGGTTTGGCCTCACCACACGCGCACGTGTGATTTATGCCTCCAAGGACCGCGTGAAGCAGGACGCAATCACATACGAAGAGCTTGCCGATCCTAAGTGGAAAGGCAAGATCTGCATCCGCTCAGGCCAGCATGTTTACAATGTTGCGCTTATCGCATCGATGATTGCCAAGCACGGCGAAGAAAAAACCGAAACGTGGTTGCGCGGCCTGAGGGCCAACCTCGCCCGCAAACCTGCCGGCAACGATCGCGCCCAGGTGAAAGGTGTCTATTCCGGCGAGTGCGATCTGGCCATCGGCAACACCTACTACATGGCAAAAATGATGCTGAACGAGAAAAAGTTGGAACAGAAAGAATGGGCAGCTTCTGTGAAAATGCTCTTTCCGAATGCCGGCGACCGGGGCACCCATGTGAACATATCCGGAGTGGTGCTTGCCAAGAACGCTCCGCACAAGGAAAATGCGATCAAGCTCATGGAGTATCTCTCCAGTCCGGACGCTCAGAAGATTTATGCCGAAGTGAATCATGAATACCCGGTCAATGAAACGGTTTCTGCATCTGATCTTGTCAAGTCATGGGGCGAGCTGAAAAAAGACAGCCTCTCGCTTGCAAAAATCGCAGAGCTGCGTAAGAAAGCGTCGGAACTGGTGGACAAGGTTGGCTTCAACGAAGGCCCGGCCTCGTAACCTCTTCAAAGACGAAAGAAAATTTGGTGAAACCGGGCGTGATTTGCCATGTCCGGTTCGCTATTGGTGGTGAAGTGTGAATGGCAGAAATTGCCGGCCAGAAATCAGATAGTAAGCGCCGTAGTTCTCTTCTGAAGGAATTCGCCGAGCCAGGCTGGACCGCGGCAGCGTTGGTCGTTTGCGCAATTGTTGGCCTGCCGCTGGTTTCTCTCGTTGTCATTGCCTTTGGCGCAGAACAGAATATCTGGCCGCACCTTCTTTCTACAGTTCTTCCCGGGGCTGTGCGCACCACAATTTTCCTCATGGTTGGCGTCGGCGTTCTGACAACCATTGTCGGCACTGGCACCGCATGGCTTGTTACCATGTACCGGTTTCCCGGCGCTGGTCTGTTCAAATGGCTGCTGCTCATTCCCCTCGCTGTGCCTACCTATCTCAGCGCGTTTTCCTATATGGAGCTTTGGGACTATTCCGGTTGGGTGCAGAGCGCTCTACGCGCCATGTTCGGCTGGCAAAGTGCGCGCGATTACCGGTTCCCGGAAATCCGCTCATTGGGCGGGGCGGTTTTCGTTATGTCATTCGTGCTCTATCCTTATGTGTTTCTCACTGCCCGGGCGAGCTTCATTCAGCAGTCCGTATGCCTGCTAGAAGCAGGGCGCGTTTTGGGCCGCACGCCTTGGGGCGTCTTCACTGCAGTTGGTCTCCCTCTTGCCCGCCCGGCGATTGTGGCCGGCGTCACATTGGCGTTGATGGAATGCCTGAACGATATCGGAGCGGTCGAATACTTTGGCGTCAACACGCTTACTGTAAGTGTCTATTCCACCTGGCTTGAGCGCGGCAGTCTTGCAGGTGCTGCGCAAATTGCCTGCGTTATGCTGGTGTTTGTTCTGGCTCTGTTGTGGGCGGAACGGGCGAGCCGCAAGCGTCAGCATTTCCATCACACCACAGGTCGCTACCGGGAGATTGCAGCACCGGAACTTTCTGGATGGGTGAAGTATGGCGCAATGCTCGCCTGTGCGCTGCCGATATTGCTGGGTTTCGTCATGCCATCAGTGGTTCTGGTGGAGGCGACAATCATTTTCTGGGAGAGCGTGTTTGAAACATCGTTCTGGATTGCGTTGCGCAATTCGGTGGTGCTGGCCGGCTTTGCGGCACTGTTTGCTGTTGCGATTGGCCTCATGCTTGCATTTTCTAACCGGCTTATCGGCACGCCCCTTATCAGGTTTGCCACACGCTTCGCCTCCATCGGTTATGCGGTTCCCGGCACCATACTTGCCATCGGCATGCTTATCCCCATGGCGGGACTTGATAATGCAATAGACGGTTTTTCCCGCTCCGCATTTGAAATTTCAACCGGGCTCATTTTGTCCGGCACAGCGTTTGCAATAATCTTCACCTATGTGGTGCGGTTCCTGGCCATCTCACATGGGGCCATTGATTCTGGTTATGCAAAACTCTCACCGCACCTGGATTTTGCCGCCCGCACTTTGGGCCGCACTGCAACAGGCACATTGCGGGAAGTGCATTTGCCGCTGCTCAAACCGGCCCTTGGTGCAGCTGCGCTTTTGGTGTTCGTTGATTCCATGAAGGAGCTGCCAGCAACCTTACTCCTGCGGCCGTTCAACTTCGACACGCTCGCGACACACGTCTACACCCTTGCCTCGCTGGATATGTTCGAGGAAGCAGCCCCAGCCGCACTGATGATTGTGCTAGCTGGCACCTTGCCGGTTGTCTTCCTCAACAAAATGATTGCCTCTGGCAGGCCCGGCGGTGAACCGCCCGTCTAGCGGATAAAATGTAGTCCGGAGAAACTCTGCGCAAAGGCGGTAACTTCCGCTGCAAGCTCTTCCGCCGGCTCATTGCCCTCTAGGCCGTGTGCGATCAACCTTGCAAGCTCCGGCATATCGTTAGGCCCCATGCCACGGCGCACAATCTCAGGGGTGCCGATGCGCAGGCCGTTGACATCACCGTCAACGGGCGCAATTGGCAGGCCAATGCCGCAGGTAAGTATGTTTACTCTTCGCAGTTTCTTGGCCGCGGCCTGGCCACCGCCGTAACGGTGCGCTTCAAGCGCAAACTGGTGCGATGAAGTGCCGCCGCGCTCTGCTGCATAAACCTCCAGCCCTTCACTTCCAAGAGCTGCCGCCAGCGCACGGGCGGTTTCCTTCATGGCTTCAGCATAAGCGCTGCCATAGTCGCGCCAATCCAGCAGGCTAACGGCAAGGCTTGCTGATTTTGCCGCGTCGAAGTTCGCGGTAAGGCCCGGAAAGGCAATCTTGTCGAGCCGCTTGGCCAGTTCTGCATCATTGCTGACAATCAGCCCGCCAGCTGGTCCGCCAAGGCTTTTGTATGTCGACATGGTGATGAGGTGCGCACCTTGCTGGAGCGGGTTGTCCCAGCCACCACCTGCAATCATGCCGCACAGATGAGCTGCGTCAAACAAAAGCCAGGCGCCTGCTTCATCGGCAATTTTGCGGATTTCAGCCACCGGGTGGGGAAACAGGTTCAAGCTACCACCTATGGTGATGAGGGCTGGCCGTTCTTTCATGGCCAGCGCGCGCAGCTTTTCCAAATCAACAGTGTAGTTTTCCTCATCAATTGGGGCAGGCAGGGTAGTTATCCCATAAAGGCCTGCAGCGCCCGGCTTATGATGAGTTACATGGCCGCCAATATCAGGCGAAGGCGCGACAATCTTATCGCCCGCCTTGCAGGTGGCCATGAAGGCGTAAAGATTGGCCATTGCGCCCGATGCAACGCGGATTTCCGCGTACTTTGCATCAAAAATTTCAGCGGCAAGTTCAGCGGCAATCACTTCAACCTGTTCGATTGCCTCAAGGCCCATTTCGTATTTGTCACCCGGATAGCCGAGCGATGGCCGCGAACCCAACCCTAGGGCCAGAACGGCTTCGGCCTTCGGGTTCATCACATTCGTGGCCGGGTTGAGATTTGCACAGTCACTGTCGTGAATGCGGGCATTTTCCGATATCAGCCGGTGAATTTCCGCATCCGCCGCAGCGCTGTCCATCTCCGCTGCCCGCTCAGCAATTGATTGAACATATTTCTCGCAATGTTCAGGAACCCATTTGCGGTGCGCCAGATGTGGCATTGGCCTCTCCTCATGAATGGGGCGTGGGTTATTCGGTGAGTTTCACCCGTCCCAAAATCGCGCCTTTGCGGATGTCGATAATGATGATTTCGTTTTTGCCGTTGCCCGAAACATGAACTGCCATGCGGTTGCCGTCCAGTTCTACGGAGCCAACATTTGCGCCCGCGCCAATTTCCGCAATGATTTCCGGAAACGGCTTGGCGGGGGTTGTTGAGGCCGAACGGCTGGCATCATAAGTCGCGGCCCTATATATGATGGTGCCGATAACGACAATTGACCCTACGACAAGCATCACGCCCATGATATAGACGACGCGTTTTAAAATGCGCACATTGCGCGGATCTTCAAACTCTTCTTCTGGTCCGGTCTCAACCATGACGAACTTAACCTCCAACAGCCGCAGCTTGAATGTGAGCGAAGAGCAGACCGGCGAACGCCTCGACCGGCTATTGAGCCTCGCCTTCGATGACATTTCCCGCAGCCGGTTCAAAGACCTGGTCAAACAGGGCCAGGCGGCGGTGAACGGGCGCACGATAGTGGAGCCGAATTACAGGGTCAAACCCGGTGATGAGATTATCGTCAGTGTTCCGCCTGCAGAAGACCCGGTGCCGAAACCGGAGAACATCCCGCTGGCGATTGTTTATGAGGATAATGAGCTGATTGTCATCGACAAGGCGCCGGGCATGGTGGTGCATCCGGCAGCTGGCAATTGGCACGGCACCCTTGTGAACGCGCTCATTGCCCATTGCGGCGACAGTCTTTCAGGCATTGGAGGCGTGCGCCGGCCCGGCATTGTCCACCGGCTTGATAAGGAAACCTCCGGTCTCATGGCGGTGGCCAAGACCGACAGGGCCCATAAATCCCTAAGCGAGCAATTCGCCGCCCATGGCCGCGATGGCAAGCTCACCCGCGCTTATGAGTGCCTGGTGTGGGGCGTGCCTGACAGGCGCAAGGGCAAGATTGATGCCCCTCTTGGGCGCAAGCAAACAAACCGGCAGAAAATCGCCGTTTCAGAGCGAGGCCGGCATGCGGTAACACACTTCGAAGTGTTGGAGACCATGCCGTCCGGTGCTGCCAAACCTCAAACCAGTCATATGAGCTGTGTGCTTGAGACGGGCCGCACCCACCAAATCAGGGTTCACCTTGCCCATATCGGCCATCCTCTCTTGGGCGATGAGCAATATGGCGCTCACTTCGCCGCCAGCGCCCGCAAGCTGGGGGAGGGCGCACAAAAAGCGCTTACCCGGCTGAAGCGGCAGGCGCTCCACGCGGTTCATCTTGGTTTCGAACATCCCCTCACTGGCGAGCCCATGCGCTTTGACAGCCCACTGCGACAGGACATGCAAAAACTGCTGGATGCTTGCCGGGCGGGGTAAGGGGTTTGGATCGAAGGTCCTCGTTCGCGACACGGGGCCAAGCGGGTCCCGGCCGGTCAGGCCGCACCCACGGAGGCGTGAGCGCGTTAGCGCGAACTGCCGCGAACGAAAGTAAAGCCTCCATGGTTCGAGACGGTTTTTGGGTCGATCAGCTTGACCGCGCTCCCCCTGTTCGCGCGGGCTGATCTTGATGCTTACACGCCTCCTCACCATAAGGCTGGAAGGTGCGGCAACCTCAATCCTCACCCTGAGGAGTATCGCGGCAGCGATGCATCTCGAAGGGTGAAGAGAGAAAGGAACCAAATTCAACCGGCAAACCTTGCAGCACAATCCAAGCGTTCACATATTCCGTTCAACCAGAAAGCCACACCATTCCGGCTGGTATTCAGCAGCCCGGTTCGATATCCGCGAAAGGTAATAAATGCTGACAGCGTCATTTCTGACATTGGCTGGCATTGCTCTCTTGCTGGTTGCGGGCGATGCGCTGGTGCGGGGCGCTATTGCCTTGAGCCTCAAATTAGGGCTGTCGGCAACGCTTATCTCCGTCACGGTGGTAGCGCTTGGAACCTCCGCCCCTGAATTTGTCATCAGTATTGAAGCTGCGCTGGATGGTTCGCCGGATATCGCTTTGGGCAACGTTGTCGGCAGCAACATTGCCAACACCTTGCTCATTATTGGTGTGCCCGCATTGCTTGCTCCATTGGCAACAGGTGCACCGGAATTGATGCGCAATTACTTGGCTATGATATTTGCGACAGTTTTGTTTTCCGGGCTCGCGCTAACTGGCGAATTCGGGCGTATCAGTGGTGGTGTCTTGCTGTTCGCTCTGGTGGTGTCGCTCTATTACAGCTACCGCGCCAGCGAGCCACAAAGTGCAGGTGAGTTGGCAGAAGATGCGCCCCAGTCAGGCTTGAAAATCACCACCCTGATATTGCTAGGCATTATCTTGCTGCCTGTGGGAGCTTACCTTCTGATTGATGGTGCACGCGGTGTTGCAATGCAATTCGAGCTGTCTGAAGCTGCAATCGGCCTAACCATTGTTGCCCTGGGCACATCGCTTCCTGAACTAGCGGCAAGTTCTGCTGCTGCCATGCGCGGCAGGGGCGATGTGGCGATTGGAAGTATTCTTGGCTCAAACATGCTGAACTTGCTGCTGGTTTTGGGGGCAACGGCGGCCATTAGCCCGCTGGTAGTTGCCAAGTCCTTCCAAACGGTGGATATACCCATAATGGCAGGCGCTTGCCTGTTGATTGGCCCGTTCCTGTTAAGGCACCGCCCAATCGGCCGTGTGGCTGGCGTGGCCTTCGTGCTCTTTTATGCTGCATTCGTCATTCTCGCCCTGGGAGATGTGTCGTTTTGAAGCTTTGGGGAGGAATTTCGGCTCAGTTTCATTCACGCCGGTTAGATTTCGCATATGCTCGAGCGTTTGATGGTCGAACCGGAGGGAAACCTAAAGATTGT
>JBPCVY010000282.1:0-26749 GCA_051010055.1 Hyphomicrobiales bacterium | reverse complement strand
CCTCTGTTGCACAAGGTGAACCGCGCCATGGATTATCCGCCTTTGGTGATTTGAAATACAACGCTGATTTCAAGCATTTTGATTATGTGCGCGCGGATGCGCCCAAAGGCGGCCGGGTTTCAATGATCGGCACTGCTGGTCTCATCACGTTCAACAGTTTCAACGGCTATATTTTGAAAGGCGATCCGGCTCAAGGGCTTGGCTATCTTTTCGATACATTAATGGAAGGCGCCGCAGACGAACCGGATGCTGTTTACGGCCTTGTGGCGGAAACTGCAGATGTTGCAAAAGACGGCCTGTCGGTAACGTTTGCACTGAGAGAGGGCGTGAAATTTGCCGACAACAGTCCGGCAAGTGCAGAAGATGTGGTCTTTTCGTTCAACATCTTAAAGGAAAAGGGCCATCCAACAATCGCGCTCAACCTGTCACGGGTTGAAAAGGCTGAGGCCATTGACGAAAAGACAGTGAAGTTCACGTTCAGCGAGGCGAACCGTGACTTGCCGCTGCTAGTGGCAACAGGCATTCCGGTTTTCTCAAAGGCTTTTTATGAAACCCGCGATTTTGCCAAGACCACTTTGGAACCGCCACTTGGAACAGGACCCTATCGCATTAAGGATTTCAAGCAGGGCCGGTATATTACTTATGAAAAGCGGGCTGATTATTGGGGCAAGGAATTGCCCATCAACCGCGGGCGGTACAATTTCGGCGAAATGCGGTACGAATATTTCCGTGACCGGACATCGGAATTCGAGGCACTAAAAGCGCGCGAGTTTGACTTGCGCGAGGAGTTCACCTCCCGCGACTGGGCTACAAAGTACGAAATCGATGCGGTGAAAGAGGGTCGGTTGATTACAGATACCTTGCCCGATGAGCGCCCGTCCGGGGCACAAGGTTTCTTCATCAATATGCGCCGGGACAAATTCGCAGATATACGCGTGCGCCAGGCGCTCGATCTGGCATTTGACTTCGAATGGACCAACAAGACGCTGTTTTACAAGCTTTATAAGCGCACGCGGTCGTTCTTTGAGAACTCTGATATGCGTGCAACCGGTGTGCCGGATGCTGCCGAGTTGGCGCTTCTTGAACCGTTCAGGGATCAATTACCGGCTTCCGTGTTTGAAGAGGTTTACACCCCGCCCGTTTCCAATGGCAGCGGTCAGGACCGAAAACTACTGCGCTTGGCCTCACGGCTTTTGAAGGATGCCGGCTGGGCGCTGAAAGATGGCAAGCGCTACAATGAAAGGGGTGAAGTTTTGTCGGTTGAGTTCTTGATTTTCTCGCCGACCATGGAGCGCATCATCTCACCTTATGTGAAAAACCTGAAACTCATCGGGGTTGATGCAACCATTCGCATCGTCGATCCAGCGCAGTATCAAAACCGGCTAAAAAGCTTTGATTTCGACATCACGACATCGCGTTATGTTGTTCGCCAAACACCAGGCGTTGAGCTTGAAACATATTTCGGCTCCAAGTCGGCTAATCTTTCCGGCAGCCAGAACCTGTCGGGCATCAGCGATCCGGTTGTGGATGCGTTGATCAAGAAAGCGATTGCCGCTTCAAACCGGCAGGAACTTAACACTGCAATAAAAGCGCTGGACCGGGTATTGAGAGCGAAGCATTTCTGGGTACCGCACTGGTTTAAGTCTGCTCATAATGTTGCGTACTGGAACAAGTTTTCCCGGCCGGCAACAAAACCGAAGTTCGGCCGCGGAATCATCGATACCTGGTGGTACGATGAAGAAAAAGCGGCAAAGCTCGAACAGTCACGCTGATAAAATTTGAAAAGCTAGGTCCTGCCGGCAAACTGGGTGTGGAGGCGGTTTGGCCCAAATTTGGTTAGGTTCAGGAGCGAAGAGGAAAACATGTGGGTCATATTTGACGATGAGCGACGCCAAGCTGGCCTAGTTTGGCCAAATCCCAGGGGGACGCGGCCAAAATTCCTTCTGAATGCGTCAGAAGCGCTTGCAAATGGGCGGCATTCGCGGCGCGCTCCTTCCTGTTCAGCAGGAATTTTGGACACGCGTCGTCCCTCACACCAGTTTGTCAACAGGACCTAGTCTTATGGGCGCCTATATTCTGCGCAGACTTTTGCTGATGATCCCGACCTTGTTCGGCATCATGCTGGTGAGTTTTGTGATCATTCAGTTTGCCCCCGGAGGGCCTGTTGAGCAGACAATCGCCAGGATAACTGGCACAGATGCAGGCGCGACTGCGCGAATTGGCGGTGGCACGAGTGGAGATTTAGGGGTCGGCGGGCAGGCTGCAAACCAGGTGGCAGCGGATTCCGCCAACACCTCCAAATACCGTGGTGCGCAAGGGCTTGATCCAGAGTTCATCAAGCAGCTCGAAAAGCAATATGGCTTCGATAAACCGGCCCATGAGCGCTTCTGGCTCATGCTCAAAAACTACATCACCTTCGATTTCGGCGAGAGTTATTTCCGCGACATCTCGGTGATTGAGTTGATCAAGGAAAAAATGCCGGTTTCCATTTCGCTCGGGCTTTGGATGACGTTCATCTCCTATGCCATCTCCATACCCCTGGGCATTCGAAAAGCTGTGCGCGACGGCAGCCGCTTCGATGTCTGGACATCAGGGGTGATCGTGGTGGGCTATGCCATCCCCGGATTCCTGTTCGCGGTATTGCTGATTGTTCTGTTTGCGGGCGGCTCGTTCCTGGACTGGTTCCCGCTGCGAGGGCTCACGTCGGAGAACTTTGATGAACTCAACTGGTATGAGAAAATCATCGACTATTTCTGGCATCTCACATTGCCCATCATCGCCATGGCCATTGGCGCTTTTGCAACCTCGTCATTTCTCACAAAAAACTCGTTCTTGGATGAAATCAAAAAGCAATATGTAATCACCGCCCGCGCCAAGGGTTTGACCGAACGCCAGGTTTTGTATGGCCATGTGTTCCGGAACGCCATGCTGATCGTCGTTGCCGGTTTTCCAGGCGCATTCATAGGAGCGTTTTTCGCCGGTTCGCTCCTGATTGAGCAGATTTTTTCGCTCGACGGTCTCGGACTGCTTGGTTTTGAATCGATCGTCCAACGCGATTATCCGGTGGTTTTCGCCACCTTGTACATTTTCTCGCTGATGGGGCTGGTTGTGAACCTTATCTCCGATCTCACCTACACATGGATCGATCCGCGCATCGATTTTGAATCACGTGAGGTTTGACCGGGTATGAACGAAGCTCCGCATAACATTAAAGATAGCGTTCCGGCCGAGGACGGCGAAAATGCGCAGCTGGCCGAGACTCATACCGGTCGGCTGTCGCCCATCAACCAGCGGCGATGGCATAATTTCAAATCGAACCGGCGCGGTTACTGGTCTTTGTGGATTTTTCTTTTTCTGTTCTTTTTCACCTTGTTCGCCGAATTCATTTCCAACGACAAGCCGCTTCTCATCAAATATGAAGATGCATTTTTTATGCCGGTTTTCAATGTCTACCCTGAAACTGCATTTGGCGGCGAATTTGAAACCGAAGCCGACTACCGTGATCCGTTCGTCGTTGATCTAATCAAGGAAAACGGCGGCTGGATGGTCTGGCCGCTTATCCGGTACTCCTATGACACGGTAAATCTCGACTTTCCCGGCTTCAGGATTGTTGATGGAGAGCGAAAACCCGCCGGCTTCCCTGCGCGGCCCACCTGGATGGTTGGAGAGGAGATGTGCGGCAATCCCACCGATGACCAACTCCAGCGCTATTGTGCCGTTGAAAACTGGAACTGGCTTGGAACCGATGACCAGGGCCGTGATGTGGTGGCGCGGCTGATATACGGTTTCAGAATTTCGGTACTCTTCGGCCTCACCCTCACCATCATCTCATCGGTGGTCGGTGTGCTTGCCGGCGCGGTTCAGGGGTATTTCGGCGGCTGGGTGGACCTATTGTTCCAGCGATTTATTGAAATTTGGACATCTGTGCCCTCACTTTATCTGCTCATTATCATCGCTGCGGTTATTGAGCCGAACTTCTGGATACTGCTTGGCATTTTGCTCCTGTTTTCATGGGTGGCGCTTGTTGGGGTTGTGCGGGCGGAATTCCTACGGGGCCGGAATTTCGAATACATAAATGCAGCGCGCGCTCTGGGTGTTTCCAATGCGACCATAATGTTCCGCCACCTTCTGCCAAACGCAATGGTGGCAACACTCACATTCATGCCGTTCATTTTGAACGGGTCGATTACCACGCTGACGTCACTTGATTTTCTCGGTTTCGGCCTGCCGCCCGGCTCGCCGTCTCTTGGTGAACTTCTCGCCCAGGGCAAGGCGAACCTTCAGGCGCCCTGGCTGGCCCTGTCTGGCTTTTTTGCCATCGCCACCATGCTTTCACTGCTGATTTTTGTTGGTGAGGCGGTACGTGATGCACTCGATCCAAGGAAGACCTTCGTATGAGCGAGCTGCTGGTAAAAGTTGAAGAGCTTTCGGTCGAGTTCCGCCAGGGTGGCAAATCTACGCTTGCCGTCGACAAAATATCTTTTGACATCAAGCCGGGAGAAACGGTTGCCCTTGTAGGGGAGTCGGGCTCTGGAAAATCGGTAAGCGCATTGTCGATCATGCGCCTTTTGCCCTATCCGGCAGCCCATCATCCCTCCGGGAAAATCACGTTCAAAGAGACCGAGTTGCTCAGCGCCTCAGAACGGGAAATGCGGATTATCCGGGGCGATGATATTGCCATGATTTTCCAGGAACCCATGACGTCTCTCAACCCGCTCCACACAATTGAGCGCCAGGTTGGAGAGATTCTTGAAATTCACCGGGGCATGGGCGAACGCCAAGCGCGCGAACGGGTTCTGGAGCTGTTGCACAAGGTTGGTATTCGCGAGCCCGAGCGGCGGCTGGGAAGCTATCCCCATCAACTCTCCGGCGGCCAGCGTCAGCGGGTAATGATTGCCATGGCGCTTGCCAATGAACCTGATCTGCTGATTGCCGATGAGCCAACAACCGCTCTTGATGTGACCATCCAGGCACAAATTCTGGCGCTTTTGAAAGATCTGCAAAAAGATCTCGGCATGGCCCTGCTTCTTATCACACATGATCTGGGAATTGTCCGGAACATGGCGAGCCGGGTGAATGTGATGACACAGGGCAAGATTGTTGAGGCTGGCACAGCGAAGCAGATTTTCGAAAGCCCCAAGCACGAATATACCCAGCACTTACTTGCCGCTGAGCCAAGCGGTGAACCGCCTGATGCGGATGAAACCGCACCCACGGTGATGGAAGCTCAAGATTTGAAAGTGTGGTTCCCTATCAAACGCGGGCTCATGCGGCGTACGGTGGATCACGTCAAGGCGGTGGACGGGGTGAGCGTGAAGATACGTGCAGGCCAAACCCTTGGAGTTGTTGGCGAATCCGGCTCTGGAAAAACCACGTTGGGCCTCGCCATGATGCGGCTCATTTCGTCAGAAGGCCAAATCGCTTATGTGGGCAATTCGATTGCCGGCTACAATTCTTCTGAAATGCGGCCCCTGCGGAAGGAAATGCAGATTGTCTTCCAGGACCCTTACGGTTCGCTCAGCCCGCGCATGTCCATCCGCCAAATTATTGAAGAGGGCATGCTGGTTCTCGATAAGGGGCTCTCATCTGACGAAAGGCGCGAGCGGGTTGTTCGCGCGCTGGAGGAAGTTGGCCTGGATGCATCCGCGATGGAGCGGTACCCCCATGAATTTTCCGGCGGCCAGCGCCAGCGCATCGCGATTGCCAGGGCCATGGTTCTGGACCCTAAATTTGTCATGCTCGATGAGCCGACAAGTGCGCTGGACATGTCTGTTCAGGCGCAAATTGTCGATCTGTTGCGCGAGCTGCAGGACAGCCACGATCTTGCCTATCTGTTCATAAGCCATGACCTCAAGGTGGTGCGCGCATTGGCCAATGAAGTTGTTGTCATGCGCACCGGCAAGGTGGTGGAGCAGGGCAGCGCACATCAAATATTCGACGCGCCGGAAACCGCCTATACAAAAGCGCTCATGTCTGCGGCATTTGATTTGGAAGTGGCTGACGCCGGCGCGGTGTCACAGTAGAAATGTCCATCAACCTTATTGTCCCGGAAGCAAGACGGCCTCATTGGCAGGAGCGGTTTCGCTTCGCTGCGCCATGGCTTGAAATACATGATGCAGGCCAATCATCTGAGGACGTTGACTATGCATTTGTCTGGTTGCCGCCTCCCGGTGAGCTTGCGGCTTTTCCAAATCTCAAGGTAATTTTTTCCATGGGTGCCGGTGTTGATCACGTTTTCGCTGATCCTCATCTGCCGGACGTTCCGATCGTGCGCATTGTCGATGAGGATCTGACCAAGCGCATGGGCGAATGGGTTGTGTTGCATGTTTTGCTGCATCACCGGCAATTCAAGCAATATGACGCGCTCCAACGGAAAGCTGAATGGGAAGAGCTTAGACAACCGGCAGCAGCGGATATACGCGTCGGCATCATGGGGCTCGGGGTTATCGGTGCACATTGTGCCAGGCTATTGCGTGATGTGGGTTTTCAGGTTGCTGGCTGGAGCAACTCCCGCAAAGCGATTGATGGCGTTGAAAGTTTTGCCGGACAAAGTGAGCTTGCCGGGTTTTTGAATCGCACCGACGTCCTTGTGAACCTTTTGCCGCTCACGCCGCAAACCAAAGGGGTGATTGACAAGGAGCTGTTGTCCCAACTCGCCCAGGGTGGCGCGCTTGGCGGGCCGTTCCTGGTTAATGGTGGGCGCGGTGGCTCTCAAATTGAAGGCGATATCGTTGCGTGCCTCAACGAGGGCACGTTGCTGGGAGCCTCGCTTGATGTGTTCGAGAACGAGCCATTGTCTTCCGGCAGCCCGCTATGGGCGCACCCGGCAGTGTTCATCACGCCTCATGTAGCGGCGATTTCAGACCCGGCTTTTATTTGTGCCTATGTCGCCGGCCAGATTGAGAGGTTTGAAAGCGGCAAGGCGTTGGAAAACGTCGTCAGTCCCGATCTGCGCTACTAAGCTCAGCTTGCCGCCTTGGCTTCGGCTTCTTTCTCGAAAACGTCAGCTTCCTCAACATTAGCTGCTTTTTCAACGCTTTCTTGGGCTTCAGCCTTTTCGGCGGGAGGCTCATCTTCTGCAGGCTCTTCCTGTGGAAGCTCTTCGGCAGCAGCCTGTTTGGGTGGAAGTTCTTCAGCAGCAGGCTGCTTGGGTGGAAGCTTTTCTTTTTCAGGAGCCGGTTCGGCGACTTGTTCCAATCCAAAGCCGCGCAATTGTTGGCCGAGTTGCGCCATGGCGTCGCCAATTTCGGTCACTGTACGGTTCCGGTCTTCGTCCAGAGCCTCAGATAGCTTTAGAACGGTTTCTTCAAGCTTTTTGACGCGCTCAAATGTCGATGTCTGAATTTTCCCGATAACTTCGAGGATTTTCTCATCGCGTAGTTTTAGGTGTTCCTCGAACGGTCCGAGCAAAATTTCGCGCAATTGCTCGAGTTCTTCAGAATCGTTGCGTTCCGATGCCATCACAAAGTCCTATTATTTCCTGCCCCCTGCGGGCGTCGTTGATGAGCATAGGAAAACAGTATTTTCAATTTCTTACAAAAATGATGAAAATATGCACGGAAATACAATTATTATGGCGTTTTTCCCCTAATTCAACCCGTGATAGTGCTTGTACCAGGTAACAAAGCGCTCAATACCCTCCTCCAGCGGCACAGCAGGCGAGAACCCGTGATCGGTGCTGATGGCGTCAATATCTGCATAAGTTGCGCGCACATCGCCCGGTTGCATGGGCTCCATCTGCCGTATGGCCTTGCGCCCCAAGGCTGTTTCGAGTAGATCAATCATTCTCAGCAAAGGCTCAGGCCGGTTGTTGCCGATATTGTAGATGCGGTGGGGTGCGGCATCACCGGTTTCATCAGGCGGCGCATCGCAAACCGCCAAAACACCGGCAACAATGTCATCAATATAGGTGAAATCACGTTCCATATCGCCGTGATTGAAAACCCGGATCGGTTTGCCGGTCACAATCGCATCGGCAAACAGCCACATTGCCATGTCGGGCCGCCCCCATGGCCCGTAAACCGTGAAGAACCGCAGGCCCGTTTGCGGCAGCCGGTAGAGGTGCGCATAGGATTGGCTCATCAGTTCATCTGCTTTTTTGGTGGCGGCGTAAAGAGAAATGGGCTGATCAACCCGGTCTGATTCTGAGAAGGGCAGTTTTGTGTTGCCGCCGTAAACGGAACTGGAGGAGGCATAGACAAGATGCTTGCAAGGCTCGTGATGGCGGCAGAATTCCAGTGCGTTCAAATGCCCGATGAGGTTGGACGTTGCATAAGTGTGCGGGTTTTCGATTGAATGGCGCACCCCGGCCTGGGCTGCGAGGTGAATTACCTTAGAAATTTTGCTCGATGACAGTGCTGCATTCAAGCCATCAAAGTCGGCCAGATCAGCTTTGTGAAATGAAAAGCCCTTCTCATTTTCCAACTGAGACAGCCGGGCCATTTTCAGGTTCATATCGTAATAATCGTTCAGATTATCGATGCCGATTACCTCATCGCCGCGCTCAAGCAGCGCCTTGGCGGTGTGAAAGCCAATGAAGCCGGCAACCCCTGTAACCAGTACGCTCATGCGCTAACCTCACAGCGTTTTCCTGCCGTTTTTTTCCTCATCAAAGGCTCCAATAGGTGATTTCTTTGCCCAGTTTGGACGGATCGCAAATCGATTTGATATCAACAAGAACCCCACCGGCATTTATCTTTTCCAGAAGGCTGGGGATGTTGTCGCGGTAGGCGCCATGGGCAACGGCAATCACGGCTGCATCAAGGTTGTCCATGTCGGAATAGTCCGCCAGTTCAACACCATAGAGCTCGAGCGCCTCGCGCCTATCCGCCAACGGGTCATGGACGAGAGATGAAAGCCCAAACTCACGCAATTCCGAGATAACATCAACCACCTTCGAATTGCGTAAGTCAGGTACGTCTTCTTTGAATGTGAGGCCAAAAATGCCGACTTTTGCATTTTTCGGCATGTGGCCGCATTCAATCAGAAGCTTTACGATTTTACCGCCGATAAACGCGCCCATTTCATCGTTGATGCGGCGCCCGGCAAGTATGACCTCAGGATGGTGGCCAACGGCTTCGGCCTTGAATGTGAGGTAGTATGGGTCAACCCCGATGCAGTGCCCGCCCACTAGCCCCGGCGAGAATTTCAGAAAGTTCCATTTTGTGCCGGCAGCTTCCAACACATCGCGGGTGCGGATACCCAACCGGTCAAAAATAATTGCCAGCTCGTTCATCAACGCAATATTGATATCGCGCTGGGTGTTCTCGATCACCTTGGCGGCTTCTGCAACCATAATGCTGGGAGCGCGGTGCACCCCGGCTGGAACAATCGCCTCGTAGATGGCCGCAACCCGGGCAAGAGTTGCAGCGTCTTCAGCGGCAACCACTTTCACATTGTTTTCCAAGCCATGGGCGCCATCGCCCGGATTGATGCGTTCGGGCGAGTAGGCAAGTTTGAACTCATCCCGTTTGATGGCAGCATTCTCAACCAAAATCAGGCCGCATACTTCTTCAGTCGCGCCGGGAAACACGGTTGATTCAAAAAGCACCACGGAACCGGGCGTCAGATGCGGGCCAATTAACTCGCAAGCGGCCTTCAACGGCGTAAAATCCGGGCGTTTGTCACCGGTAACGGGCGTCGGCACAGTGACAATGAAAATGGTTGCGCCGGAAATGGCCTCCGGATCGCTTGAGAATGTGACTGTGGGGGTGAGAAGATCGGATTTTGCGACTTCCCTTGTAGCGTCTTCACCGCGGTTCAGGGCCTCAATGCGTTCTTTTGAAATATCGAAACCGGTGACATTTGCAAAAGCCCGGCCCAAAGCCACCGCAACAGGCAGACCTACATATCCAAGCCCGATAACCGCTATGTGCTCTTTGCCGTTCTTGCTCATGATCGTTCTCTTTTACTCACGCGGCTGGATCACGGCTAAAAGCCGCTCGCGCCAATGAATTGCCGGCAGGGCGAATGCATCGCGGCTGGCTTGCGAATCAAGCGCAGTGAAGCCGGGGCGCGGCGCAACGGTTTCAAACGCCTCCGATCCTATAGGAATGATGTTGCATTCGTTTGATATCAAACCGCATGCGCGCGCGTATTCATAAATCGCGCAGGCAAAATCATAGCGGCTGGCAATGCCACAATCGGCCCAATGAAATGTGCCGGATGCAGAGTGCTCGATTGCAGCAAGAATGGCCTGGCAAAGACTTTCGGTGCTTGTCGGGGTGCTGATATGATCACAAACCACACTTAGCTCTGCTTCATTGGAGAGTTTTTCAAGCATAACCGTCACGAAGTTCCGGCGCTCCGGCGCATAGAGCCAACTGGTCCGGATAATCGCCGAGGAAGACGGCAAAAGCCCGAGTATTTCCCGCTCACCTGCAAGCTTGCTCTGGCCGTAGACATTGATTGGGTTCGGCGTGTCAAAAGGCCGGTAGGGCTGCCCGGTTTCCCCGTCAAACACAAAGTCTGTGGAAATATGGATAAGGCGGGCAGAAGTTTTCGCGCACGCGCGGGCCAGATGCGCAGGGCCATTGCGGTTTACCTGATAGGCGCCTTCCCGGTCGTTTTCAGCGCCATCCACATTTGTGTAGGCGGCCGCGTTGACAACCACATCAGGGCGAAGTTCTTCGATGGCTTGTGAAACCTTGGCTTCATCACTCACATCCAACTGTTTCCGGCCAAAGCCGTGGACTTCGGCATTCCTTGTGCGTGCGAGCGCACAAAAATGCGCACCCAATTGGCCATCTGCCCCGGTTACAAGAATGGAAAGATTTTTCGTCAACCTGGCCTCCGCAGCCTGGTATGCAAATTTTGCATAGCAGATATTCTCATTAATCCATTGCGCTGCACCGCAATAGACTCCATATCCCTATCAACGTTGATGGCGCGAAACGCCGCCAGAAACGTCTTCTTCCCGCCAGGTTTTACCTGGCGTTTCCTCCTGATAAGGGGGACTTCTCCTCCCTGAAGTCCCTCTTATCCCTCCCTTCCAGACTTGGCGGGCTCATTTGAGCCCGTCATTTTTTTATCACCCGGCGGGAAAGCTGCCAAGATAGTGCAGTGCAACATTTCTTTTGTGCGGGCGCGCTCTGTGCTCGATTACATAGAGTCCCTGCCAGGTGCCAAGCATCATTCTTCCATGACGAACCGGCACCGCAATCGAGGTTGAGGTGATTGCCGATTTTATGTGTGCCGGCATATCATCCGGCCCTTCCATGCCGTGGCGGTAGCGCCGGTCACTCGGCGCCAGTTTACCAAGCGCATCCACAAGGTCGGCCTGCACGTCGGGGTCGGCATTTTCCTGTATGGTCAGCGAAGCGGATGTGTGACGGATGAAAACAGTCAGCATTCCATCGCCTGCACCGATGTGCGAAAGCCACTGTTCAATACGTGCCGAAAAGTCGATCATTCCTTCGCCGCTGGTTGCAATTTCCAACTCGGTAATCGCCTGATTGAGAACTGCAGCGTGCATTGTTCAGATCACATCTTCATCGGGTAAGAGATCATCATAAATTGCGTCACGCTTTTCCTGACGGGCTTTGATCGATTCCAGAATGTCTGCCTCCTGGAACATTCCCGACTGCCAGGTTGCAATGTGCTTGAGAGTATCCTCGGTGGAATGGTCAAGCCCGTAGTTCATGATCTCTTTTGAACCCCAGACCGCGAGCGGAGATTTTCCGGCAATCACGCGCGCGGTCTCCAGTGCGGCCTCCAGGGTTTTTTCTGCATCTCCACATACCCCGTTTACAAGTCCGGCAGCCATTGCTCGCTGTGCATCAAGCCGGCAACCGGTATAGGCCATTTCACGCACCACACTTTCAGACATTACCCGCTGCAGACGCGGAAATGTTCCCACATCTGCGGCCATTCCAACGTTGATCTCCTGGATGCAGAAAAAGGCATCTTCTGCGCAATAGCGCAAATCACAGGCCGCAACCATGTCAACGCCTGCGCCAATGCATCCGCCCTGCACAGCGGCAATGACGGGGAAGCGCGCCCGTTCCAGGCTTGAGAAGACCTCCTGATAGCGCCGGACCGTGCGCATAACCTCAGCGCGGTGGCGTCCGGCCTCAGCCCCGCTCATATCCGGCATTGTCTGAAAAACCGATAAGTCCATTCCTGCGGTGAAATGCTTGCCGGTGGAGGCAATCACCAGCGCCCGGATTTTGCCGCTTGCATCCAGTTCCTCAACTGCTTGCTTGAACTCAGTCCAGAGTTCGCGGGTGAAGCTGTTGAGCTCGTCGGGACGATTCAGGGTAAGGGTTGCCACCGCTCCATCGACTGAAATCTTTAGTCCGCTTTGTTCCATTTTATTGTCCGTCAGCCAAGCATAGCCGGCTTATAGCCCTTGCGGCCGGACGTTATGGCATCAATCAGCAAGTCGACCCTGTCCTGGCCCCAGAAATACTCTCCGTCATACATGTAGGCCGGAACACCGAAAACCCCGGCATTGATCGCTTCATTGGTGTTGTTCTCATAAACAGTGGCGATTTCATCTGTCTGGGCAGCTTCAAGAAGGTGTTCACCGTCCAGGCCCGCATTGGCGGCGGCTTTGATGAGTTCGCTTTCATCTTCAAAGTTCTTTTCACCTTCCCAAATGCCCTTTAAGACATTGCGCATGAATGCAGACGGGTTGCCGCCGTTCCCGACAATCGAGATGATCATTTTATCGCCGGTGGCAGCCGGAAATGGCCAATGTGCCGGCCACAGGTTGAAATCAAGGCCACGCTTGTCGCGCCAGCGCTGAAGCTCCAGCGTGCGGTAATCCTGCCGGGTCTGGTGACGTTTGCCCAGTGGTGGTGTGTCCGATGCGCCAAATGCCGCGGGCAGGTTTATTGGCCGGTAAGATATGTCAGCTCCCGCTTCTTCCATCTCCTCGTGAAAGTAGTCGTGACCGATATACGCCCACGGGGAGAGGAACGAGAAATAGTACGTGACTGTCGCACTCATTTAAATTTTCCCAGATTGTTAGAGGCTGCGGGCAATCAGCAGCTTCATGATTTCATTTGAACCGCCATAGATGCGTTCAACGCGGGCATCGCGGTACATGCGCGCGATCGGATACTCGTTCATATAGCCATAGCCGCCATGGAACTGCAGGCATTGGTCAATTATCTGGCACTGCAGATCCGTTACCCAATATTTGGCCATCGATGCGGTGGTTGCATCGAGTTCGCCCTTCAGGTGCTGGCCAATGCAACTGTCGACGAAAACCCTGGCAATTGTGGCTTCCGTTTTGCATTCGGCCAGGCGGAACTGGGTGTTCTGAAAATCAACAATGCGCTCGCCAAAGGCTTTACGCTCCTTGACATATTCAAGCGTTACCTCAAGCGCGCGTTCAATACGGCTTATGGCCTGCATGGCTATCAGCAAACGTTCTTGCGGCAGCTGTTCCATGAGTTGGTAGAAACCCAAACCCTCTTCCGCGCCCAGCAAGGCGTCGGCGGGCACGCGGACCTCGTTGAAAAACAGTTCAGATGTGTCGTTTGATTTCAACCCGATCTTGTCCAGGTTCCGGCCGCGTTCGAAACCCTCCACGTCATCGGTTTCGACAACGAAAAGTGAGGTGCCTTTCGCACCGGCGCCGGGATCGGTTTTCGCAACCACAATGATCAGGTTGGCATGCTGGCCATTGGTGATGAACGTCTTTTGGCCATTGATAACGTAATGATTGCCATCTTTGAGGGCGTTTGTTTTTACACCTTGCAAATCTGAACCTGCGCCAGGCTCGGTCATGGCGATGGCGCCGATGTATTCGGCGGTTGCTAGTTTGGGGAGCCAGCGTTTTTTTTGGTCCTCCGACCCATAGTGAAGAATGTAAGGTGCAACGATTGCATTGTGCAGGGGCAATCCGAATCCATCAACGCCGAGCCGGTTGGCCGTCTGGCAAATAACCGCCTCATGGGCGAACGTGCCGCCGGCGCCGCCATACTCCTCAGGAATTTCAGCGCACAAAAGGCCGGTTTCGCCCGCCTTTTCCCACGCTTCCCGGTCCACAAGCCCTTCTTCTTCCCAGCGTTCATAGTGTGGCACGCATTCTTTTTCGAAAAATCGATGGGATGCCTCCGACAGCATGTCGAGTTCTTCGTCCATCCAATCCGGTCTTGGTGCGGAAACAGCGCTCATAGGAATAATCCTGATTGCAAGTCTGGAACATGACACTCACAAGAATTTGGAGGTTCTGCAAGAGCCGGTATCAATATATCTGGTTTGAGAAAGTGAAAAAATGCGCAGCAGAGGTTCTGGACTATCTGAAGTCCAAATCCAATCTCCGTTGGTTTTGACTCCTGGGCGGTTTTACATCCAGTTCCTCGACGCTTTCCACAACAATACCATCATGCTCGGCGGGTACTTGGTCGTTTTCAATCCGGTTTTGCTTTGAGGACCTGCCAACGGACTCTACCACCGAGGAAAGCAGATTAATGGCCGCTTTGGCTGCCTTGTCTGAAACAACAATCGCGACTTTCGTTGCTTTGTCAGATTTGTTGAGGTGGGTTTGCTCAGTGTTGAGACCTGCGGCCGCATTAAAAGTCGCAATGGAGCGGGCATGCGCATTTGGCGTGGAACAAATGAGCCCAAAAATAACAATCAAAACCGGTAGCTGCTGGATCATCTGTCCGGATCAAAATGCAATTCATGCATAAAATATGAATTATAATAACATCTTTTTTAAACTTCTGGAAGATGTGCGCCTAGGATGCCCGTTTCCTGTCGGAATCGTGTTCTTTCAGCATACCGTGAACGATCTCAAGTGCGCGTTCGAGCTCCCTGATGGCTTCGTCCAGCTCAACTCGTTGTTCCAACAGGCTCTGCAGTTTTTCGCGCCTGTTCATATGAGTGTCTCAGCTGAGGGTAGTTGCCATCGCGAATGCTGTAGAGCTCAAGGGTTTCCTTGATTTCACTAAGCGAAAAGCCAATGCGCTTGCCGCGGAGAATTATCTTCAGGCGGGAGCGGTCGCGGTTGGAGAACAGGCGGCTTGTTCCCTTGCGGGTTGGGTGCAGCAGGCCTTTGTCTTCATAAAAGCGCAAAGTACGGGCTGTTACGCCAAATTCGCGGCAAAGCTGCCCAATTGTAAAGAGTTTTTGAGCTTGTTTAATTGGCTTTTCTTGCATGTTCCCAGCTTCATTGAGCAATGTCTATAAACATACATATTAAATATTAATTTAAAACTGGTTAAGTGAAAAAAGTGCATTTCCAAAACTTGCCAACATCTAATTTGGGGAATTTATGTATTTGCAGGAAAATTCTCGTCCACTGGGAATTGAAGAACCCCTCTGGCCAGGGAGTGAAATTCACCAATTTTTGACGAAAAACCTTGACCGTGAAGCCGGTGAAATCTATTCAAGCTTAACTTTTTCAAGAAAAATTTATTTTCTGCAGCTCTTGCGAGCAAAAATTTTATGACTGGCGACAGAATAGTTTCTGACAAAACCCACCATGGCGCATCGGGGCAAAGCAGGCCCGCGGCCGAAGAAGTTCCGGTTTCATTTGAAACGTTGGTGGAGCGGGTAAACGAGCTTTCCTGGCGGGTGAAAAGATCCGAAGACCAGGTGAGCAGACTTGCCGAGCTTGAGAGTTCCATGTCTGTACTGCTGGAAAAAATGCAAACGAACATCGCCGCGCCCGTGGTAACGGCTGCCAGCGCTGAAAACCCTGCGGTGGCGCCAATTGCGACCAATCCTCCGCCGGTTGATGACGAGGCTAACCCCAAAAGAGATGCTGCGTTGCTGGGAAACAGCGCATTTACGCCGGCGCTTGTGGGGATTGGCGCATTTTTCGCTGCAGCGGCCATCGCCGCGGCCGGTTATTTTGCCTACGCAAAATTCTCTGGCAGCGACAATAAGGCAGAGGCGAAAACCGGCTCGGTCGTGGAGAAACCGGAAAAAATATCTGCCAAAAGCAAGAGTGAACAGCCGGAAGATGCAAAGCAAAGCGATGCGGCATCCAAACTCTCAACCGGCTCCGTCGAAAAAAAGTAGGTGGCCAGCGCTCAACCGGTTGAAAAGGCCAAGAACATTGCGCCGGCAGCGGCAACCAACTCCCTGGTCACCGACGACATTCCGGAAGGCATTTTCTCAGCCACCGTCATCGAGAAAGCGCGCGCTGGCAATTACTACGCTCAATATGAAATTGGCGCCTTTTTCAGCAATAAGAACAGCCGGCACTACGATGCCAAGCGTTCTGCCCATTGGATGATGAAATCGGCCCAGCAAGGTTATCCCCTCGCACAGTTCTGGCTTGCCAGCATGTATGAACATGGCAACGGGACGGAAAAAGATGTTCAACGGTCTTTGTACTGGTACGAGCAGGCGGCCCGGGGCGGCCACGTCAGCGCCATGTTTAACCTTGCGGTGATGAAAGCATCCGGCGTCGAAGGCAAAAAAGACTACGGACAGACTGCGCTTTGGATGAGGCAGGCAGCTGATCACGGACTGAAAACTGCCCAGTACAATATGGGTTTGTTGCATTGGCCGGCGCAGGGGTTGAGAAAAATGTTGGTGAAGCGGCGCGCTGGATGCACATCGCTGCAAGCCGCGGTGAGCCGAAGGCGAAGAAAAAACTGGCCGAGCTTGAAAAGTCGATGTCTCCCAATGAATTCGACCGGACTAAAAAACTTGCAACACAGTGGCAAGCAGTTCCAGCAGACAAAAACGCCAATGTATTTCCCGCCGAAGCCACAAAAAAACGCCGCCAAATCAACGCAGGAGCCGTCGCCGCTGGTTGAACTTTCGAAGGCGAACATCCAGGAAATTCAGGCTTATCTGAACGCACTCGGATATGGTGCCGGTACTCCGGATGGAAATGTCGGCCCGAAAACGAAGGAAGCAGTCCGCCAGTTCCAGGCGGCGAACGGGCTTGTGCCATCTGGTGAAATTAACCTCGAATTCCTAAAGAAGCTTACCAAACAACCAGGTTAACGATAGGTTAAAATCAGAGTTGTTAGGGCGTCATTTCCAATGCGGCCCGTGCCTCAAAATTAGCCAAATTTAAGAGATTCATGGCCAATCGATGGACGACGCGACCACATCGCTACGCGAACAAACGCCGCCAGCAGCATATTTGCTTGGTTTTGCCGGCGCTTTGCCGTTTGTTGCCGCTGCCGCCGGGTGCTGGTTAGACCCTGAACAGGCGCGTCAGGGCTTGTGGCTGACAGCCGGGATTGCGTATGGAGCGATCATCCTTTCGTTCCTTGGTGGCATCAGGTGGGGCGCCGGTTTTGGCTGGCGCAGCAGGGGGACCGAGTTTGCCTTTTCGGTTTTGCCGGCCCTGGCCGCATGGGTATCCCTCCTGCTGCCGGCAATTGTCGGCGTCAGTATTTTAATCGCCGGGTTTTTGCTGCAAGCATTGTGGGATGTGATTGGCGTGCAAAACAGCCAATTGCCTGCCTGGTATGGCAGGTTGCGGCTCATGCTCACCGCGCTTGTGGTCATTTCGCTTCTGGCGATGCTGGGAAAACTTTTGGTTTGAATGTTCCGGTCTAGCCGATGAGTTTTTGCGACGGGAATCTGTAAACCCTGTCGCGCCCAACCAGCCATGCATCAAAATTTCCATCTGCAAAAACTGCTTTAATCGCCGGGGAGCACACATTTAGCCCTCCGGTGAGTGCACCGAAAGAAGGCATAATCAGCCGGGACCCATCGCTCACGAAACAGCGCCTGCGCAATCGCCTGCCCCGGCGGGAAACTACCGCAACGGGATGATAGTGGCCGGCAATTTCCGGAAAAAGCGGCAAGCCACCGGTGGGAATGTGCCGCAAGGTAATGGCATCAAGCCGCACTTCGCGTTCAACCGTGCCGCCGAGGTCAACAGGCGGGGCTTCATCATGGTTTCCCGTTATCCAGACGAAATCATGGGCGGACGTAAAAGCTTTGATTTGGGCAATGCTCTCTTCGTCCATGCGCTCACGCGCGCGGTCATCATGAAAACTGTCGCCAAGGCAGATTATCCTGCGCGGGCTGAATTCGTCACAGACAGCTTTCAGGCTGCGCAGTGTCGAGCGGGTGTCATAGGGTGGCAAATGCACACCGCGCGCCGCAAAAGCGGAGGCCTTTTCAAAATGCAAATCGGCAACCAGCAGCGCATGTTGTTCCGGCGCCCAAAGGGCTCCTGAAACATGCGGCACCAATTCCATTTTCGCAAAGGAAATGGTTTCCGCATTACCATCTGTTTCGGGCCTGGCACTAGTCACGTCGCATCGCCTGTTCGATCAACTCCTCAGCTGCTTCGGCAAGCAGGCTCTCGTTTGCATCGCCTGCAATCGATTCGCGGCCAATCTCAAGCATAACAGGCACTGCAAGCGGTGACACCATTTCCAATGAACGGTGCACAATATTTCCCTCAATCCGCCGCAACATATCTCCAAGCCGGTGAATGTCCAGCAAACCGTCAGCGGCATCATCCCACGCAGCGCGCAACAGCACGTGTTGGGGTTCATGTTCGCGCAAGACGTCATAGATGAGATCGGAAGAGAATGTTACCTGCCGGCCCGATTTTTCCTTGCCCGGCCAGCGCCGTTCTATGAGCCCTGCAATCACAGCGCAATTCTTGAAGGTGCGCTTCATCAGGTTCGATTCTGCCAGCCAGGCATCAAGATCATCGCCCAGCATATCCTCCTCGAACAATTCAGAAAGACGCAAATGGCCAGCAGAAATCATCAAACTGAGATCGCGCAAACCCCAAATGGCGAGCGCATATTCCGAGGCCACATACCCCATGGGCCGTGCCCCGATGCGTTCAAGGCGCCGGGTTAAAAGCATGCCAAGTGTTTGATGGGCCAGCCGGCCCTCGAACGGATAGCAAACCAGATAATGCTTGTTGGCCCGGGGGAAGGTTTCGACCAGCATTTGATTACGCCGGGGCATCACGGATTTATAGCGCTGCATGCGCAACCATCCGCTCACCTGGGCGGGCAATCTGTTCCAGGTTTCAGGATTTGCCAGCATGGTGCGGACGCGCTCTGCAAGGTAAGTGGACAGGGGAAACTTCCCGCCCATATAGCTTGGTATTTTGGGCTCTGTCGCTGTGGTGCGGCTGGCGAAGGCATCGCTCTCGCTGAGCCCCTCGAACCGCAAAACCTGGCCGGCAAACAAAAACGTGTCACCTGGCACCAGCGCTTCGATGAAGAGTTCCTCTATTTCACCGAGATAGCGCCCGCCACGGCCAAGCCGGTTGCCACGGCGCGCAGAACCGCCCTTAACAAGGCGTACTTTGAGCATGGGAGCCTCGATAATGGTGCCGACATTTAGCCTGTACTGCTGGGCGATGCGCGGGTGGGCAACGCGCCATTTGCCATCTTTCGTCTGGCGCAGGCGCGCATAACGCTCATATGTCCTGAGCGCATAGCCTCCGGTTGCCACAAAATCGAGCACCGAATCGAAATCGGCCCTGGAGAGGTCTTGGTATGCGTATGAGGAGATAACTTCCCGGTACAACTCATCAGCGTCGAACGGGGCCGCCACCGCACATCCGAGAACATGTTGTGCCAGCACATCCAGCTTCATGCCAACAGGTGATTGCGTGTCCTGATGGTTCTCCATGGCCGCTGCACGGGCTGATTCACATTCAAGCACCTCAAACCTGTTTGATGGCACAAGCAAAGCTTTTGACGGCTCACCAAGGCGGTGGTTAGCGCGGCCAATGCGCTGCATGAGGCGGCTTGCCCCCTTGGGCGCGCCAAGGGTGATAACCAAATCTACATCGCCCCAGTCGATGCCCAAATCGAGCGTTGATGTGCACACCACCGCCCGAAGGCTCCCCGCCGCCATTGCCGCTTCCACCTTGCTCCGCTGGCCCTTATCCAAAGAGCCATGGTGCAGGGCAATGGGCAGGGCTTCTTCATTGATTGTCCAAAGCTCCTGGAAAACAAGTTCAGCCTGCTAGCGGGTGTTGACGAATATCAGCACCATGTTGTGGTCGGCGATGGTTTGATAAATCTCACCGACAGCGTAGCGGGTCGTGTGGCCGGACCAGGGGATGCGCTCTTTAGATTTGAGTATGGAAATATCAGGAACCGCACCGGCTGCACCCATCACAAGTTCTGAAAGAGCAGGCGGACTATCGGGCACTTGCGGCATCAACCAGGCCCGCAACCGGTCGGGTTCTGCCACCGTTGCCGAAAGGCCAATGCGCACAGCATCTGGCGCATGACGCAAAATTGCGGCAAGCCCCAGGGCAAGAAGCGCCCCGCGCTTTGACGTAATCAACGCGTGCAGTTCATCAAACACAATGAATTTGAGCTGCCTGAAAAACTCATCGGCCCCTTTGGCTGCAAGCAGCAATGCCACCTGTTCGGGGGTGGTCATGAGAATGTCCGGCGGATTGTGCCGTTGGCGATGGCGCTTTGAGGACGGTGTGTCGCCGGTGCGGGTTTCAACTGAAATTGGCAGGCCCATTTCGTCAATGGGCGCTTCCAGGTTGCGCGCGATATCAACCGCAAGCGCTTTGAGGGGTGAGATGTACAGGGTGTGCGGGCCGCGGCGCACAGGCGCACCGGGCAGCTTTCCAGGCGCAAGGTCAACGAGTGCTGGCAGAAAACCGGCAAGGGTTTTCCCGCCCCCGGTAGGTGCAATCAGCAGAACCGATTGGCCGGCGCCAGCTTTTTCCAGCAAAGCCAATTGATGGGCGCGCGGCGTCCATCCCCGGCCTTTGAACCAGGCGTCAAACTGCGTTGGAAGATATGTCTTTTGCGTGTCCAATTCCGCAATGTGCATAGGCACACTATAACGGACAAGAAAGATTCGATGTGACCCCCATTTGCAAGTATCTCAGAGTGTGATAGCCGCTAGCTTTATGTCCCAGCCTGGCCCGCCATATTCGCCTGCGCCGCTCAGTGTCAGCCACAAAAGCGTGCTTGCCATTGCGCTGCCCATTATGGCGTCGAACGTTTCCGAGCCGCTTATCGGCATCGTTGATACCTGGGTTGTCGGGCGTCTTCATGATGCAACCTATATCGGGGCGGTTGCCATCGGTGCGATGATTTTCTCCTTCATTTTTTGGGGATTTGGTTTTTTGCGCATGGGCACCGGCGGCATGACCGCTCAGGCGGTGGGCGCGCGCGATGGGGTTGAACTGCGTGCGGTTCTGGGCCGGGCGCTGCTCATTGCCGGAAGCTGCGGGCTTGGCCTGATTGCTCTTTCACCGGCCATTGAATCGATTTCCTTCTGGATGGTTGGCGCATCTGAGAATGTGGAAGTGCACGCCCGCAAATATTTTGAAATACGCATTTTTGCAGCGCCGTTTTCCCTTGCCAACTATGTGTTCCTGGGCTGGTTCATTGGCCTTGGCAAGGCGCGCACTGCCTTCTTTCTCCAATTGCTATTGAACATTTCCAATATGCTTCTTGATGCCTATTTCGTGCTGGTGATGGGCATGACATCTGACGGCGTGGCGCTTGGAACCGTGGGGGCGTCAATCATCGCATCGATTGCCGGGGCATGGGCAGTGCAGCGCGAATTGAAACGGCGCGGTGGGGCCTGGAGCTGGCCATCAACCCTGAACCCTGCCCGTTTAAAACGCACTGTTGCGGTAAATGCCGACATTATGGTGCGGTCGCTTGCCCTGGTTTTTGCCTTTTCCTGGTTCACCGCCCAGGGCGCAAAGTCAGGCGATATTGTTCTTGCCGCAAATGCTGTCTTGATGAACATCATGCTTGTGGGCACGTACCTGATTGACGGTTTCGCCTTTTCTGCAGAAACACTTGTCGGCCAGGCGGTGGGCGCGCGCAGCATTGAACGCTTTCGCGCATCGGTGAGAATGTCCACCCTTTGGGCCTATGCAGTGGCGGCGCTGCTGAGTCTTGGAATTTACGTTACAGGTGATGCGCTCATTGATATTCTGACAGTCAATCAGGATGTGCGTGAAACCGCGCGGGATTACCTGCCCTGGGCAGCCTTGTGCCCGGTCATCGGCGTTGGCTGTTTTCAGCTTGATGGGATATTCATCGGCGCTACGCAGACGAGCGACATGCGCAACATGATGCTTGTCAGCCTCGTTTTATATATTGCCGCATGGTGGGTTCTGACACCTCTTTTGGGCAATCACGGGCTTTGGATATCGCTTTTGGTATTCTTTATCGTGCGTGGGGTGACGTTGTGGTCGCGCATGCCGGCAATAGAACGTGACCGGTTCAGCGCGCAACCGGAAAGCGTCTAAAGAATTTCAACAATGTCTTCTGGCGGGCGGCCAAGCATGGCCTTGCCATTGGCAAAAACAACGGGGCGCTCAATCAGGATAGGATTGGCAGCCATGGCAGCAAACAAGGTGGCATCATCGGCTCCCTTGAGCTCCAGTTCCTTGTATAGCTTTTCGCCACGGCGGATGAACCCACCCGGGCCCTTGCCAAGAAGTTCGGCTAGTTCTTTCAACTCGGCAACTGAAGGTGCCTGTTCCTGGTATTCCCGCACTTCTGCGTCGACGCCTTTTTCCTGCAAAATTGCAAGCGCGCGGCGGGATTTTGAACATCTCGGATTATGCCAGATTGTTACGGTCATGTTTGAGCCCATTCTTTGACACCTGAAGCGATGATTTCGGAAATCGAATCGTGTTTTTCAAGGCGTAATTTATCCGCCAGGCCATTTTTTATCCGTACCGCCAAATCAGGGCCCTCAAACACCATTCCGGTGTAAAGCTGCACCAGTGAGGCGCCGGCACGGAATTTCTCCCACGCGGTGACGGCGGAATGCACACCGCCAACCCCAATCAGCGGGATTTTACCAGATGTTGCCTGATGGAACCTGGCAAGCATGCGCGTTGAGGGATCAAACAATGGAGCGCCAGAAAGGCCGCCCGTTTCCGACTTTTTGGATGAAAGCAAGCCGGGGCGGGCGATGGTGGTGTTTGACACAATCACCCCGTCAATTTTTCCGGCCAGAACCACTTCTGCAATGTCTTGTAATTCCTCATCAATCAAATCAGGAGCGATTTTGACAAGAAGGGCTGGTTTGCGCTCGCCTTCCGGGATTGTTTCGGCCAACGCGCCGGTAACCCGGCCCACCAAGTTCTCAAGCTGGCTTCGTTCCTGAAGGCCACTGAGACCCGGCGTGTTTGGCGATGAAATATTGACCGTGAGATAGGAGGCAAGCGGGGCGAACAGGCGCACACCTGCCTCATAATCTGCAATCATATCGCTGGAGGTTTTGTTTGCGCCTATATTGATGCCGGTGATGCCGGTTTTCTTGCGTGCTGACAGGCGGGCGAAAACTGCATCATGTCCTTCATTATTGAAACCAAGCCGGTTGATGACGGCATTGTCTTCATAGAGCCTGAAAATGCGTGGTTTTGGATTACCCGGCTGCGGGCGCGGGGTAACCGTTCCCACCTCGGCAAACCCAAAGCCTAAATCGAGGCAGGCGTCCGGAACCTCGCCATTCTTGTCAAATCCGGCGGCAACCCCAATGGGGTTGGGAAATTCCAGGCCGAACAGTTTGACCTTCAGGCTTTCCGGATCGGGGCTGCGGTCAGCCGGGTAGAACCCGGTTTTCAGCGCGGTAAGTCCTGCCCAATGTGCGGTCTCCGCATCAACGGTTCTCAAGAACGGACGGGCAAGTGAGAAAAGTCCGTTCATTCGCCTAAAGCCTCCGGAAACAAGTGCGCACCATCAACCCATGGCAATTCGTGAACTTCGGTAACTGCGCTCACTGGCAATGGTGCATAAAGGTGCGGGAACAAATCCCCGCCGCGCGATGGCTCCCAGCGGAGTTCTTCTCCCAGCTGCCCGGCATCGACTGAAAGCAGAACCAACCCCTCGCGCCCGGCAAAGTGCTTGGCCGCCGTCTTGGCAACCTGGCTTGAAGTTGAGAAATGGATGAACCCATCTTCAATATCTACGGCTGCACCGGTGAACTGACCGCGCGTGCGCGCCTCTTCCCACTGCGCGCTGTTGCAAATTTTGTAGAT
Source organism: Hyphomicrobiales bacterium (assembly GCA_051010055.1). Lineage (GTDB taxonomy): Bacteria > Pseudomonadota > Alphaproteobacteria > Rhizobiales > CAJQND01 > CAJQND01. The sequence continues at coordinate 2,853 of JBPCVY010000282.1, read as the reverse complement.
TGTTGCCACCGGAACGTATTTCTCCGCAAAAAACGGTTCTAAAAGATTGCAACATGCTCTATTTCACTTGCGCCTATCCCGCAAGGAAATCACGCATCGGGGTTGGTTGCCAACGGGCAGGTAAAGGCATATATTCCTATTTCATGAATTTTCTAGCTCCGTTTGCCGATGTTGAACCACAAGCAGGTATGGACCGCAATCGACCGGTTGGCAGCGCGCCATGATTTGAGCGTGTCCGGTTTGGCGCGCCGTGCCGGGCTTGATGCAACGTCATTCAATAAATCAAAGCGAAAAACCCCTGATGGCCGTGAACGCTGGCCCGGTACGGAGAGTATTTCACGCATTTTGCAGGCAACCGGGGCCACTTTAGAGCAATTTGCAGCGCTTGCGGAAACCGCTGGGCAAACACACGAGCGCGCACACGGCACGGTGCCATTGATAGGGTTGGCGCAAGCAGGCGGGGGCGGTTTTTTTGACGATGCCGGGTTTCCGGTAGGCAGCGGATGGGAACAAATAGCTTTTCCCGGCAAGAGCGATGAAAACGCCTATGCGCTGGAGATTTCCGGCGACAGCATGGCGCCGCTGTTCCGGGACGGCGACATTATCATTGTTTCCCCAGCAGCTGAGGTGCGCCGGGGTGACAGGGTGGTGGTGAAAACCCACGATGGTGAGGTGTTGGCGAAAATCTTGCAACGCCAAACTATCACGACCCTTGAGCTGGCTTCGCTCAACCCCGACCATGCGATGCGCTCTTTGCCCCGCTCCAGCGTTGACTGGATGGCCAGAATTTTATGGATTAGCCAGTAAGAATCTGCCGGGAAAGTTTAGTCATTAATGAGCTTCCCGGCCAGCGCATCGGAAACAAGCCGGCGGGCTTCCTCAACCCCGTAAAGCGCAACGAAACCGCCAAAGCGCGGGCCTTGCTTTTGACCCAGCAGCACTTCGTAGAGCGCGCCGAACCAATCGCGCAAGTTGGCGAACTCATGGGATTTTCCAACTTCATAGACGAGGGTTTGAATGTCTTCGGCTGATGCACCATCCGGTACTTCTGAAAGCCGTGCCCATAAGTCTTCCAGTGCTGCCCGCTCAAGCTCGGTTGGCGCGCGGAACGCTTTGGTCGGTTTGACGAAATCGTCGTAGTAGGAGATTGCATAGCCCACAAGCTCGCCCAGCTTTGGCGCGGTTTCAGGCGATGCATCAGGAGCATATTTGTTTATGAAACCCCACAAGGTTTCCTTGTCATGGGCATTTGACGCGCTGACAAGATTGAGCAGCAGCGCAAAGCTGATGGGCACATCAACCTGAACCGGTACGCCGGCGTGAATGTGCCAGACCGGGTTGCCGAGCTGGTTCTTGACGTCTTGCTCGGGAAACTTGCCAAGGAACGTCAGATACTCATCGACGTTTTTCGGGATGACATCGAAAAACAAGCGCTTCGCCTTGCGCGGCGACTGGTACATGAACAATTGAAGGCTTTCAGGCGATGCATAGCGCAGCCATTCTTCAATGGTGATGCCATTGCCTTTGGACTTGGAAATTTTCTGGCCGTTCTCATCAAGGAACAGCTCGTAATTGAAACCTTCTGGTGGCTCGCCGCCGAGAATTTTGCAAATGCGGCTGGAAAGCTTGACGGAATCAATCAAGTCCTTGCCGGCCATCTCATAGTCGACCCCCAGCGCAAACCAGCGCAGCGCCCAGTCTGCCTTCCATTGACACTTTACTGCCCCACCTGTCACCGGAAGCTCGATGCTTTCGCCCGTTTCAGGGTCATCATAGGTAATCGTGCCTTTTGAAACATCGCGGCCGGTGAGGGGGACCTGCAGCACAACTCCGGTACGCGGGCAAATCGGCAAGAAAGGCGAATAGGTTTGCTGGCGCTCTGGCCCAAGGGTCGGCAATATGACCGCCATCACCTCATCATAACATTCGAGCATGCGCAAAAGCGCATCATCGAACCGGCCTGAAGCGTAATAGCCGGTGGATGAGGCGAATTCGTAGTCAAAACCGAATGAATCCAGAAATGCCCGCAGCCGTGCATTGTTGGCGGCGCCAAAACTTGGATGCTCATTTGAGAAGGGATCGGGAACCGAGGTAAGGGGTTTGCCGAGATTGGCCTTCATCATCTCCTTGTTGGGCACATTGTCCGGCACTTTCCTGAGCGCATCCATATCATCGGAAAAACACAAAAGGCGCGTTGGAATATCAGACAGCATTTCAAAGGCCCGGCGCACCATGGTGGTGCGGGCAACTTCACCAAACGTGCCGATGTGGGGAAGGCCGGATGGGCCATAACCGGTTTCGAACAATATTTCCTTCGGCGCCTTACCTGTTGCCGCTTTTACGCGCTCTGCGCGGGCAACGATTTTGCGGGCCTCTTCAAAAGGCCAGGCTTTGGAAATAAGAGATTCAGCCGCAAGGGCTGGGTCGATCGCGGTCATGGGTTTAGAACCTGAATAATAATTGGGCCCGGTTAGTCTTTGCGCTGCTTAGTTACGATGAGAGGCCATCACAGGCAAGCATCAATCGCATTTCGCCGGTTAGGTCTGCAATTCCTGCAGTTTGGGTCAAAAAATTCCGGAAATTCATTGAACTTGTTCGCAAGTCGCTTCGGTTCCTTGCGCTTTGCGTCCAATTGCAAGAGATTTTGGGCACTGACAGTTGATGGACCGATGAGCATGGCGAAGAAAGAGAAAGAAATCTGCCAAAGCGGAATGATCCTTGCCGCTGGTCTTGGAACCAGAATGCGCCCGCTCACCGATGACATCCCCAAACCGCTGATAAAGGTGAACGGAACCGCCCTTATCGATCACGCTCTAGGCCGATTGAAAGCAGCAGGCGTGAAAGATACTGTGG
>JBPCVY010000281.1:0-18808 GCA_051010055.1 Hyphomicrobiales bacterium | reverse complement strand
ATCTTCCGGGGTGTACATGGCGTAGTGGCCATCCTCCATTTGCGCAGAACGGATATAGTGGCCGGTGGCAAGGGCATTTGCGCCAAGCTGGCGGGCCATCGCAAGAAGATCGTGAAACTTCACCCCCTGATTGCAACGGATGCAGGGTACCGGGGTTTCGCCGCGCAAATAACTGTCGGCGAAATCGTCAATAACGCTGTCGCGGAAGCGGCTTTCATAATCCAGCACATAATGAGGAATGCCGATATGGGCTGAGGCCTGGCGGGCATCGTGAATGTCCTGGCCGGCGCAGCACGAACGGGCCTTCGATACCGCCGCGCCATGGTCGTAGAGCTGCAAGGTGATGCCCACAACATCATAGCCCTGGCGCGCAAGCAAGGCGGCGGCAACCGAAGAATCAACGCCGCCAGACATCGCCACGACAACCCGGGTGTCACCCGGCTTTGCCGCAAATCCAAGGCTGTTCAACCCGGTCGCTTCATCATATGCGTGCGCAATGTCATTCATGCGCCCCATATAGGCGCACCGGGCTCACAACGCAAATGCCGGGTGGCCCGCTTAAGGCTGGTGGGTGCCTCTTATCGGGTAGTTGTTTTCCGGATTACGTATGAATTTCAGCCCGTTCAGCACAGATTGCAGCTCCGGGCGGGCAAACGGTCCGTTGGAAATATCCAAAAGCTGCACATTGCCGTCCCCATTGATGACAAACAGGCCTGGTTCCGGAAACGGGCGGTCCGTCTCCTTAGGCGAGCGCGGGTCGGAGATATAAAGGCCAAGCTTGGCCATTTGCTCAACGCTCAATCCGTAACCTACCGGAAACGATACGCCAATATCGGCCATATGGGCCTCAGCTTTTTCTTTCGGATCGCCTGATACCACCTGCACATCAACACCTGCCTGATGAAATTCATCCTTAAGGCCTTCCAACTGGCCCAGATAACGGGTGCAAATCGGGCAATGTTTGCCGCGGTAAACAACAATCATCGACCAATCGCGGTTTTCGGCCGGTTTGCCGAGGTCCAATTCACCACCGTCAATGGTAGACACGGTTATTTCGGGAAATTTCGAGCCGGCTGGAAGTTTTTGTGACATGTCCCACTCCTTGTTATGCAGTTTGAATACGCGGACAAAGAAACGTCGGTTCACGGGTTAAGGAATGGATTTGGGGATGCCATGTCCGATTTACAATCCTAACGGAAATTCATAAAATTTATGCGCGGATTTTCACGTTTGTTTCCAATTGAGACACATTTTTCGCCAATCTTTGCAATTTGTTTGGGGCTCTTTAGACCTTTCTTAAACGAGCGCCGGTAACCTTAACGCTGTCAGTAAGTAATGCGTTTAGGTTTGAGTATATGACGAGTCAATATCGTTCCCGTGTCAATTATGTCATTGGTCCAGATGGCAGCCCGTTGACCATTGCCGATCTACCGCCGGCGACGACACGTCGCTGGGTTATCCGCCGCAAGGCGGAGGTGGTTGCGGCTGTGCGCGGCGGATTGTTGAGCCTCGAAGAGGCCTGCGAAAAATACAAATTGACCACGGAAGAGTACCTAAGCTGGCAGCGGTCAATAGACCGTCACGGCCTGCCGGGCTTGCGCGCAACGCGCGTGCAGCAATACCGGCCAGGCCACTAGTTACGCCAGCAACAAACAGGCGGGGTGGCGGGTATCTGGATTTTCCGGACCCGCCAACCTTTTTGTTACTTCCCGCACATCCATTGCGATTGAATTTGCAGCCATCAACAGTTAGTTGATTGGGTATGAAAATACTCGTCGTTGCCGCCCATCCCGCATATGAACGTTCTGTGGTCAATCGTGCATTGAGCCGCGCCATATCTGGCGAAAAAGGCATCAAGCTCCATGACCTCTATGAAACCTACCCGGATTTCCAGATAGATATTGCCCGCGAGCAAGCATTGCTGTTGCGGTATGACGTTATCGTCCTGCAGCACCCGTTTTTCTGGTACTCGGCGCCCGCCCTTATCAAGGAATGGATTGATTTGGTGCTTGAGCATGGTTGGGCCTATGGCAAAGAGGGTGACGCGCTTGCCGGTAAATTCATGATGAATGCGCTGTCGACCGGCGGCGGGCCCGATGCATACCGCTCAAAGGGCACCAACCGTCACACCATTCCGCAGTTCCTTGCACCGTTCAATCAAACAGCGCGCTTGTGCAACATGACTTACCTGCCGCCATTCGTTGTCTATGAAGGCCGCCGGTTGGAGCGCGAGGAACTAAGGCGCGCTGGTGAAGAATACCGGGCCATTTTGACCGGCCTTCGCGATGAAAAAATCGACCCGCATGCCCTTGCCCGGTATGAACTTTGCAATAATGCCGTGGGCAAGCTGGCCGGTTTGGAAGAGGCTGCACCATGAGCCTCGACCAACTTCTCTTTGGCGCTTTCATTTATCTTGCCGCCGCAGTGCTTGCAGTGCCATTGGCAAAGCGGCTAGGCCTTGGCTCGGTGCTTGGCTATCTCATTGCCGGCATTGTCATTGGCCCTTATGTGCTGAACCTTGTGGGCCGGGAAGGTGAAGACGTCATGCACGTTGCCGAATTTGGCGTCGTCATGATGCTGTTCATCATTGGGCTTGAGTTGCGCCCTTCCCTGTTATGGTCCATGCGCAAACCAATTCTGGGCCTTGGCGGCATGCAAGTGCTGCTGAGCAGTGCAGCAATTGGCGTTGCCACCCTTGCAGCCGGGCTTGCTTTCAAAGCGTCTATAGCTGTGGGGCTCATTCTGGCACTGTCGTCGACGGCAATTGTTCTGCAAACCCTCAACGAAAAGGGATTGATGAAATCCCAGGCAGGGCAGAATTGTTTTTCCGTTCTTCTGTTCCAGGACATTGCCGTTATCCCCATTTTGGCTTTGCTGCCATTGCTTGCGGTTCACACGGTAATGGGCGGCGGTGAATCAGACCATGGTCACGGCCACGCAAGCGCCATTTCCACCTTGCCGGCCTGGGCACAAGCGCTCGCGGTGCTTGGCGCCGTTGCCGGTATCATCGTCGCCGGGCGCTATCTCATGCGCCCCGTTTTTCGCATTATCGCAGAAACAAAGTTGCGCGAGGCGTTCACCGCCGCCGCATTGCTCATTGTCGTTGGGATTGCCCTTCTCATGCAAACGGTTGGCCTGTCCCCTGCCCTTGGCACCTTCGTTGCCGGTGTTGTGTTGGCTGAGAGTGAATACCGCCACGAATTGGAAATGGATATTGAGCCGTTCAAGGGCTTGCTTCTCGGCGTGTTTTTTACATCCGTCGGGGCGAGCATCAATTTCACCTTGATTGCCAATGAGCCGTTGTCGATAGCCTCCATGGTGCTTGGCCTTTTCGCTATCAAGATGGTGGTTCTTCTCATACTGGCACGCGCTTTCAAAATGGACAGGCGCACCGGCCTTTTCTTCACTGTAGCGCTTGCGCAAGGGGGCGAGTTTGCCTTTGTGCTGTTTTCATTTGCCATGCAAAGCAATGTCATCGATGCGGCCATCGGTGCGCGCTTGATCGCGGCGGTTGCTCTTTCCATGGCGCTCACGCCGATATTGCTCATGGCGTATGAGTATCTGCTTGCCCCACGCCTTACATCAGAAGAAGAAGAACAAGCCTTTGACACCATAGACGACGGCGAAACGCCCGTGGTGATTGCAGGCTTTGGCCGTGTGGGCACGGTTGTTGGCCGCTTTTTGTCGGCGAACGGTATTGCCTTTACGGTGCTTGACCATGACGCAGCGCAAATCGACACCCTTCGCAAGTTCGGTTGGAAGGTGTTTTATGGGGATGCAACCCGGCCCGACTTACTGGAGGCAGCAGGTTGCGCTGATGCCAAAGTGCTGGTTGTGACCATTAATGATAGCGACAGAGCTCTTGAAATTGCCGAAATGGCGCGAAAGCATCACCCGCACCTGAAGATTTTCGTGCGCGCATTCGACCGCCGCCGTGCCACCGAACTGGTCAATGCCGGATTCGAGCACTTTTACCGGGAAACTTTCGGTTCCTCACTTGAAATGGGCCGGGATATTCTGCAGGCCCTTGGGTTCCGCGCCCATCGCGCGCACCGGCTTGCAGAGCGGTTCCGCAAGCATGATGTTGCTTCGGTTTCCGATATGGCGAAACATGCAGGCGATGAGGAAGCCTTCATTTCAGAAACCCGCAAATCGCGTGAGCTTCTTGAACAGCTCATGAAAGAAGAGCATCAAGAGGCCCCAGACGACAGTGACGAACATTGGCGCGCGCCACCGCCGGATTCAAAGGCGCGCGGTTAGGGCAGGAAAGCTAAAGGCCATGGGAACCAGTACGCACGAATATGCAGACGACCCGCGCAACGCAGATATTCTGATCTCGGTGAACGGTGAGCTTGTGCACCGGAACGAGGCCAAGGTCTCGGTTTTCGATTCCGGCTTTGTGTTGGGAGATGGCGTGTGGGAGGGTCTGCGCGTCCATGAAGGCGGCATTGCCTTTCTGGATGCCCACCTTGAACGGCTCTACGAAGGCGCCAAAGCCATCGACATGGAGATCGACATCACGCCGGATGACATGTCCCGCCGGCTTTTTGAATGTCTTTCTGCAAACAAGATGGAAGACGGCGTCCACATCCGGCTGATGGTGACACGGGGCATCAAGGCAACTCCCTACCAGGACCCAAGGGTTACCATTTCTCCGCCCACAATCGTCATCATTCCCGAACACAAAACACCAAAACCGGATTTGATCACGCGGGGCATTTCATTGTTCACGGTCCACATCCGGCGCACCAGCCCGGATACCCAGGACCAGAAACTCAATTCTCATTCAAAGCTGAACTGCATCCAGGCCTGCATCCAGGCAGCCAAGGCCGGCGCAGACGAGGCATTGATGCTTGATCCGCAAGGCTTTGTGGCCACCTGCAATTCCACGCACTTTTTCATTGTGCGCCGCGGCGAGGTATGGACGTCCACCGGGGACTACTGCCTTGGCGGGATTACCCGGGGAAACATCATCCGGCTGTGCGAGGAAAATGGCATCCCCATCCGCCAGAAGAATTTCTCAACAACAGATGTCTATGGCGCGGACGAAGCATTCGTTACCGGCACATTTGCCGGCCTATGTCCGGTGCGCTCAGTGGACGGCCGGCAGATCGGCCACCCCACCAGGCAGGCCGATGATGCGTCCCTACCGGGCCCACTTACTGCAAAACTGACAAAACTCTACAGCGGCATGATCGCCCGTGAGCTGACAAAGCCTTAAGGGTTACACGCTAGGTAATCGCCTGCCAGAACAGAAACGCGCATGCTGCCCAGCCGACGGCAAAGCTTGCGGTGCGCACATAAGGAATGCCGGCAACGTAAATCAGTGCGTGCACCAGGCGCGCCAGGAAAAAGATAGCGCATGCGGTAACCGTTGCGGCATCAGCTTTGCCGGAAACATTCAACACCAGAACTAGCGCTGCAAACGGCGCCAGATTCTCCACCATATTCATATGGGCGCGGTAGCACCGCTTTGCCCAGTCCGGCAGTCCGGATTGGTCGTTCACCATTTTCATGGCGTTGAACAAGCCGTACTCGGAAACACCTGCCAGAATGTAAGGCACCCACAATACCAAAATCAGGCCAGCTGAAAGCGCCAACCACATCAGTTCTCCAGCCATGGTCATATTCCTCCTTGTTGGTTGCAAAAAAGTGTTCCAGAAAGTGATTCTTGGCAAGTTTGGCGGTACCGGCATGAACGACACCCCTCCAGTTCGCATCGCAATGTGGTCAGGCCCGCGCAACATCTCCACGGCCATGATGCGCTCATTTGAGAACCGGCCCGATTGCGTGGTCTGGGATGAACCGTTCTATGCGGCCTATCTTGCAAAAACAGGCTTGCACCATCCAATGTACAGGGAAGTCATTGCCGCCGGAATGGAAGACCCGGCAGATGTGGTGAAAGCCATTCTCGGGCCAGTTCCCGGGAACAAGCCGGTTTTTTATCAAAAGCATATGCTGCAACACATGATTGATGGAGTGCCTGAAGACTGGTTTGGGGATGTCAGCCACGCCTTCCTTATCCGCGACCCGGAAAAGATGGTGGCCAGTTACGCCAAAAAGCGTGCCGAGGTTGAAGCTGAGGATTTGGGCTACACGCAACTTGAGAGAATTTACGCCCATGTTGAAAGCCTCACCGGTAATGGCGCACCGGTAATTGACGCAGACGAATTCCTCGCAAACCCGGACGGCATGTTGCGCGCATTGTGCGATGCACTCGCCATCCCGTTCTACAAGGAGATGCTGTCCTGGCCATCCGGAACGCGCGATAGCGATGGCGTTTGGGCAGAACACTGGTATGAGGCAGTGCGGCGCTCAACCGGTTTTCAGGTTCCCGAATATGAAAACGTAAACCTTGAAAGTGTACATCAGAAAATCGCTGATGCGTGCTTGCCTCACTACACCAAATTCAAATCGATATCGCTTAGCGCAAAGAAATAGGGACCGCCCCAGCCACGGTCCCTATCTGAGGGTTCAGACCCATAAATGCCTCTGTTCCCAGCTAGTGCGAGGCAAACACCGTCGAACTTGAATCCCGATCCTTGTCGTTTTTTCCACCGGTTTTGAGATCGTCATCTTTCTCGATGAGCAGTTCCAGCTTGCGCAATTCCGACTGCTGCTCTTCCAGCGCCTCGCGCGCTTCACCCAATTTCTGTTTCAGCTCATCAATCGAACGCAAAAGATTGTCGCGCCTGTCGCGAATGGCCTTGGCGGTCGTTGGATAGTTGAAATGCACGGGATCAGAGACGCCAGCGCGTTCTTCTTCCATCTGAATCTGCTGCTGAAGCTCAGTTTCTTTCTGCATAAAATCAGCGATCATCATCTCAATATCGGCGACATCGCGATGCTTCTCATCCACCTTAAAATGCTGCAACCTGATTAATGTATCTCGCGAACGCATGCTGGACCCCTACACTTAGCCTTCTCTAAAACACCGGACTATATCGGCTTAAGCCTTCCCACTTCTTAACGAATCAATTAGCTTGAAGATTCATGCCTGACGAAAGGGATTATGAGGACAAGGCTTTAAGGTCTGGTAAACCTTGGCCAACTCGTTTTTCCTACCGTGGATATGAAGTGGTGCGTAAGGGCGTGCCGGGCTTCAAGCCGGAAATCCTTACATACATGTGTTCAGTTAGTGTCTCCAGTGTGAACAGGAAGTTTATATTAACATTGGAGAATTAGGTTTTGTTAACCATTTACCGCATATCTTAACCAACCGAATTAACTGGTTGATCAAGCGGGACAGGCCGGATTGCGTCTCATTCGGCCAAAGACCCCCGAAGAGCGGGGAAAATAGAGGGCAAGCGCATGAGAGTGCTTCTTATTGAAGACGATACGGCAACAGCACAAAGCATAGAGCTTATGCTGAAATCGGAAGGGTTTAACGTCTACACCACCGATCTCGGGGAAGAGGGTGTGGATTTAGGCAAGCTATACGATTACGACATCATTCTTCTGGATATCAATCTACCTGACATGAGCGGCTATGATGTTCTCAAGACGCTTCGTGTCGCAAAAATCAATACACCAATCCTCATCCTGTCCGGACTGGCGGGCATTGAGGACAAAGTACGTGGTTTGGGCTTTGGCGCCGACGACTACATGACAAAGCCGTTCCACAAGGACGAACTTGTCGCCCGCATTCAGGCGGTTGTCCGCCGTTCCAAGGGCCATGCCCAGTCGATCATTTCAACTGGCGATCTGAAAGTTAATCTCGACACCAAAACCGTTGAGGTCAACAATCAGCGTGTGCATCTGACCGGCAAGGAATATCAGATGCTGGAACTGCTTTCCCTGCGCAAGGGCACGACCCTTACCAAGGAAATGTTCCTCAATCATCTATATGGGGGTATGGATGAGCCTGAGTTGAAGATCATCGATGTGTTTATCTGCAAGCTGCGCAAGAAACTGGCAGCGGCAACCGGTGGCAACCATCACATTGAAACCGTTTGGGGGCGGGGATATGTGCTGCGCGATCCGGTTGAAGGCAGCGAGGAGATGCGTGAAAGCGCTTGAACCTTCACAAACACATTTGAGGCAATCAGAAAAACCCCGGAATTCCCGGGGTTTTTTTGTTACGCAAGGTAACAGCAAATTCCGGTTAAGCAGGCAGCCCGGCTTTCTCAAGAGCCATGCGGTGATGTTCTGCATCGCTCTCTAACTTGTAGTGCATGGTTTCCATGTAGCTTGAAATCGTGAAATCCGGATCGATTTTGAGCACTTCGGTAGCATAAGCCTTTGCTGCGGTTTCATCTCCCATCAGCGCGTTGGCGGCGGCGAGGAACGCGTTATGGAATTGATCCGGGCTGGACAGGCGCTTGAATGCATCAACCGCCTCATTGTTGCGGTGGGCAGCAAAATAGGCCCGGCCAAGATGGTTCCAGAAACGCTTAGGGTGGTGGGGGTTAAGGCGCATGGCCTTTTGAATCCATTCAACGCCTTCTTCGGGCCGGCCCAGCCAGGTCAGCAGTTCACCTTGCTGAACAACGATGAGGTCGTAATTCGGATTGAGCTGAAGGCCTCTTTGCTGATGATATTCAGAAGCCTCGTGATCATCGTGGGCAAGGCTGGTTGCAGCAAGTATGCGGTGCACATCAGCATCATTGTCATCAAGCGCGATTGCCTTATCCAACTCCTCAAGGACGATTTCCCATGTTGCGTCTTTGTCCTCACACCAGCCATATACCCAGGCTTGACCATTGATGCACGCCCGCCAGGCATGGGCGTGGGCATACTCCGGATCGAGTTCAACGGCCCGGTCGATCATCACTTGTGCTCTTGCGTTGTCGTTTATGGTCGAGCGGTGATGAAGAACCTTGGCTGCCAGCACACACTCATATGCGGCCATGTTTTCCGTTGGTTTGCGTTTCACCGAATCCTGGGAAGCAGCCTCAACCCGGCCAGGTAGTGTCGCCACTATTGCCGCGGTCACTTCATCTTGAATGGCAAAAATATCGTCCAGATCCCGGTCATAGCGCTCTGCCCAGATATGGCGGTCTTCCACCGCGTCTATGAGCTGAGCGGTAATCCGTACCCGGTTGCCGGCCTTGCGCACGCTGCCTTCAACGATGTAGCGCACATTGAAAGTCTTGGCGACTTCCTGCAGGTTCACGGCTTGGCCTTTGTAAACAAAGGAAGAATTCCGGGAAATGACGAAAAGGTCCTTGAACCGGGCCAACTCGGTCAAAATATCTTCGCTCAGACCGTCTGCGAAAAACTCCTGCTCGGGATCACCACTCATATTGGTGAAAGGCAAAACCGCCACGGACCGGTGATCACGGTCTTCGGGGCTTTCCTGCGAGCCCGCATCCGCTCCCGTATCACCAACATATTCGCCACCCATTATGATGCCGAAAACCTGCACTGGCCGGGATATGTTCTTCAGTTCGCGCTCGCCCATATCATCGACATCAATGTCTATCTTATTGGTGAGTTCGTTGAAAACCGATGCCGTGATGCAAATGCCGCCGGCTGATGCCAGCTGCTCAATCCGGGCGGCAACATTCACCCCATCACCGAAAATATCGTCCCCGTCGACAATCACGTCACCCAGATTGATACCCATGCGAAACTGAATGCGCCGGTCCGGTTCTGCGTTCTCATTGTGGGCATGCATTTGTTCTTGAATGTCGACGGCAGTGCGTACCGCATCAACCACACTTGAAAACTCTACCAGCATTCCATCGCCGGTGGTTTTGATGATGCGTCCATGATTTTGTTTGATTGTAGGGTCGATGAAGCCGGACCTGTAAGCCTTCAGCCTTGCCAGCGTATCTTCTTCATCAAGCTCCATAAGCCGGCTGAAGCCCACCATGTCGCACGCCATTATTGCGACGAGTTTACGCTCAATATTCGTCTGATCCATTTTTCCCAGCTCGTCCGGCCAAACGCCACCGCAATAGCGGCCACCCCGAACCTACCAAGCACTGGCGCGGCCAACATTGCTATACTAAACGCTTGTTCAGCAAAAATCTATCGGATGCAGCCGGTTTCCGGGGAAAAACTTACGCCGCTGCCGTTGCCGCCGCAGGTTCAGCGCGGATGATGATATCGGTGTCTTCCTGGGTGATAATCAGGCTGTAGCCCGCACTCTGGGCAAGGCGCATCGTGTAGTAAACCTGCACCAGGCGCGCGTCCATGTCAGTGTCATCTGTCGGATCATTCATGAACGTCACGGTTTTTTCCGGCATTTTGGCATTTGTGCCACTTGAGCGCACAGCAATGTCATCGCCGGTAAGAAGAACCGCAATGTTTCCGCCACGCGGGATCGACGTGGTTGCCAGCAACAGCAAATTCAACAGAAGCTTCACCTGATTCTTTTCACGGGTCTCGTTTGGTGTTTCCCACACAAGATCTATCTTTTCATCCCCGATGAAGTTCTTGGCCACTTCGCCTGCGTCTTTTAGATCAAGGTGAGAACCAGCAGAACCGGCAGCACCAAAGGCAATGCGGCAAAACTGCAATTTGGCTGATGCTTGGTGCGCTGAACGGCGCACGAGATCCATGGCGATCTCTTTCATTGAGGCATCGTCTTCATCATCAAGCACTTCCAGACCATTGGCGATAGCTCCCACAGGAGAAATCACGTCGTGGCAAACCCGGCTGCACAGCAATGCCGCAAGATCAATGTCAGAAAGTGTCGATAGATCGCTCATGAGATTACCTGCCAGGTTTTATTTCGGATTCCGCAATGAATCTGCATACACGCATCACTGATTCATGCCAAGAAGTGATGAAAATTTCGTCATCAAATTCTTGAAATCGAATTGATAAATTTGGATTGCCCGCCGATCGCAATTCGGGCATATGACGGCGAGCTGATTTTCACCTAGATTCACCCCATACTTTCGGGAGCCTCAGCGTGCACGGATTTGCGCTTAGCAGAGAACAGTTCGACGCCATTTCAGGCGCGGTCCTGGTTGCAGGGAACGTCATCATGGACATTTATGCCGAGCCGATTGATGTGAGCCTGAAAGAAGACCGCTCCCCGGTGACCAAGGCAGACACCGCAGCCGAAAAGGTAATTCTTGCTGCAATGGCAGAGATTGCACCAGATATACCGGTCATCTCCGAAGAAGCAGCCTCCGCAGGCCATATTCCTGAAACGAACAGCTTGTTCTTTCTAGTCGACCCGCTTGATGGCACCCGCGAGTTCATTTCCCGCAATGGCGAATTCACGGTCAATATCGGGTTGATTGAAAATGGCAGGGCCATTGCCGGATTTGTCTATGCACCGGCCAAGTCAATGTTCTTCCGCGGCGCGCTTTCCAGCGGCGCGGAAATTGCGGAAATCAATCCGGAAGCATCCATTGGAACGGCAAACTGGCAACCGATCAAAGTCAGCGCCGCCCCTGATGGAGAACGCATTGCAGTTGCAAGCCGCTCTCACGGTGATGCGGAAACAACGGCCTTTCTGGAAGAAAACGGCGTTGTGCGCACAATCCGAGCCGGCTCGTCTTTAAAGTTCTGCTTGATTGCAAACGGCAAGGCGCACATTTATCCGCGCATGGGCCGCACCATGGAATGGGACACCGCGGCTGGCCAGGCAGTTCTGGAGGCCGCCGGTGGCAGCGTTATTACCAAAGACGGCGCACCCTTGCGCTATGGCAAGAAAGAGCGCGGCCACGACAACCCGCACTTTATTGCCCGCGCCTGGGCCTAAGATACGGCCACTCCTCTCCAAGGCAAGTTTTTGTTAACGGTTTGAGAACCCTTACTTGTGTAGATTTCTGCACGAAGGGACAATTTTAACCGTCCTGTTAACAGTCCTTTCACGAACCTGCAGAATCGGTTCGCAGGTTCGAATCATGCGTTTCCAGCAGGGCTGGGCCCGGCAAATTTCCGGGAGTGGTGTCTGAACCTACGTTAGTTTGTTGAGTAAACGAGTACGGAAAAGATGATGAAAAAGCAAAACGAGCTCATCGCCGCCTGTGCTTTTGCGGGGATGATGTTGGCGGCGGCGGCGGCATTGGCGCCCTCCGCGCACTCTGAATCCCGGGAACAACCGTTCAACGAGAGAATTTCCGGGCCAAAGCCAAACACAGTCAACTACAACAGTTTCGAAGACCCAAATGCGGCTGAGACCTATAGCCCGCAGGAAATCGTCGATGCGGGGCACGGATTCTTTGGCGCAACCACGCAAGGGCTTGCCAAAGTGGTGGAACACAGTTTCGGTATGGCCGGGGCTCCATCAGGCTACATTGTGGGTGAGGAACTTGCCGGCGCGTTCATTGGCGGGCTGCGCTATGGCGAGGGTGTCCTTCATATGAAAGACGGCACCCGCGAAAAAGTCTATTGGCAGGGGCCGTCATTTGGTTTTGATGTTGGCGGCAACGGCTCGCGCACAATGGTTCTGGTCTACCATCTCCAACACCCCGACCAGGTATTCGAACGCTATGGCGGCATAGAAGGTTCGGCCTATTTTATCGGCGGATTTGGCGTGAACTTCCAGCGCTCGACGGACTTGCTGCTGGCGCCCATCCGGACGGGCCTTGGCGCAAGAATTGGCGCAAATATCGGTTATCTCAAATACACCCGGGAACCTACCTGGAATCCATTCTGACGAGTGCACTGCTGCTTCTTGGAACCGATTGAAACAGGCTGGGGACATAGCACCACGGGCTGCCCTTGTGACAAGTTCACAAGGGCAGTCTGTATATGAGCGGCATGTAGCATCGTAAAAACCGGCACAAATTTTCCAAATTCTCACCACGGTTTTCCCTAGAACTTGTTCTAGAATGCTTGGCAGTGGTTGATTTACGCGTGGATTCAGAGCAAAACCAGTCAAGTTGAATGCGGAACCGAAGCCGGTTGATGCGGCAGGCACGTTTACTGTCACGTATACGTAACCCTTAAAGCAGCCGGCTTTCGCGGTGGAAACGAAACCGGGGAAACTTCATGTCTCAAATAGAGACCATCATGCTGGGTGTTCTGGGCGTGATGGTGTTCGCGCTGGGCTTTCTCCTTATTGCCCGTGGGGTGTCAAGTTTTGGCGCCCGTAAGAAACCAAAGAGAAGGGGCAAGGCAAGCCCTGAGACCGAAAGCGAAATCCAGGCGGAACGCGACCGGTTGCGCGCTGAATATGCGGTGATGTCGCGCAAGCAGGAAATTCAAATTTCCCAACTAAAAGAACGACTTACCGAACACATGGCCGAGGTTTCGCGCAGCCGCAATAAAATTGACATGCTGACTTCTGAACTCGAAGCTCGCGGTGTTGAAATTGA
The DNA here is from genome assembly GCA_051010055.1 of Hyphomicrobiales bacterium. GTDB lineage: Bacteria > Pseudomonadota > Alphaproteobacteria > Rhizobiales > CAJQND01 > CAJQND01. The sequence continues at coordinate 5,582 of JBPCVY010000281.1, read as the reverse complement.
AGAACGCGACCGGGAAGTCGAAGGCTTCAAGGAAACGGTATCGCCGCTGGAAAGCGAACTTGCTGCCCGCACAACCACCATCCAGCGCTTGCGCGAAGAGTTGCGCGAAAAAACCGAAGAACTGGAACGCTTGCACCACGAAAACGCCGCCTTCAAACGGCGCGAGGCGAAAAAGGATTTGGCCATCAGCAGGTTCGAGCAAATCGTTGCCGAAAGCGGCCAGCCCGCCCCCCGCCAATTCGAGCCGGAGCCGATTATGGAGTTGGCTGCCCAGCCGGAGGCAGATGAGGAAGCGCTGCACGAAGCCTCTCCTGAGGTTGAGAAAAAACCAAAAAGTGCACCAAAACGGCGCCGGGTTTTCGGTAAGAAATCAACTACCGCCAAGAAACCGGCAGAAAAACCTGAGGTTTCAGAACAATCAGAAACGCCTGAGCCAGACGATGAACCTGCCCCCAGTGAGGCAAAAGGAAATGGCGCCGAGCCTGAAAAGGCAAAAGAAACAGCGGTTTCAAAAAAGGCGGGCATCGGCGTCAAGCGCGCCAAGCGCAAGAAGGTACTTTCGCTGGCAAAGCGTATCCGCACATTGCAGGAAGAAGCCAAAAACTAGGGCCGAACTCCAGCAACATCAGACCAGGTGGCTGCCCGTACGGATTTTCTTCCGGTATTGGCTTGGCGTTTGCCCCGTCCATCGCTTGAACGCGGTTTGAAACGCGCTCTGGCTGCCATAGCCAAGCACAAAGGCAATCTCTCCCAGGCTTATCTCGTCTGCCTGCAAATGTTCGAGCGCCAGTTCGTGACGCAGATTGTCAACAAATGTCGAGAATGTCCGGTTCGCTTCGGCAAGCCTGCGCTGGAGTGTAAGCTCGCTGACGCCCAAGTTTGTGGCGACGATTTTCGCCTTCGCCTGGTTCACCGGCAGCAGTTCCAATGTGAGCCGCTCCAGTTCACGGATGAATGCATTGCCATAGTGTGAACGCGAGTTCAGCAGGCCATCACAATATTTCAACACGGCGGCGCGCAAGGCATTATCACGGCTGGGAATTTGCGAATCGGCATTCTCAGCAGAAAGCACAATCCGCAGCCTCTCATCACCAAAGGAAACCAGCCCGCCCAGGGCTTTCTGATGATGACAAGAGTCACCAGAGTTTTCATAGGGCAATGCAACATGTGCAGGCGAAACAGGCTTGCAGACAAGCCGGGAAAAAGTCGCGATCATGCCCGCGGCAAAAAAATCCGAAAACTGCCTGATGTGTACTCTGTCAATTTCAGGAAAAACCAACTCAACGGAAATTTCACCGCCCTCACCTGACGTGTTGACTTCAATCAAACTGTCGATTGTGAGCCGGTGGAATTGCCCGAGAACGGAAATTGCTTCACGAAGCGTAGAGCTTGCCGCCATGGCACATGCAACCGGCCCAATGCTGGCAATATCGAATTTTTCACCGAGCTCAAGTCCAAACTGTTCGCTCTGCACGTGTTAAGCGGCAAGTTCAAAAAAAATCAGATTTTGGTGAAGATCAATCCGATTGTTGGTACGCGCAACTGTGCTTTCCTCAAGCCCGCTGTCTTGAAGAGACTTAGCCACATCACATCTGGCGGATTGCAATTTCCTGGCCGCATACCAGGCCGCCCACGTGCCAATTGTCGGAGTGTTCGTCACTGCTGAAATTTCTTCAATGCAATCGAATAATCAAATGTTTTGTTCTTTTATCATTTTGCTCCGGTGAGGTATTTTGCGTCGCAGACAAAGTGCTGCAAAGTTGGCGGCTAAAAGAAAAATGCCGGGCGCGGGCGGCGCGCCAGGAAATCCCGCTGGTTGCCTGCTGCAGCATCAACACCTTTAAATTTCAAATAATTGATTTCGTTGAATTATAACCTGTTCTAAAGAGGATTCATTCGCCAAATTCAATCGCCATTCTCCAAATTTGGCTTTAAATCCACAAATAGAAAATATTTGGCACACAATGAAAAGATTCTGGTGGATGGAGAGTGGTAAATCACAATCGCAACACCCCCTGCATACTCAATTTTCAATCTAAAACGTCTAGGCTAATCGGGGATAAATATGGCAATTTTCAAACACATAGAATCGTTGAACACAGAAATCAGGCTCCATGACATCGCAAAGGTTTGCGAGGCGCTGGGCACGAGCGAACGTGAGATTGATTTCTACCGAAGGCGGGGTTTGCTTTGCGAACATTTAGAGGGCACCTGCCCCTTACTCACCTCAACAGACGTTACCAAACTTAAAGTCATTCTGGCTGACAGACGCGCCGGTTTTAAAACCTCCGAAATCGCCGCCATGATCCGGCAACAGGACGCAAAGCATCTGAAGAAACTGGAAAAGAAATTCACTCTCCTGCAATGCGAAGCGCAATTCAGGTTGCTTGAGCAAAAGAAGCAGGAGCTATCTGATTCCATACTCAATCTTGAGCGCAAATGTCTGGCCATCATGTACCTTCGCGGAACATCCGCCTCAGAGCTGCCGTCATTGCAGTTGGAACCAAATCAATGAGTTTTGCAGGGCGCGGCCTCACCACCGACCTCCCCCCAAGCCGTGTGGGTTCAAAAGTAAGAGTATGCGTTGGCGCCTGCAAAAGAACCCCGCCACGCATCAATCTCCAGCCAACCTGACAACCCAAACGCAACTCCGCCTGGGCCAGTGCGTCCATTGTTAACCCAAAATTTCTGTTATTGGCCGACGCTTATTGAAATGAAACGGCGCGCCGTCGCGCACGGCGCATTCCGCCATTTTGCAGCCGCACTATTGTGAAAAGTTGAGCTTAGTGGGCGGAAGAAATTGATTTTAGAAAGGGCCATTTATGATCTCGTCCAAACGATCAAAGCTTGCCATCATTGCCGCAACCGCCGCGTTTGCCATGGCTGGCGCTATTAACAGTGCTGAAGCATCACGCTATTGCGATCGTGAAGCACGCGCGTATGCGGATTCGCGCCACAGTTCCGGTGAAGCAGCGGTTGCCAGCGGACTTGGCAGCGCCGCAGTGGGGGCCATTATTGGCGGCATTGCCGGCGGCGGGCGCGGTGCAGGCCGCGGCGCTGCGATTGGCGGTGTTGCCGGCGCGTTCGGTGGCGCCATCGGTTCATCTGCGCATTGGCGCCGGGCCTATGACTGGGCCTATGAGCGTTGCCTTGATGAAGCACAGCAGCCAGCACGCTATGCGCCAGCACAAGCATATGCACCGCCTGAAGGCAGCCAGGAATGGATTGAATATTGCACAGCAAAATACAAATCCTTTGACCCCCAGACCGGTATGTATCTTGCCTACTCCGGCAAATACCGGCGTTGCAGATAATCTTAAGTCAGACCTCCCGGCGCTCAGGCGGGAGGCCACTTCACTTTACCTCAATCTCAATAAACGCAAATTCTGAATCGTTACCGTTGATGACATCGTGCTCAACCCCGGCATTGCGAAAATAAGGCGCGCCCTGCTTTAACTCAGCGCGGTTGCGCTCCCCATCCGGGCCCTCAATATCCAAAGCGCCATCCATCATCGGCACCACCACATAATCATATCTGTGCCGGTGCCAGCCCGTATTGTCGCCCTTTGCAGCAAACCGCCATTCGGTGATGCACACGCGCTCATTGTCGATAAAAACAGTCGGTTTCGCAGTACCAGCCATAACATCCTCCATCAACCGTAAGCATTGCTGATAGCAGCTTGCAGTGCCAGTGCCAGATGCTCTTATTGCGCCCGGCCAATTATGTTCCCATATCCTGAAACAATTGAGCATAAATCCCGGTTACCTTTCGTCTATAATGACAGCAACGCTGGAGCGGTGCCGATGAACATTCGATCAGATTTTTCCAAGTACGCAATTGTCCGGCCGGGCGATGAAACATTTGTGCCCTCGCCGCTGGCCGGTGTTGACCGCATGATGCTCGATCGCGTCGGCGATGAAGTTGCCCGCGCCACCACAATCGTGCGTTATGCTCCTGGTTCTGAATTTTCCGCCCATACCCACGATATGGGCGAGGAATTCATCGTGCTCGACGGTGTCTTTTCCGATGAATCCGGCGACTTTCCAGAAGGCTCATATGTCCGCAACCCGCCAGGTTCATCCCACACACCGCGCAGTGAAAAAGGGTGCACTATTTTCGTCAAGCTGCGCCAGTTCGACGATGCCGATCTTGAGCGCGTCATCGCCGATGTGAATGCCGAAGAAAGCTGGCAGCCTGCGCCCACAAATCTCGGTGCGGAAATCCGCCCTCTGCACAAATTCAGCGATGAATTTGTGCGTCTCGTGCGGTTCAGACCGGGCGGCGAACTTGGCCATCACGACCATCCGCTCGGCGAGGAACTTTTAGTGTTGCAAGGCGAATTGCGCGATGAAAATGGCGTCTATCCGAGGGGAACCTGGATGCGTAGCCCGCCCGGCTCAGCCCATGCGCCCTTCAGCAAGGAAGGCGCGCTTGTGTGGGTAAAATCGGGCCATCTCGGCGATTTGGTGTAATTCCCGTCCCGTTCTAGGCCGCAGCTGCAGCCATGTCGCGAGCAGCTGAGCGCATTGCCTTTTGCACCTTTTCAAAGGCCCGCACCTCAATCTGGCGGATACGTTCGCGCGAGACGTCAAATTCCTTCGACAACTCTTCAAGCGTGAGGGGGTCTTCGCTGAGGCGCCGGGCTTCAAAAATGCGGCGCTCGCGGTCATTGAGCCCTTCCATAGCGGTGCGCAACATATCCATGCGGGAATTGTGCTCTTCGGACTCGGCAAGTAAGGTTTCTTGATCGGGCTCTTCGTCCACAAGCCAGTCCTGCCACTCGCCTGTGGCCTCGCCGTCGGTCTTAATGGGCGAATTGAGGGATGAATCACCTGAAAGCCGGCGGTTCATGGAAACCACATCATCTTCCGGCACCCCAAGGCGGTTGGCAATCTCGCTCACCTGGTCAGGATGCAAATCGCCATCTTCGAGAGCTTCGATTTGCCCCTTCACCTTGCGCAGGTTGAAAAACAGCTTTTTCTGGCTGGCGGTGGTGCCCATTTTCACCAGGCTCCACGAGCGCAGGATGAATTCCTGGATTGCTGCCCTGATCCACCACATCGCATATGTGGAAAGGCGGAACCCTTTATCGGGCTCGAACCGCTTCACCGCCTGCATAAGGCCCACATTACCTTCGGAAATAACTTCACCAATCGGCAGGCCATATCCGCGGTAGCCCATGGCAATCTTGGCAACCAGGCGCAAATGGCTGGTCACCAGCTTGTGGGCGGCATCGCGGTCACCATCATCCTTCCACTGCTTGGCAAGCTTATACTCCTCGTCCGGCTGCAGCATTGGAAACTGCCGGATTTCTTGGAGATAACGCGATAAACCGCCATCGCCTGAAAGGGTAGGTAGGTGCTGGGTAGCCATATTATTTCCTCTCTTCCAGCGAGCGGACATGGGGAGGGGGTGCCCGCCGCACTGTTTCATATATAGGTGTTCTGGAATGCATTTTAAGGGTTTGAGAGCCTTTCAAACATGAAATCTTGGTAATTTTGGGTCACAAACGGCCAAATAATTGTGAACAAAAAACACGCTTTTTAATGCGAATTGCAGCGTTTTTGGCTCATTATTGCAC
>JBPCVY010000280.1:0-7452 GCA_051010055.1 Hyphomicrobiales bacterium | reverse complement strand
TTTATGGCTAACCCACGTAACAACCAACGAAAAGAGAAACAAAATGGGCGTGAGACTGCAACTTGACGACGTGTTTGAATTGGCCAAGGCCTGTTTTCTTGCAAGCGGATGTGATGAAGCAAATGCCAGGGCAGTGGCGCGCACTGTCACCAATGCGGAACGGGACCAATGCTTGTCCCATGGGCTCTTCAGGGTTCCTGGATATTGTTCCTCCATTGCTTCCGGTGTCGCCAACGGTAAGGGCCGGCCAACCGTCGAGACCCTTGCGCCGGGATTGCTTCAGGTCGATGGCGATGGTGCCATGGCGCCGCTTGCCATTCAGATAGCCCAGGAAACGCTAGTGCCGGTAGCCAAGGCCCAAGGCATCGCCGCGGTGGCCATTCATGATGTTTTGCACCTGTCCGCACTTTGGCCTGAAGTTGAACCGTTGGCAGAACAAGGCCTCGTGGCGATGGCCTGTTGTGTTGCCGGGCCTTATGTTGCCCCTGCAGGCGGCACCAAACCGCTTTTTGGAACCAATCCCTTTTCGTTTGCCTGGCCCCGTCCCGATGGCCCCCCGATGGTGTTTGACCAGGCATCATCGGCCATGGCGCGGGGCGAGGTTCAGATTGCCATGCGTGAAGGCCACGACGTGCCACCTGGGACGGGCGTTGATAAAGAGGGAAATCCCACAACCGACCCGGCAGCTATCCTTGAAGGGGCGCAGCTTACATTCGGCGGCTATAAGGGAGCATCTATCGCGCTCATGGTGGAGCTTCTTGCAGGCGCCCTGGTAGGCGGCAAGTTTTCCTATGAGACAACCGTGCAAACCCATGGCGGGCCCACCCTTGGCCGGCACAGCGAAATAATCATTGCGATCGACCCGGCTGGATTTGGCGGCGGTGACTACCGCTCCCGCGGCGAGGAGCTGTTTGCCAAAATCCTTGAGCAGGACGGAACAAGGCTGCCCGGCGGCCGGCGGTTCAAAGCCCGGGTGGCAACCGCCAGCGAAGGCGTGGAGGTTGCAGACACGCTCTATGAAAGTCTTCTTGAGTTAAAAGGATAACTTTCGGCCAGAAAATTTCGACTAATTCAAGGTGTTTGGACTATAGGAGACTTGACCGTGAGCGCCAGCCCGCGCAACATCATGAGTGGAGAAAAATAAATAAGAGGAAATTCGGGAGGTCAACGCGTAAAATGCCCAATGTATCAATGAAGGTAAACGGCAACACTGTGTCTGGGGAGGTTGAGGGGCGTACGTTGCTAGTCGAATTCTTACGTGAAAATTTGGGGCTAACCGGCACCCATGTCGGGTGCGACACATCGCAATGCGGTGCTTGCGTCGTCCATGTGAACGGCAAGGCGATAAAATCCTGTACCGCTCTTGCAGCTGCTTGTGATGGCTCGGATGTGACAACGATTGAAGGCATCGCCAACGGCAAACTGCACCCTATGCAGGACGCGTTCCGGGCGAACCATGGTTTGCAGTGCGGGTTTTGCACCCCCGGCATGATTATGGCCGGCATCGATATAGCCAACCGGCATGGCAAAAAGCTGTCTGAGGAACTGATCCGCGATGAGCTTGAAGGCAACATTTGCCGCTGCACCGGCTACCACAACATCGTCAAGGCGATAAAGCAGGGCGCCCGCAAAATGTAGGTGCGCAACCGCGCTGATTTCAAAATCAATTAGCGGGCCGGTTTTCAGAAGGTACCGCGATCAGGGAAGGACATCTCATGAGTGAAACTGGTATTGGCGCAAGGGTTCCGCGCAAGGAAGACCAGCGTTTCATCACGGGCAAGGGCAACTATACCGACGACATTAACTTACCCGGGCAAACTTATGCCCACTTCGTGCGCAGCCCCCATGCCCACGCAAAAATTCGCAAAATCAACACCAAGAAGGCCGAAGCCGCTGATGGCGTTCTGGCCGTTTTTACCGGCAAGGATATTGCTGCGGACGGGCTCGGTGGACTCATTTGCGTGTGGTTGATTCACAATAAGGACGGCTCGCCCATGAGCGCAGGGCCCCATCCGGTTTTGGCCGATGGCAAGGTGCGCTATGTAGGCGATCACGTGGCCATGGTGGTGGCAGAAACCGCCGCACAGGCAAAAGCTGCCGGTGAGCTGGTTGAGGTTGATTACAAGGAACTTGATGCGGTGGTTGATACCGCTGGTGCCCAAAGTGCTAAGGCTCAGGTTCACGGCGAAGCGGCCAACAACACTGTGTTCAACTGGGAAATAGGCGATGCGGCTGCCGTTGATGCAGCATTTGCAAATGCTGCCCACGTAACGGAAATTGATCTGGTCAATAACCGGCTCATTCCAAACGCCATTGAGCCGCGGGCCGCAATCGGCGCGTTTGATTCCGGCACCGACAGCTTCACTCTCTACACCACGTCGCAAAACCCCCATGTGGCCCGGCTGGTGCTTTCTGCGTTTATTGGCATTGCGCCTGAACATAAGTTGCGGGTGATTGCGCCGGATGTTGGCGGCGGCTTCGGATCGAAGATTTTCATCTACGCTGAAGAAACCGCATGTGTTTGGGCATCGCGGAAAGTTGACCGGCCAATCAAGTGGACAGCGGGGCGCGATGAATCGTTCTTGTCTGATGCCCATGGCCGCGATCATGTCACCAAGGCTCAGCTGGCGGTGGATGCAAACGGAAAAATGCTTGGCCTAAAGGTGCGCACCATTGCCAATATGGGCGCTTACCTTTCAACCTTTGCATCGTGTGTGCCGACATATCTCTACGCAACATTGTTGTCGGGCCAATACAATCTTCCGTGCATTCATGCCGAAGTGGATGCGGTGTTCACAAACACTGCGCCCGTTGATGCCTATCGAGGGGCGGGGCGGCCTGAGGCCACCTACGTGGTGGAGCGCATTGTTGAGACCGCCGCGCGGGAAATCAACATGGATCCGGCTGAATTCCGCAGGATTAATTTTGTGCAGGAATTCCCACACGAAACCCCGGTCATCATGATGTATGACGCAGGTGATTATCAGGCATCGCTCGATAAGGCCTGTGAGATGATCAAGTATAGCAGCTTTGCCAACAGGCGGCGCCGCTCGGCCCGCAATGGCAAGCTGCGCGGCATCGGCTTTTCCAACTATATCGAAGCGTGCGGCATCGCACCGTCCGCGGCGGTTGGTTCGCTTGGCGCAGGCGTCGGCTTGTGGGAAAGCGCAGAAGTGCGAGTCAATCCAACAGGTAATGTGGAGGTTCTTACTGGATCTCACAGCCATGGTCAGGGCCATGAGACGACATTTGCCCAGCTGGTTTCCGACAGGCTCGGCATTCCCATCGACCAGGTGGAAATCGTCCATGGCGATACCGACAAGGTCCAGTTCGGAATGGGCACTTATGGCTCCCGCTCCGGCGCAGTTGGCATGACTGCCATTTCCAAGGCGCTCGACAAGGTGGAAGCGAAAGCCCGCAAGGTGGCCTCTCATGTGATGGAAGCAGCCGAAGGCGACATTGAATTCAAGGATGGCTCGTTCACTGTGAAGGGCACCGACAAGGCCATGGCCTTCGGGGAAGTAGCGCTTGCTGCCTATGTTGCCCATGCCATTCCCACTGATGAAATTGAGCCAGGGCTTAAAGAAGGGGCATTCCATGATCCTTCAAACTTCACATTCCCGGCTGGATGCCACATTTGCGAAGTGGAAGTGGATCCGGAAACCGGGGCAACGGAAATAGTGGATTGGGTGGCCGTTGATGACTTCGGCAATGTGATCAACCCGATGATCGTTGAAGGCCAGGTTCATGGCGGCATCGCCCAGGGTGTGGGCCAGGCGCTCACGGAGGGTGCGCATTATGACCCTGAAAGCGGTCAGCTCGTCACCGGGTCCTACATGGACTATTGCATGCCCCGTGCCGACAACCTTCCCAGCTTCAAGCTGGATTTTGTCGTCACCGAATGCCCGTCCAATCCTTTGGGTGTGAAGGGCTGTGGTGAAGCTGGAGCAATCGCAGCTCCGGCCGCGGTCATGAATGCAATTACCGATGCGCTCGGCGTGCGCGATGTGCCGATGCCGGCGACACCGCAGGCGGTTTGGAGCGCAATCCAGGATGCAGCTTCGTCAGAAGCGGCCGAGTAAGGGAGGAACAACAATGTATGACTTTAGCTACCACCGGCCTAAATCCGTTGATGAAGCGGTAAAGCTGCTCAAGAAAGCTGATGATGGAACCGTCATGTCCGGCGGGCAGACATTAATCCCGACGCTGAAGGCCCGGCTTGCCTCGCCAAGCGACGTGGTTGATCTGTCCGGCATCAACAACTCCGGCATCAAGGCGAACGGAAAAACCGTAACCGTGAAGGGGGGCACCACCCATGCGGAGGTTGCCGGCCACGCAGGGGTGCAAAAGTACATTCCAGCGCTTGCCGCGCTTGCTGGCTCGATTGGCGATCCCCATGTCCGCCATATGGGCACCATTGGCGGCTCAATCGCCAACAATGACCCTGCCGCGGACTATCCCGGCGCCTGCCTTGGCTTGAATGCCACCATTGTTACCAACAAGCGCGAAATCGATGCCGACAAGTTCTTCAAAGGAATGTTTGAAACCGCGTTGCGGGACAATGAAATCATCACCGAGGTGAGGTTCCCGGTTGCCAAGCGGGCGGCATATGCAAAATTCCCAAATCCGGCTTCGCGCTACTCCATGGTGGGGGCATTTGTTGCGGACATGGGTAAAGGCGGCGTGCGCGTTGCCATCACCGGCGCTGGACCATGTGCGTTCCGGGCAAAGAAAATGGAAAAAGCCCTTGATGGAAGCTTTTCCGCCGAAACGTTGGATGGCATCTCCATACCGGCAGATGATCTCAATGATGATATACATGCATCTGCTGAATACAGGGCCCATCTGTGCTCGGTAATGGCCAAACGGGCAGTTGCAGCAGCTGGATAATTTACGCGGCGAAAGCAAATGAGCCTGCCCGGCATAATAATGCCCGGCAGGCTTTTTCAATTGAAGTGGCCGGGGCGGGGCACTACTTGTGAGGAGCCGGCAACACGGGAATTACCCAAATGACAGGACTGCCAAAGACAATCGAAAACACGCTGGAACTGCTGACATCTGCGAACTATGTGGCGGACCGGGCGTTGGCGACTGTTATTTTCCTGTCTTTGAAGCTGGGAAGGCCGTTGTTTCTTGAAGGCGAGGCCGGGGTTGGCAAAACCGAAATTGCAAAAACCCTCAGCCGGGCCCTTGGCCGCCCGCTTATCCGGCTCCAATGCTATGAGGGGCTTGACGTCAATTCGGCAGTCTACGAGTGGAACTACTCTGCCCAGATGATTGAAATCAGGTTGGCTGAAGCTGCTGGTGACCTTAACCGCAATACCGCATCAAGCGATATTTTCTCTGAGCGGTTTTTGATTAAACGCCCGTTGTTGCAGGCCCTTGAACAGGGGATGGACGGTCCGCCCGTTTTGCTCATTGATGAGCTCGACCGGGCAGATGAGGCGTTTGAGGCATACCTTTTGGAAGTTTTGTCTGATTTCCAGATCACGATTCCAGAGCTTGGCACATTCTCCGCCGCGCACCCGCCCGTCACCATCATTACATCGAACCGCACCCGGGAAATCCATGATGCTCTGAAACGGCGGTGCCTCTATCACTGGGTTGGCTATCCTGATGCAGAGCGCGAGTTGCAAATCATTCATGCGCGGTTGCCTCAGGCGGCTGAAAACCTTGCCCGCGAGGTGGTTGCCTTTGTGCAGGCTTTGCGCGGCCAGGACCTTTTCAAATCACCAGGGGTTGCCGAAACCCTTGATTGGGTAAGCGCGCTCCATGAACTGGACAAAATCTCGCTTGATCCAGCGGTTGTGAACGACACCCTGGGCGTTCTGCTCAAGTACCAAGACGATATTTCGCGCATGGAGGGCTCGGAAGCCAAGCGTATTCTCAATGAGATACAGGCTGAGCTGCGAGCTACTGCACAGTGAACACGCCATCAACAGCTGGGCATGCCAAACCTGCCGGGGGAAAGCTGGCGGAAAACATCATGCATTTTGCCCGGATTTTGCGCCAGGCGGGACTGCCGGTAGGCACTGCGCAAGTCATTGATGCAATCAGCGCTGCGGAGAGTGGTTGCCTCGGCAACCGTGATGATTTTTACTGGATGCTGCATGCACTGTTTGTGCGCCGGCGCGAGCACAGGGCGGTTTTTGATCAGGCTTTCCACGTTTTCTGGCAAAAGCCGAAAATGCTTGAGCAATTGATGAGCATGTTTTTTCAGGAAGTGGCAAGGCCCGCTGGTGAGCATAAGAAAAAGGCGGGCGAGCGCCGTTTGTCATCTGCCATGTTTGAGGGCCCGGATGTCCAATCAACACGGCGCCCGCCAAAGGAGCTTCTTGAAATCGATGCCAGCTACACGTTCAACGCCGATGAAGTTTTGCGCGATAAGGATTTCGAGCAGATGTTTTCTGAAGAACAAGCAGACGCGATGCGCGCCATAGCGCTCATGCGCGTTGGCAGGTTCCGCGCGCCAACAAGAAGGTTTGGGCCGGCCTCAAAAGGCAATGTCGATATGCGGCGCACCCTGAAAGCGGCTGCCCGTTCCGGCGCAGGCGGCGACATTTTGAAATTCCGCACCCGCAGATTGAAAGAACCGCCACTCGTCGTGCTGTGCGATATATCCGGCTCCATGTCCGGCTATAGCCGCATGTTTGTGCATTTCCTGCACGCCATGAAGTCGGACCGCTCGCGCATGCATGTGTTCTTGTTTGGCACCCGGCTTACCAATATTACCCGCGCGCTTGAACGGCGCGATGTTGATGAAGCGGTTGAGGAGGTGACGAACCAGGTGAAGGACTGGTCGGGCGGTACCCGCATCGGCGCCTGCCTGCGTGAATTCAACTTCAAATGGTCGCGGCGGGTTCTTGCCCAGGGCGCGCATGTTCTGCTCATAACCGATGGGCTTGAGCGAGACGATGACGGCGTGCTTGAGAAGGAAATCTCGCGCCTTAAGCGTTCGACAAAACGGCTCACCTGGCTTAATCCGCTTTTGCGTTATGATGGCTTTGAGGCGCGCGCCGGCGGCATCCGCACCATGCTTGCCCATGTTGACGAATTCAGGCCGGTGCATAATCTCAATTCACTTGAGGAACTGGCGCGCACGTTGACCGCTACACACGCGCGCTCAAACACCTCGAACCCGCGCCACTGGCTTGCACAAGGAGAAGCTGTATGAGTTCACCAGATCATGGATTGTTGGGGGAGACCAAAAACTGGCTTGAAGAGGGCCGTAAGGTTGCTATTGCTACGGTCATTGAAACCTGGGGCTCAGCGCCACAGCCCGTGGGCTCGCAGCTTGCCATTGATGGTGAAGGTAATTTTATCGGGTCGGTTTCCGGTGGCTGCGTTGAAGGCGCGGTGGTGCTCGAAGCGATTGACGCTATGGAGGATGGGCTGTGTCGGATACTGGAATATGGCATTGCCGATGAGGATGCCTTTTCGGTCGGTCTGGCC
>JBPCVY010000279.1:0-12007 GCA_051010055.1 Hyphomicrobiales bacterium | reverse complement strand
TTTCTTGAGTTACCGGCCTACGGATTAGCGAAGTTATCCTCTGAAAATGTGAACGTTCAACCATATGTGTCGCGGCAAGTCGCGGCGCGCGAGCAAACTATTACGACAAAGGATAAAACCGTGGCTGAAGGAACTGTAAAGTGGTTTAACCCCACCAAGGGATATGGATTTATCGAGACCGATGATGGATCACGGGATGTGTTCGTGCACATTTCGGCAGTTGAGCAGGCTGGCCTAGGTTCTCTGAACGAAGGACAAAAAGTCAGTTTTGAGGTTGAAGCTGGTCGGGATGGAAAATCGTCCGCCATCAACCTATCCGTATCGGACTAATACAGTATTGGCCGCTCCCGAATATTGTTTGGGAGCGGCTAATTTTTTCCCTTAATTTTCTACTTCATTTCTATCAACTCAGGTTGACCTCGCCTGTCTCGGCGTTTTGCCTGTCCAGCGCTTGAAGGCTGTCGAGAATGCACCGTGATTGGCATAGCCAAACATAAACATAAAATTGCAACCAACCGATTGAACTTTGCGACTTAACAGACGTTCGACATTGTACGTTAGGAGATTTTAGTGTTTACGGGCCTGGACGATGAAAGCCGTTATAGATTTTTCACCAAGTGCTTTACATGCCTCCAAGCGATGAAGCCCTTCAACAAGCACATATCTACCGCTGCCCTTACGAACCAAAATAGGGGTTAGTTGACCTTCTTCCAGCATGCTTTCTGCGATTTCATCAACAACCGCTGCGTCGAGTATTTTTCGGCGCTTTGCCGGAACATAGATTTCTTCGATATTCAGGGAAATACTTTGCATTACTGTCAAATACCCACACTTCCAAAGGTTACTTTGGTGTATTCATTGTCCAGAGTGCTGCATTAAGCAGCGTCGCGTAAGAAACCCATGCAAGGTAGGGTAAGAAAAGCGCTCCCGCTATGCGGTCAATTCGCCAAAAGAGTACAGTTGTGACGGCGATTAACACGACTAGAAGGAAAATCTCTAAAAGAGCCAATCCAGGGTTCTTCAGGCCAAAAAAGAGAAACGACCACAACAGGTTTAAGAAAAGTTGGACCGCAAATGCGGTTAATGCTGCTTTTCTTCCGGGGTCGTCCTCTCTGCACCAAACGCGCCAGCCTGCAATCGCCATGAATAGGTATAAAACCGCCCACACAGGCCCGAACAGCCAATCTGGTGGATTAAATGCTGGCTTCTGGAGCGTTTGATACCAGCCCCCAACACTTGTCGCAGTTACTAACCCGCCGACCGCAGATACGGCAAAGCAGATGGCTATAAAAACAATAAGGCTTGGCAAATTCTGGCGAAGCACAACGAAAACCTCGATGGACCAAGGAACTATAAGCGCGGCAGGAAGCTTGATTTCTCCAATCAGCAATCGCGAGTTTTGCAATAACTCGCAAGAAAATTCATCAATTCTGGTCCCAATTCTGTGCCCAAAAAATCCCCCAATTTATCCCCCACTAGGAGAATAAATTATCTAAATATCTGATAAGTCATTGAAAAATATGGTACGGCTGGGAGGAATTGAACCACCGACCTCCTGATCCACAAACACCGTATTTTTGCTCGCTTTTAGGTGCAGGAACTGTTGAAACCTTCTCTTGCTTAAGCATCGATCGAATCTCGAAATGGGTATTGCGTGGTCACCTGGTGGTCACCTTATGCCAATCGAATACAGTAGCATTAAAGAGTTACATTTTATACAATTGATTTTATTGAAAAATTTGGAGCGGGCGATGAGATTCGAACTCACGACCCCAACCTTGGCAAGGTTGTGCTCTACCCCTGAGCTACGCCCGCGTCCCGTATTGACGGTTTCAAACAGTTCATGAAACCGGCGCCCCTTATTGCGCAAGCGCGCAGTAAATGCAATAGGGTGCGTGCAGCAAATTTGAGGATTTTCCCAAAAATTTTGCAACACCAAAAAGCACCAGGAATAAGGATATGTGCGCCATGCCGGCTACCCGAGAAGAGCTTTATGCGCGGTTTCGCGAACTGGCCTTTGAAACAAAGAGCTGGGACCATGACCCGGTATTTACCGTGGATGAGGCCAGGGCCCTGCGCGGCGAAATTCCCGGCGGCCATTGCAAGAACCTGTTTCTGAAAGACAAAAAGGGCCAACTTTGGCTGGTGGTCACGTTGGAAGAGGCACAAGTTGACCTCAAAAGCCTGCCTGCAAAAATCGGCGCAGCGCGCCTGAGTTTCGGCAAACCGGATCTGCTGCTTGAAGTCTTAGGCATTGAGCCCGGCTCGGTAACGCCGTTCGCCGTCATCAATGATACATCTCAACGGGTTAACGTAATTCTGGATGAGAAGATGATGGCTGAGGAACTGCTGAATTTTCACCCCCTGAAAAATGATGCAACAACCACAATCCGCTCACAGGATTTGCAGGCCTTCATCGAGGCATGCGGCCATTCGCCGAAAATAATTGCGGTTGGCACCTAGCCTAAACCATTGTAATCGGGGGCCTCAGGCGTCACATTAGAAAAACAGGACAAAAAGCGCACCAGCGCTGCCAAAAACACCGGATAAAAAGATATGGATATCAAATTTTCCTACGGCAACACGCCGCCTGCCGACGGCAAGCAGGCAGGAAACGGAAACGCCGGCGAACTTGTCAAAGATGTCACCGATGCAACTTTCATGGCCGATGTCATTGAAGCCTCGCAGACGGTGCCGGTGATAGTGGATTTCTGGGCTCCCTGGTGCGGGCCGTGCAAACAACTTACCCCGGCGCTTGAAAAAATCATACAAAATGCGCGCGGCGCAGTGAAGCTCGTCAAAATCAACGTCGATGAGAACCCGCAGATTGCAGGCCAGATGCGCGTGCAATCCATTCCGGCTGTTTTCGCATTCAAGAACGGCCAGCCGGTTGATGGTTTCATGGGCGCGCTGCCGGAAAGCCAGATCAAGGAGTTTGTGTCAAAACTTACCGACGGCGCCGATGGTAGCGCTGAAATTGCCGCTGCGATTGAAGCCGGCAATGCAGCCCTGGAAGCTGGCGATGTGGCTAGCGCAGCGCAGGCATTTTCTGCAGTTTTGCAAGCAGATCGTGAAAACACCGAAGCAATTGCCGGCCTTGCGCGGGCGCAGATACTGGCAGAGGACTTTGATGGCGCCGAAGCAACATTGGCCATGGCGCCCGCCGACAAGGCAGATGACCAGCACGTTACGTCTGCCCGCACAACGCTTGAACTTGCCAAAGCCCCTGTCGACACTGGCGAGATAACCGAGCTTTCGGCGAAAGTTGAAGCCGACCCGAAAGACCATCAGGCACGGATCGATCTTTCGATTGCGCTAAATGCTGCGGGAAGGCGCGAAGATGCTCTTGAACAGCTTTTGGAATCAATCCGCCTTGACCGGGCCTGGAACGAAGATGCGGCCAGAAAACAACTCCTGCAGTTTTTTGAAGCCTGGGGCCACGCGGATGAATTGACGGTTGCTGGCAGGCGTGGTCTGTCATCCATACTCTTCTCGTAAACCGCTTTATGAAGTTTCTTGAGAAATACACCACCCCCGGCGATCTGCCGAAGAAACTTCCGGTATTTCCGCTCACAGGCGCGCTTTTGCTGCCGCGCGCGCAACTGCCATTGAACATTTTCGAACCGCGCTATTTGCAAATGGTGAACGACGCCATGTCGGGTGAAAGATTGATCGGCATGGTACAGCCAGCGGGCGCGGAGGCGGAATACGCTGAGGGCAATCCGGAGGAGAGGCCGCCGGTTTATCCGATCGGTTGTGCAGGGCGCATCATCTCCTACGCCGAAACTCCGGACGGGCGTATCCTCATCACACTTGCCGGGGTGAGCAGGTTCCGCATAAAGGATGAATTGTCTCAAGGAGAGCCTTACCGGGTTTGCGATGTAGACTTTTTGGAGTTTGAAAGCGATCTCGAGATTGGCATGGGTGAAAACGCGGTTGACCGGGATGCTCTGATGTCAGCATTCCGCAAGTACCTTGACGCAAACCGCATGGATGCTAATTGGAAGGAGGTGGAAAGCGCAACCACCGAGGCTCTGGTGAACACACTTTGCGTCATCAGCCCCTATGCGGCATCGGAGAAACAGGCGATGCTGGAAGCGAACACCCTTTCTGAGCGGGCAAAAATTCTAATTGCGCTCACAGAGATGGCGCTTGCCAGCGGCGACCTTTCCAAAGGCGGCCCGGCTGGCGTGCAATAACCAGCGGCCAGAAGCGCACCTTGCAGGATTATAAGAATGGCACAACGTGAAATAGATCCCAAACTGTTAGAGTTTCTGGTTTGCCCAGTAACCAAATCAACCCTTGAATATGATGCGGACGCTAGCGAGCTCATTTCAAAGAAAGCTGGGCTTGCGTTTCCGATTCGCGATGGCGTGCCTATTATGCTGCCTGAAGAAGCACGCGAGTTGAACGATGACTGATCAGGCACCTTGGCCGACTGAAATCAAGCTGCGCGAAGAGGGCGCCGAGCTTGTGATCTCATTTGATAATGGTGAGGCTTTTACCTTCAGCGCTGAGTTCTTACGGGTTGAAAGCCCAAGCGCGGAAGTTAAGGGCCACGGCAAGGGCCAGGAGGTCACTGTGCCTGGAAAACGCAATGTGAAGATTATCGGCGTTGAGCCGGTAGGCAACTATGCAGTTCGACTGCGTTTTGACGACCTTCACGATACGGGCATTTTTTCCTGGGAATATTTTCTTGAACACGGCCGCGATATGGATTCCATCTGGGCCGGCTATCTTGAAAAGCTTGAGACGGAAGGCAAATCGAGGGACTAGGGCAAGATCCCTGCCCGGCATCACCTTGCCATTGCGTGGTACTCATCATTCGGGCGCATGTCGGTTGCCGCCGCCATGCGGTTCGACATGTTGAAGAATGAGGCAACCGCTGCAATGTCCCAAATGTCCCTGTCGGAAAATCCGGCTTCGCGCAACCCCTGGCGGTCTTCTTCTACAATCTTGTCCGGGCTCTCCGTCAGCTTCACTGCAAAATCGCACATGGCGGCCTGGCGTTTATCGAGCCCGGCGGCGCGATAGTTCATCACCATCTGCTCGCCCAACTCCGGCGAGCCTGAAAGCTTGCGAACCGCCGCACCATGGGCGGTAAGGCAGTAGTAGCAGTGGTTTACCGAAGATACCGCGACCGCAATCATCTCACGCTCAAGCTTGTCGAGACCGGAATCGGCAAGCATCAAATCGTTGTAAAGTTCGCTGAAACCAGCCAGCTTTGCCCTGTCAAACCCATAGGCAATCAACACGTTCGGTACAAAACCAAGCTCTTCGCGGCAAACCTCAAAATACTCCTGCTGGCGCTCATCTAAGTCCAGTTCGGGTAAGTCCACGGCCACCACTTCGCTTGGAGAAATATGTTCCTTTTGCTCTTTCACGTGCTGATCCTTTCAAACTAAGGAAATTTCTCTAATCCAATAAAACAAGTTTGCCTTTTATGGACCTGAGCCTAGGGTCAGGACCCACTAATGTCATCCATTCTGCGCGATGTGAATATTGCCGCTGAACAGGCGGGAAACCGCAGGTAACCTTGCCGGTTTTCAAGGTTTTCCAACGCATCCAGAAGCAAAATTCACCGCGCCCGAAGGGTTCGCGCCGACATGCGCATCTGCGGCGAAAACATTCCTCGAATAGGCAAACCTGTCCTTCGTCGTGTTTTCTTGCATCTAAACTTGCCGTTGCGAACAGAATTGCATGACATTAGTGAGTCCTGACCCTAAACTAAAGTCTAATTCCGCTAAGAGGATGCAGGGGGAAATTATGGCCAGCGACCGCCAGCTTAGCGTTTTCATTAAAAAAATTCTTTCCAATCTCAAGTCAAAGCCGGACGATTCATTGACGATTTTTACCCGACGTCTTTTCGAGCACACGGTTATTGAAGACCTGGAGCCCTACAAACCTGAAAATCTTTGCAAACTGGCGGTGCGTGCTTTTGATTTTTTGAAATCACGCGCGCCTGGGCCTGCCAAGGTGCAAATTTACAATCCAACAGGTTCAGAGCGCCTCGACCAGGTAACGATTATCGAAATTGCCAATGACGACATGCCGTTTTTGGTGGATTCAGTTCTCGCGCTCCTTGGCGAACTCGGCCACTCGATTGAACTGGTGCTGCATCCGGTAATTACATCATTGCGCACGTCGAAAGGCACCATCCATCAGCTTTTTGATGCCCACGAGATAATTGACAATACAAGCCTGTCCCGCGACAGCTTCATGCACATTCACATTGGCAGGGTAACAAGCGAAACCACTCACCAGCAGATCATCGAAGAGCTTCAATCAGTTCTGAACGATGTGCGCACGGTTGTTCTCGACTGGCAGCCCATGCGCTCTAGACTGGAAGGGGCGGTTGCGGAATATCAAAATTCCCCACCACCGATAGCCGTTGATGAACTGGCCGAGGCCATCCAGTTCTTGCGCTGGCTCATCGACAATAATTTCACATTCCTTGGGGTGCGCGATTACGATTTCAGGGGCAGCGCCGCGAAGGGGCGGCTTGTGCCGGTGGAAGGCACAGGGCTTGGCAATTTGCGCGATTTGAATGTGAAGGTTTTGCGCAGAGGGCGTGAGCTGGTGACCTACACGCCGGAACTTCGCGAATTCCTAATGCAACCGGCCCCCTTGATTATAACCAAGGCCAATGTGCGCGCCACGGTGCACCGGCGCACACACATGGATTATATCGGCATCAAGCGGTTTGATTCCCGCGGCAAGCTCATCGGCGAGCTGCGCATTGTCGGCATGTTCACATCGGTTGCCTACACCCGAAGCCCGCGCTTCATACCGTTCCTGCGCCGCAAGATTACCGCGGCTATGGAATTGTCCGGTCACGATATGGAAAGCCATTCCGGCAAGACGTTCCTAAACATCCTGGAAACTTACCCCCGCGATGAACTGTTCCAAATCGACCCTGTGCGCCTGGCAGAAATTGCAGCCGGCATAACCCGCCTAAACGAGCGCCCGCGTCCGCGGTTTTTTGTTCGTGTCGACAGGTTCGACAGATTCGTTTCAGTGCTCGCCTATATCCCGCGCGAAAGATACACATCGGATGTGCGCGAGAAAGTCGGCGACCTTCTTGCAAGCGCGTACAAGGGACGGCTGTCTGCCTTTTATCCCTCGTTTCCCGAAGGCACATTGGCGCGCGTTCACTTCATCATCGGGCGTTATGAAGGCGCAACGCCAACGCCTGATATCACCGAACTCGATAACGAATTGGTTCAGATTGTCAGAACCTGGGATGACAAGCTCTCACGTGCCTTACGCAACGCCGTTGAACCCGAAGAGGCCGAAACTCTTTTCGAAACTTACAAAGGTGCTTTTTCGCAGGCCTACACCGAAGCCTACAGTGCTGACAACGCAATCACCGACATCGGCCGACTGGGGAAACTCAAAAACGAGCAAGATGTCGAGATTGAATTCTATCAACGCACGGGAAGCAAAACCCACCGGGTTAACCTGAAGCTCTACCGCAAGGGCCAAGCAATCGCCCTAAGCGACCGCCTGCCGATTCTGGAGAATATGGGGCTGCGCGCATTCGATGAACGCACGTTTGAAATTTCCCCTCAAGGCGAGCCCTATGTGCTGCATGACATATCTCTCGCCGCAGCGGACAGAGAACCCATTGACCTCACGACCCGCCGCGAAAATCTTGAAGATGTGTTTCAGGCGGTCTGGCAAGGCCGAGCGGAAAATGATGGCCACAACACGCTTGTGTTAAAGGCTGGTCTCACTTGGCGCCAGGTGGCGCTGTTGCGCACCCTCGCCCGCTATCTGCGCCAAACCGGCATCGCCTATAGCCCGGACTATATCTGGGGCGTACTCAATAACCACCACGAACTAGCAGCTGATTTGTGGAAGCTTTTCGAGACCCGATTCTCGCTGAAAAAAACCAGCGCCAAAGCGCGCCACGGCATACAAGAGCGCATTCGAAAACAAATGAAGATAGCCCTTGCCGATGTGCCGAGCCTTGATGATGATCGCATCATCCGGCACTTCATGAATGTCATAATGTCGACGCTGCGCACCAACTATTTCCAAAGCGCTGGCGAAGGCGGCTTAAAGCCGACAATCTCCATCAAGCTCAATTCTGGAAATGTTGATGACTTGCCTGAGCCCAGGCCTTACCGCGAGATCTTTGTCTATGCGCCTGATTTTGAGGGCATTCATTTGCGCTTTGGACCGATTGCCCGCGGCGGATTGCGCTGGTCGGACAGGCCGGAGGATTTCCGCACAGAAGTGCTGGGCCTTGTAAAAGCGCAACAGGTAAAAAATGCCGTAATTGTGCCCGTTGGCGCCAAGGGCGGGTTTGTGCCCAAGCTCATGTCAGCGAACCCCACCCGTGAAGAATTCATGGCCGAAGGAGTGCGTTGCTACAAGTTGTTCATCAATTCGCTGCTTGATGTCACCGACAATCTGCGCGGCGATGACATCATCATGCCGCCGGAAGTCGTGCGCCATGACAGTGATGACCCCTATCTTGTTGTTGCCGCCGACAAGGGCACTGCAACATTTTCAGACATAGCCAATGGTATCTCAGAAGATCACGGGTTCTGGCTGGGTGATGCCTTCGCCTCTGGGGGTTCTGCCGGTTACGACCACAAGAAAATGGGCATTACAGCCCGCGGTGGCTGGGAGGCGGTGAAGCGCCACTTCCGTGAAATGGACATCGACATACAAAAGGAGCCGTTCAGGGTTGTCGGGTGCGGGGACATGTCTGGTGATGTTTTCGGCAATGGCATGCTTTTGTCCAAGGCCATCAAGCTGGTTGCAGCATTCGATCACCGGGACATTTTTATAGATCCGGCCCCCGATCCTGCAAAAAGCTGGGCAGAGCGCAAGCGGCTGTTCGGCCTTACCCGCTCAAGCTGGCAGGACTACAACAAGAAGCTCATTTCCAAGGGTGGCGGCGTTTTCCCAAGGTCACTGAAAACAATCCCGCTTTCGGCCGAGATGCGTGAGATGACGGGCCTGTCTGACAAGGAATTGACGCCGAACCAGCTGTTGAGGGCATTGCTCAAAGCGCCATCCGATCTTTTATGGTTCGGCGGCATCGGCACTTACGTGCGCGCGACTACCGAAACAAATGCGGATGCTGGCGACAGGGCAAACGATCCCTTGCGCATTACCGCGCCGGAAGTTGGGGCGAAAGTTATTGGCGAGGGGGCAAATCTTGGCGTTACCCAGCCAGGACGTATTGAATTTGCCGAACATGGCGGGCGCATAAACACCGACGCCATCGACAATTCCGCCGGGGTGAATTCTTCCGACATGGAAGTCAATATCAAGATTGCCCTGGGCGCTGCCGAAGAGCAGGGCAAGCTGGACCGCAAGGGGCGCAACGACCTTTTGAAGAAAATGACCAACGAAGTTGCCCAACTGGTCTTGCGCAACAATTATCTGCAAACGCTCTCCATCACATTGACCGAACGGGTGGGCACGCGAGAATTCGGTTACCTGGTGCGCATGATGAAAGATCTGGAGGGCCGGAACCTTCTTGACCGGGAAGTTGAGGATTTGCCGGATGACCTGGAACTTTCCGAACGCGATGCTGCAGGTGAGGCGTTTACCCGCCCGGAACTTGCTGTGCTTCTGGCATATGCAAAATTGGTTCTGTTTGCCGATTTGATGGAGAGCACACTTCCACGCGAAGATTACCTGCAGGCCGAACTCCTGCGCTACTTCCCACAGGAGATGCAGTCCAAATACCGAGCGGAAATCCTCCATCATCAGCTTGGCCCGGAAATTATCTCCACCATGCTTTCAAATTCAATGATCAACCGGGGAGGCCCAGCCTTCATGTTGCGCCTGAAAGAGGAGACCGGTGCTGAGATAGATGAAATTGCGCGCGGATTCATTGCTGCACGCGATATCATGGGCCTGCTTGATCTGAACGGTGAGATCAACAAACTGGACAACAAGATTTCCTCCGATATCCAGCTGCGCATCTACGGCACGCTGCAAACCTTGTTGAGACGCGAAGCGAACTGGTTTGTACGTAACGCGGACTGGTCCTCGGGGCTTAGCGGCGTAATTTCTCACTACCGGGCGGGATATGAAGAACTCCTGAGCGTCATTCCGGGTTGCCTTGCCGATGCGGACAAGGCCAGGCTTGTGGAACGGACCGAGTTCTTCATGAACCACGATGTGCCAAGGTCTACGGCTGCGAAAATCGCAGCACTGCGCTTCCTTTCGCGCGGGCCCGATATTGTTTTCGTTGCCACCCGCACCAACCGCAAAGTGCGCGATATTGCTGAAGGGTTCTTTACTCTTGGCTCGCGCCTTGGCGTCGACCAACTGGTGCTTTCAAGCGTTGATTTGCCGGCCGCCGATCACTATGAGCGCATCGCCATAAACCGCGGCATTGAAACCGTGCTCACCGCGCACCGGTCCATCGCGACCCAAATGTTTGCCGGCAAACTGCCCGCAGCCAAGGCAGCGGCCAGGTGGCAAAAGGAAAATGAAACTGAAATTGAGCGCGTGTGCGAAACCATCTCCGAAATGATGACCGGACAGGACATGACCCTTGCCAGGCTTTCGGTTGCCGCCAGCGCGTTGAACGATTTGGTTTCGGTTTAGGGCTTAAACACCGGTAGAAAGGAACCGCCTGTCTCTGCCCTCCAGCACAAGGCAGGTGAGCCTCCCGGTGGCATATGCGCATGTGTCGATGTTGATCCGGTTTGGATGGATTTCCGGTTCTTCAATGGGCGTGTGCCCATGTACAACCACTTTGCCGAAATCCTCACGCGACAGAAGAAAATCTTCGCGAATCCATAGGAGGTCTCTTTTCTCCTGATCTTCCAACGCAATGCCCGGCCGCACCCCGGCGTGTGCGAAAAAATAATCTCCCACAGAGGCGCTCAATGGCAGGTTTGAGAGAAACTTGCTGTGTTTTGCCGGGAAGGCTTCCAGAAATTGTTGGCGGCAGGCGTGCGCATCGCCGGCCTCTTCCGAAGGCATTTCGTTGACTCCGTAGGAATAGAGCGTCTCCAGCCCACCATAGGTTTTCCAACTGCGATACACATCATCACTGCCTGCCAAAAACCGCAAAAGCGTGTCTTCATGATTGCCTTTCAGGCACACCCGTTCATCGCAGACAGGGGCGTCCTCCATCAGGGTATCAATGACCTTGCCAGGTTCTGGACCGCGATCCACATAGTCACCGAGATAAATCTCTATGGAGCGCTGAACTTGCCTTTCTTGAAGATCGTTTTTGATCTTTTCGTGCAACGCCGAGAGCAAATCCATTCTTCCATGGATGTCGCCGACCGCGTAGACGCGCGTGCCTTCTGGCACCTGCGCATCCGACCTGCTTGAGGGCTTCAGAGCATCCCCCAGCTTTTGCAGAATTGACTTCATGCGACACTCAAAAACTTGGACTTAGTCCGTTTTCTCAAGGCTTTTGATGCGGGTGAGTTCGTACACATCTGATGAAACAATCGTTTTGCCGATCGGCCACAAAGAAAGAGCGGCAAACTTGAGATGAGCCCAGGCAAATGGAATACCAATAATCGTAATGCCCAATGCAACCGCCGTAACCACATGGCCAATCGCCAGCCACCAACCGGCAAGTATCAGCCACAAAATGTTACCAATAAAGCCAAGAGCGCCGGTGCCGAAATCTTCCTCTCCCGTCACCTCACTCCTATCGCGCGCCATACGCCCGAACGGCATGAATGTATAGCCGGCTATGTTGAAAGCCGCCCGGGTCCACGGCAACCCGATAATGGTGATGGCCATAAGAACGCCGGCAAGCGCCCAGCCAAGGCCCATCCAGATACCGCCGGTAAAGAACCAGATCACGTTAAGGGCAAAATTCAGAAGTGACATTCATGTCTCCTGTTTGGGTTTTGAACAATTACAGCGGCTACTGAATAACCGCACGTAGTGACGAATTGAGAACGGGCTTTCCACTGCGCGTCACTTTGAATTGCGATTCATAGACGCCTTTGGGCCACCCCCCTTGCGGCATCTTTCTGCCGGTAAAAAGCATGTACTGCGCCTT
>JBPCVY010000278.1:0-5399 GCA_051010055.1 Hyphomicrobiales bacterium | reverse complement strand
GATGACGGCGATGCCTCACTCATCCGCGCCCTTGCCGCAGACTTAAATCTTGGCGAATTCGACCCGCTTGATTGCACCCTTGGCGCACCATGGACAGGTGAGCGGCCAAAGGTGCTTGAAAAAGCCGTAAACGACACATGGCGCACCAACGGCGATACGGTGGAGCGGTTGGAACAGTTGGCGCTGAACCTTGTTGCCGGAACAAAAGAAACCGGAAACTGGCCGCGCACCAGCAAGGTTCTCGCTGAAATCGCCTGCACCATCAAACCAGCCGTAACTGATTGTGGTGAAAAGGAAATCTCTGCCGTTCTCACCGCGCTTGATGGCAAGTTTGTTGCCCCCGGCCCGTCTGGCGCGCCAACCCGGGGCCGCCTTGATGTGCTACCCACAGGCCGTAACTTCTTCTCCGTCGACAACCGCACCGTGCCCACCCCTGCCGCCTGGACGCTGGGGGAAAAGTCGGCAAGCCTTCTGGTACAGCGGCATTTCCAGGAGCACGGATCCTGGCTCAGGGCAATCGGGCTTTCTGCCTGGGGCACATCGAACATGCGCACCGGCGGGGACGATATCGCGCAAGCCCTTGCCCTTATTGGAGCAAAGCCAAAGTGGGACGTCCATAGCTGGCGGGTTACTGGATTTGAAATCCTCACTCCCGCCCAGCTGGGCCGCCCGCGGGTGGATGTCACCTTGAGGGTTTCGGGATTTTTCCGCGATGCATTCCCGGCCCAGATTGATTTGTTCGACAGTGCGGTGCGCGCCGTCGGCGCTCTGGATGAGGACGAAATCGACAATCCCATCGCAGCGCGCATGAAAGCGGAAGCTGCAGCTCTTTCCGCCGAAGGGGTTGATGAAGCTGGCGCGCGCAAGCTGGCCGGATTTCGGGTTTTTGGCTCAAAACCTGGCGCATATGGGGCCGGCCTTCAGGCGCTTATCGACGAGAAACTCTGGGATAAGCGCGCCGATCTCGCTGAAAGTTATATAGGCTGGGGCGGTTATGCCTATGGCGGCGGGGTTCAGGGCACACAGCAATCAGACAGGTTCCGGACCCGGCTGGCGGCCATGGAAGCGGTTATACATAACCAGGACAACCGGGAACACGACCTTCTGGATTCTGATGACTATTACCAGTTTGAAGGCGGCATGAGCGCTGCCATTGAACATCTGTCCGGGGCAAAACCGAAGGTTTATCACAACGACCATTCGCGCCCGGAACGCCCTGTCGTGCGCACCCTGGAAGAAGAAATAGGCCGTGTCGTGCGCTCAAGGGTAGTCAATCCCAAATGGATTTCCGGCGTCAAGCGCCACGGCTATAAGGGCGCGTTCGAAATCGCCGCCACGGTGGATTACATGTTCGCCTTTGCCGCCACAACAGGCGCAGTGCGCAGCCACCATTTCCAGCTTGCCTATGATGCGTTCATTGGCGATGAGGAAACCTGCTGCTTCATTGGCGAGGCAAATGCTGCAGCTCTCAGAGAGATTGCCGCGCGTTTCCATGAGGCGATTGAAAGAGGTTTGTGGACGCCGCGCTCAAATTCCGCCTACCATGAATTAGCAGGGCTGGCCGGCATTGAGATTCGTAGTCCAGAGGAAGTTATATGACCGAAAAAAAAGAAAAAATCACCGACACAATGACCGAGGAAGAGCTCGACGCGCGCCACGCGGAGAAAATGCGCCGCAAAAAGGAAGCACGCGAGAAAATCCTTGCCACAAAGACCAAGGAAAAGGGCCTTCTCATCGTCCATACGGGCAAGGGAAAGGGCAAATCGACAGCCGCATTCGGACTTGTTTTCCGTGCCATCGGCCATGGTTTCAACATCGGCATTGTTCAGTTTGTCAAAGGGGCATGGGGCACAGGCGAGCGCGATGTGTTGGAGCACTTCCCTGATCAGGTGACCATCAAGGCCATGGGTGAAGGCTTTACCTGGGAAACGCAGGACCGCCAGCGCGACATTGCCGCTGCAAGCGCTGCCTGGGAAGAAGCCAAGCGCATGATTGCCGATCCGGACATCAACATGGTTCTGCTTGATGAACTCAATATTGTCTTGCGTTATGGCTATATCGATCTTGACGAAGTGGTGGAAACCTTGCGCAACAAGCCTGAGCACAAGCACATTATCGTCACCGGTCGCAATGCCAAGGACGAGCTTATCGAAATCGCCGATCTGGTGACCGAGATGACGCAAATCAAACATCCGTTCCGTGACGGCGTGAAGGCGCAAGTGGGCATTGAGTTTTAGACCTCAAGGCCCCATCACTTGATTATGAATTGACGTTTTTACTCCACATTTGGTTGATACGAGCCTGAATGGTATACGAACATTAGATTTCAGAGGGCAAAGTTTCGTGGTCAATTCGTTTATCCGTTTGATTGTTGCCGGTTTTTTTGCAGGCACACTCGCATTGGCTGCTAACGCCGCCGAAAGTCAAAAAATTACCTGGGACGATTTGGTGCCGCCGCGGTTCACCGCTGACAGCCCGTTGGCCTCGCTTACCCCGGAGCAGCAATCAGATGTTTCCTTCATTGCCGAAGTGCGCGCCTATCTGGCAGACGGCATGACCGAAGAAGACAATGGCTATGTGGAAGTTGCCAAGGAGCTTGAAACCGGCCTGCGCTCAGCCGGGCTCGATGTGGAGGCCTTGGTTGCCGAGGCCAAGAAAATCTCAAAGCAGAGCAACGATGTCGTCAAGAATTATGACGGCAAATCGGTGCGTATTCCCGGCTACGTTCTGCCGCTCGAATTTGAAGGCGACACGGTGAAGGAGTTTTTGCTGGTGCCTTATGTTGGCGCTTGTATACACACCCCGCCTCCACCGGAAAATCAAATCGTCTATGTAAAGCTCGACCAGCCCATCAAAGTAAAAGCCATGTTTGAACCGGTTTGGGCATCGGGCACGTTGTCGGCGCAACAGTCCCAACGCAATCTGCACCTGGTTGACGGTTCTTCCGACATCGCTGTTGGATATCAACTGCAAGCCACGACCGTAGAACCCTATACTCAAGAGTAGTTCCCGCCTACGACCTCACCATCATGCCGTCAGCAAGCGACATCCGATATGCACGGCACGAGGGTATTGCTGAAACCAGTATTCCGGCCAGCACTACCGCGCCAATCATCGCCCATTCGTTATTGGTCAGCATATCGATGGTGAGATAAAGCCCGTATTTCGCATCAATCAGCGGCCTGAAGATGTATAGAACGCCATAAAGGCCCGCCACTCCCAGCGCCACCCCGGCAATGCTCAAGATTGCAGCCTCTGTCATAAGCAAGCCGATAACTGTTGAAGGGCGCGCGCCGACCGAACGCAGAATCGCCATTTCCCGGCGGCGCTCATTGAGAGTTGAAAGGGTCATGGTGGCCATTCCCAAAAGGGCGGTGACAACCACCATGGCGGAAATGACCGCAAGGGCGGTTTCCGCGGTGCCAACCAGTCCCCACAATTCCTGCAAGGCAACACCTGGAATGACCGCAAGGAGTGGTTCAGCGCGGAAGGTGTTTACATAGCGCTGCAATTTGAAAATTTGCAGTTTCGATTTCACACCGATGAGCAACGCGGTGGCGTTCTTTGGTTTCAAGTTGAGCTGGCGCACCCGGCCCGCGCCAATTGAAATACCTGGCATGCGTGCACCGCTTTTCCAGTCAACATGGATGGCCTCAATGGCTTCCATACTCACATGAACAGTGCGGTCCACCGGCGTACCGGTTTTCGCCAGAACCCCCGAGACAGTGAAAGGTTTGTCTTCATGATCTGAAAAGCCTTCATCGCCAAGTCCGTGGGAGACGATGATCTTATCGCCGGTCTTATAGCCAAGCGCCTGCGCCACATCGGCGCCAACCACCGCCTCGAACAAATCATCAAACGGTCTACCGGAGGAAAATTCCAGCTTGCGCTTGCCGCGATAACGGTAGCGATCGAAATACTCAGCACTTGTTCCAAGAACGCGGAAACCACGATGGCTGTCGCCGAGAGAAAGCGGCACGAGCCAGTCAACTTCAGGCCTGGCGGCAACATCTTCAACGCTCTTCCAGGTGATGTTTTGGGTGGCATTGCCGATGCGGAACACCGAATAAAGCAACAGCTGCACCGAGCCGGAGCGAGCGCCGACAATCAGGTCCGTATCTGAAATGGTGTTGGCAAAGCTTGTGCGGGCGCTGTTGCGCACTTTTTCAACGCCCAGAAAAAGCATCACACTCATGGCAATTGCAAGCACGGTGAGCCCGGCTGTAAGCCAGCGGTTCACTAGTGATTTCCGGGCAAGGCTGAGGAGTATCATTCCACCCCTCCCCGCTCAATTTTCGCAATATCCTCAAGGCGGATTACCCGCTTAAACCGCTTTGCAAGCCGCTCATCATGGCTGACGAATATAAGTGTTGAACCGGCCTCACCGGCGCTTTCAAAAAGCATGTCGAGGAATGCATTCTGGCTCTTGGTATCAAGCGCCGAGGTGGGCTCGTCCGCTACAATAATGTCAGGGGTTCCAATGAGTGCGCGCGCTGCTGCAACCCGTTGCTGCTGGCCGACGCTCAACTCTGAGGCCAGAGTTTTTTGCGCTTGAGCTTCATCAATGTGGAGGCCGGACAAAAGAGCAAGGGCGGAGCTGCTGGCGTCACCTTTCCCTTGCGACAGCACTTTCTTGCGCCGCTCGGGCGCAAAGTGCAGCGGCAAAAGAACATTGTCCATGGCGGTGGCGTAGGGAAGCAGATTGAACATCTGGAAAATGATACCGAAATGCTCAGCCCGGAAGTGGTCGCGCTCAGATGCGGCGAGCCCGGCTAAGCTGGTGCCCAAGATTTTAATCTCTCCCGAGGATGGCTGAACCACACCGCACAAGAGGCTCAGCAGTGTGGATTTGCCCGCGCCGGAGGGCCCGAGCAGGAGAACAGTTTCGCCAGTACCGACAGAAAATGCGTCGATCTCAATGGAGAATGCATGGGCGCCGCCCCATGAAAAGCGCACCTGTGACATTTCCACCGCATGAGAAAATGCGGGCTGTTGTGAACGCTCAGCTGACGCCAAGTTCGCCTTCCATCACTTCACATTCAGGGCGAGATCCGGTTTGTCCCGCTCAACCTCGTGGGCCATCTGGCCCTTTTCCGAAACCACTTGTACCTCAAGTTCGGCAGAATTGGGAAATGCTTCGAAGAATGCGAAACTAATTATGTTGATTTTATCCGGTGCCGAACATGTCATGGCGTAAGAGGCGTGAAATTCGCTGTGATCGCCAGCTTGTTCCAATTCAACATCCGCAACGGTTTGCTCGCAGCCTGCATCTTCTGGCAGTACAAAAATCTTCAGTGGCGCGCTGAGGGTCTCTAAAGCGGCATCCACCTTTAATTTGTCTTCATCGGATTTTGCAACATGCTCAAATCCGACTACATCAGCTCCTTGCACTCCACTCC
>JBPCVY010000277.1:0-25556 GCA_051010055.1 Hyphomicrobiales bacterium | reverse complement strand
CAAACCTGACAACTGGAAGCGGTTCCGGAAGGAAGCCCGAGCTGCAATTGCTGCAATGCGCGTACCCACCCAACAAATGCTTGAGGCCGCCGGCGAAGGCCTGGTTGATTTATCCGACATAAATCGCGATTGGCGCGTGATGGTGGACGCCGCCCTTGCTGAACGTGAAAACGGCAGCCGGCGGGAAAACAAAGTTGCCGCCAAGTAACCGCCCAGATTACCCCTCGCCTCCCACGCAAGTTCCCCACTTTTCGTACACGATTACCAGCAAAGTTTGATTTTGCTCCCGTTCCGGGTACTCTTCCTTTCACAACCACAAAGAAAAACCACAGGGAGGAGACAAATGAAGTTCAAGCTACTGGCTGCAGTTGCCACCGTCGCGATGACGATAGGTGCTCCTTTGGCATCGGCGGAACAATTTGTGCGCATGGTTTCAGGACCATCTGGCGGGTCCTGGTATCCGCTTGGCGCTAAAATCATGCAGGTTCTCGATGAAAAGGTAGATGGAATTACCACGTCAAATACTTCAGGCGGCGGCATTTCCAACGTTTTGTCGGTTAATGGCGGTGATGCTGAAATCGGCTGGTCCTATGCTCATACCGCGTTCAACGGTTTCTCAGGCAAGGGCAAGTTCAAAAAGGCGCAGCCGGATGTGCGCCATTTCGCAACTCTTTATCCAGCCATGTTCCAGGTTGCGGTGCGACAGGATTCTACCATCAAAACCTTTGAAGACATGAAGGGCGCAAACATAAGCCCAGGTAAAGCAAAGTGGACGGGAACCGCTTTTGCGGAATCCATTCTGAAAGCCTACGGGTTCGGTTTCGACGATATCAAGTCAAACGGCGGAACGGTTCATCACGTCAGCTACACAGAATCCGTAGCCCTGATGAAGGACAAACACATTGAGGTGTTCATGGCCGCAACGTCTATGCCCCAGGCATCATTCCTGGAGCTTGAACATTCGCCTGGCATCCGCTTCATCGGCCTGCCGAAGGGCAAGCTTGATGAGATCATCAAGGCCAATCCCGGCTACATTCCGGGCATGATGCCCAAGGGTGTTTACAAGAGTGTGGGTGAAGACCTGCACACGCTCGGCATCGTCACCAACATGGTGGTGCACAAAGACTTGCCCGACGAGCTCGTCTACAACATGTGCAAGGTTTTCTGGGAAAACCACGCAACTTTCGCGGATGTGAAGAAAATCTGGAAACGGGTAAAACTTGAGAACGCGCTGGATGGCGCGGCCATTCCGGTCCATCCCGGCGCCCAGAAATGTTACGACGAACTGGGCGTGAAAAAGAGCAGTTAAGGCTGGAAAGCTGCCCGGATAAAAGGTGCCGGCTACGGCCGGCATCTTTCTTCACAATGTGAATTTGTAGCATTCAAGGCCCGGCGGGCTGGCGGGCTCATGGCGGAATATGACCGAGACCAATAACGGCCAGATTACCTACGAGGAAAAACAGGAACTTGGCTTCCTGGAGCGCCTCATCATCAGCCCGAAATTGCGTTCTGCTCATTTGGTGCTGCTCGTTTGCGCGGTTATTGCCATCGGGCTTGCGGTCTTTCATCTCTATGTTGCTGCGTTCGGCACGCCGGAAGGGCGCTCGTTCCGCTCGGTTCATCTGACCGGAATGCTGATACTTGCGATTTTCACCTTCCCTCTGTTCCGCAAATCAATATTTGACCCGGTCATCGTGCCCCAAGATGGGCACAACAGCCTGCGGCTTTTGGGGTTCGCAATTGATCTTTTGCTGGTTGGCTTCATCTTGTTTGTCCAGGTTTGGACAATCTACGACATAGACGCCTTCCATTTGCGCTACGGGGAAAAGGAGCTGCCTGATCTTATCGTCGGCGGCATATTGATCACCCTGGTGCTGGAAGCCACCCGGCGTGCCGTCGGCTGGACCATGGTCATCATCACCACCTTTTTCATTTTGCACGCGCTGCTCGCCAATTACTTTTTTGGCTTTTTCTATGGCCCGCCGGTGCGGTTCGGCAAGTTCATAGACGTCTTGTTCATGAGCAGTGATGGCTTGTTCGGCATTCCGCTGCATGTGTGTTCCACCTACATTGTTTTGTTTATCATTTTCGGCGCCCTGCTCATCCGCTCCGGCGCAGGGCGGTTTTTCATCGACCTGGCGGTTGCCCTCACGGGGCACAGAACCGGAGGACCGGCCAAGGCTTCGGTTGTTGCAAGCGGTTTCATGGGCACTGTTTCGGGTTCAGCGGTTGCCAATGTGGTCACCACCGGCTCGTTTACCATTCCGCTCATGAGAAACCTGGGCTACCGGCCCAAATTCGCAGCAGCAGTTGAAGCCTGCGCATCCTCCGGTGGCCAGATCACCCCGCCTATCATGGGTGCAGCCGCATTCATCATGGCTGAATTTTTGATCACCAGTTACACCAGCATCATCGTTGCAGCGGCGATCCCTGCCTTTCTTTATTTCGCAACCATATACTTCATGGTTCATCTGGAAGCAGAGAAAAACGGCATTGGCCGCATTGCCAAAGAGCGCCTGCCGCAAATCGGCGCGGTTCTGCGCACCGGCTGGCATCTGCTGATTGCCTTGTTTGTGCTGGTTTACTTTTTGATCGCCGGCTACACACCAATGATGGCCGCGTTCTGGGGGCTGGTTTCGCTGCTCGGCCTGAGCTTCATCAATGAGCACACACGCATGAGCCCGGTGGATCTTCTTGCAGCCCTTGAAGCGGGCATTCGCGCCACCATGCCGGTAACCATCGCCTGCGCCTGCGCCGGGCTGATTATCGGTTCTGTTTTCGTTTCCGGGCTGGGGTTGAAATTTACCCAGTCGGTGATTGAGCTGTCAGGCGGTAATTTGTTGATTTTGCTGGCACTTACCGGGATCTCTGCCATCATCCTCGGCATGGGCATCACCACCACGGCGGTTTACATCACCGTTGCCGCGCTCATCGTTCCCGCGCTTATAAAAATCGGCGTTGAACCCATTGCCGCGCACATGTTCGCTTTCTACTTCGGAGTGGTTTCTACCATTACGCCGCCCGTTGCATTGGCATCGTTTGCCGCTGCCGCAATCGCCAAAACCCCGCCCATGGCGACGGCGGTTGAATCGACCAAAGTCGGCATTGCCAAGTACTTGGTGCCGCTGGTGTTCGTCTATAACCCGTCACTTCTGTTTGTCGGTCCAATTTGGTTGACAGTGCTTTCCAGCGCCCTTGTTTTGGCCGGTCTGTGGGTTCTTTCGGTTGCCCTGGAAGGCTGGTGCCGGGGACCTGTAGCCACCCCACAACGGTTGGCGGTGCTTCTTGCGGCAATACTGATGCTTGTTCCGCCAACCACGACAGTTTTCGGTGTTACGGGAACCATTTACATTGTCGTCGGTGTGCTCCTGGCTGGCGTTTGCTTGACTGGGCGCATTTTCGGACGGGGTTTTGCCACAAGGAGCAGCAGCGATGCATAACATCTTTCTCGGCAAACCAATCCATTGGCTTTTTCTGTGTGTTGCAACCGCGCTTTTGTGGTGGGCCGGTGTTGAGAAATTCCATGTAATTCATTTCAACGGGTTTATTATTTCACTCACCATCGGCAGCCTTGCTCTGATTTTGTTGGTTCTGAAAACTACAAAACCGGGAGAGCGGGTAACCCGCGATGAACTGGTTTCTGAGGATGAAACGCACGCGCCGAAGAGCAACGGCAACGATTAGCGCAGAAGACCTCCAACTACAGACAACAACCTCAAAGTAAAAAATTTCTTTTTGCTTGGATTTGTTTGTATGGTTTCCCCCAATCAAGAGCTTTCGGGGGAATTCTTCATGGCGGACAAAGAAACTAACAAAGAAAGAACCGATGAGCTTGTCAGCCTTTCACTTGATATAGGGGTGCGCCTGGCCATCCTCGGTTTCATCGCCTATTGGTGCGCTTTGTTGATGGCGCCGTTTTTTCTCGTCGTCATCTGGGCGGCGGTGCTGGCGACCGCCCTTTTCCCCTTTTACGAATGGCTCAAGAGCAAATTTGGCGGACGCGGTGGCCTTGCGGCAACGCTCATTTCGATTGCGGGCATTTTGCTCATCGCCGGGCCTGTAAGCGCTCTTGGACTTGCAGTCGTCGACAACCTGACACACCTCAGCGACGATCTCGCCGCAAATCGAATAAGGATACCCCCACCGCCTTCAGGCGTGGCTGACTGGCCGTTCTTTGGCGACTGGCTGGCGAGAACTTGGTCTTTGGCGTCTCAAAATCTCGATGCCACGTTGCAGCAGTTCAAGCCGCAGATAAAGTCGTTCGGCGGTTGGCTGTTGGGCATGTTCGCCAATACCGGGCTAGGTGTTCTCCAGTTTTTTGCTTCGATGATTATCGCCGGCATTTTCTTTGGCAGCGCAACAAGCCTGACCGAAACCATGTCAAAACTGGTGCACCGGCTGTTCCCGGGCAAGGGCGAAGAATTCGTTGCTTTGGCAGGCGCGACGATCCGCAATGTCAGCCGCGGCGTTGTCGGCATTTCTATTGGCCAGGCGTTGCTTGCAGGTGTAGGCCTTTTGGCAGCGGGCATTCCGTTCGCCGGCTTGCTCACATTCTTCTGCCTGGTGCTTGCCATTATCCAAATCGGCCCCGGCCTCGTTCTGTTTCCGGCAATAATTTATGCCTGGTGGTCGATGGACACTCTCCCCGCCCTGCTCTTCACCATCTGGACTGTGCCGGTTGCCATTATGGATGGGTTCCTGAAACCTGTTGTGATGTCGCGCGGGTTGTCGGTTCCTATGCTGGTCATTTTCCTCGGCGTTATCGGCGGCACCATTGCCCATGGCATTTTGGGCCTGTTTATTGGGCCGGTCATCTTGTCGGTTGGCTATCAGATGATCACCGCCTGGCTCGGGCAAGGAGTTAAGATTGAGGAGTTTGTGGAAGAAGAGAAATCGACTGATAGCGGCAATCCATAAGGGCGTTTCGTATGCGCAAGTTTTCAATCACCGTCATCTCGATTTGCCTGATTTTGTTCTTCTGGTACCTGGTGGCAGATCGGCTGACACCTTACACTGCCAATGCCCGGGTGAAGGCATATGTTGTACCAATAGTCCCGCAGGTTTCTGGGTATGTTGTTGAAGTTAAAGCAAAAAACAACGAACTTATGAAGCCGGGCGATGTTCTGTTCCAAATCGACAAAAAGCCATATCAGCTCGCCATTGATGACGCCAAGGCAGCGTTAGACCTTGCCGCCCAAGATGTCGGGGCAAGTTCAGCATCCGTAGAAACTGCACAAGCCCGGCTAGCGAAGGCCCAAACCGAATTGTCGAATGTTGAGGTCCAGGCAGCACGGATTTTCCAGCTTGAGAAGCAAAAGCTTGTTCCCATCGCCCAGGCAGATGATGCCCGCGCAAAACTTGCCGCCACCAAGGCGCAAGTTGATGAGGCCCAGGCAGAACTCGAAAAGGCAAAGGAGCAACTTGGTTCGGACGATGAGAAAAATCCACGCATTCGCGCGGCGGTCGCTGATCTTGGAAATGCAGAGCTCAATTTTCAACGTAGCACAATTTACGCCCCCTCCCTCGGGGTGGTGACGGATTTGAAAGTCGATATGGGCTCTTATGCCAAAAAGGGCACGGCCCTGATGACATATATCTCGGTAACGGATGTCTGGATTGAGGCCTATTTTACGGAGAACAATCTGGGGAATATCAAGGAAGGCGATGAGGTTTCACTGGTCTTCGATGTCCAGCCTGGCCGCAGGTATAAGGGCAAGATTGCCAGCCTCACCGTCGGCGCATCGATTGGGCGTGAAAGCCGTGCGGGCGATTTACCGAGCGTTGAAACCAAGCGCGGCTGGCTACGTGATCCGCAACGCTTTCCCGTGATCATTGCCTTGACCGATTATGACCCTGAAACCACCGGGGAAAAAATTGGTCTCAGGGTCAACGGCCAGGTGGATGCCATGGTTTTCACTGGTGACAACGGCTTCATGAACTCGTTGGGCCGGGCTTGGATGTGGTTTGTCAGCTGGTTGTCCTTTGCCTATTGAATTCGACAAGCGCGCTGCCCTGCGTTTTGGCGCGGGCGTGAGTTCGGCATTTGTCGTGAGCCAGATTTTGGCATGGCCGTTGTGCTTCATTATGCCGATTTTCGTGGCTATGTTCTTGCAAGCGCCCGCCCAGGTGCCGTTGAACGTGGTGTACAGGTTGATCTTGAAAACCGCCGGCATTCTGGCGCTCGGTCTGTTTATTTCTCTTGTCTTCCTGCCCTACCCGCTTGTTTTCTCGGTCATCACCGTCAGCGGGCTTTTCCTGATTTTCCGTCTTGGCGCGACCGGCAGTTCACCGTTGCTGGTGGTGATTGCGCTTATTGCGATTTTGCTCATACCGGTGCTTGTGCTGGGCGACAGCGACGTTGCGGCCTCCGTTACCATGTGGCTGTTGATTGACTTTATCCTTGGCATCTCGGTTGCAGGTTTTTTCTTCTATCTCATTCCGGTGGAGAGACGCCCGGATGCGCCCGCAGCAACGCCTGCTCCCTTACCGGAAAATGAAGTAATCGCAAGATCCTTCCGAATGACTTTGGTTGTCGCCCCGCTGGCGCTTGGCTTTCTGATGTTCGGATGGTCGTCGGTTTTGACCCTGATTATGGCAGCTATTCTGGCGCAGCAGCTTTCCGCCGCAACGGGATTGCAAAGCGGGCTTGCCTTGCTCGTTGCAAACATGGCCGGGGCCCTTGTCGCCTGGCTTGTCTACAACATACTCGTCGCCGCCCCGAGCATGCCGCTTATGGCCGGGCTCACAGCATTCGTGGCATTCGCAACAGGCGTGTGCTTTTTCTCCAACATCAAAGCTCTGAAATTGGCCGGCAGCGCGAACAATGCGTACTTGGTGCTGCTGGGCGGGTCGCTAGCCCCCTTCAGCGACGATGTTGAAACGAAAATAACCCAGCGTATCTATCTCATCGCCCTTGCGGTTGCTTATGTTGTGATCGTTTTCCAGGTCATAGAGGGGCTTAGGACCCGAAAGAAAGAACTCGAACATGACGTCCAAGAAGTTTAACCCGTGGTCATTCCCGATAATTGGCCACTTCCTTATGGCCGTAGAGAAGCGGCGATTCCGGCTGCTATTGGGCATGCTCTTGTTATTGTTGTTCACGCTGCCGCTCTTGCAGCAATCAACCCTTGGCGAGCTGCTCGTCAAGGGCATGTTTGTCTTAATCCTTATCGGTACGGTAAGAGCTGCGGAGCCGGATGAAAGAAGCGTGCTCTACATCATAATCCTTGGCATCGCCTGGCTCATTTTGTCGTTCACTTATGATGTATCGCCCAACAAGTTCATTGAAGCGGTCCAGGTGGCGGTTATTCTGATTTTGGGAATTATGGTGTTCTGGTACGCGGTTTACGATGTTGCCCTGTCTGACAAAGCCGATATCGATTCCCTGGCAGCTGTAGTGTTCGGCTACTTCCTCCTGGGCACCCTTTGGGCGTTCTTCTACGCCCAGATTGAGATTCTGGCGCCGGGCTCATTCAAACTGCCTGGTGATGGGCCGGTGTTTGTGGAGCTAACCTATTTCAGCTTCGTCACGCTTACGACGTTGGGCTATGGGGACATAACGGCAACAAGCGCCTTTGCCCGGAATTGCTCAGCGCTGCAGGCGGCCATGGGTGTTCTATATTTGGCAGTGTTTATTGCCCGGATTATCACGGTCTACCGTTCCCGCGAGAACGATTAATCCCACTCCGGTGAGAAATCGAAATCGCAAATGCGTTCGTTGCGTGTGCGAAAGCCAGTGATCGCCGCCATATCCTCGTCGTTGAGCGAAAAATCCGATACATCAAGGTTTTGCCTGATGCGCTCAGGGTTGGATGAGCGTGGAATGGCGCCAACGTCTTCTTGCTCAATGTGCCATCTCAGAACGATTTGCGCGGGCGTTTTGCCGTGCTTTTCCGCAATCTCCTCAATTGCAGGTTCGGCCAGAATATCGCCACCGCGAAACAGCGGGCAGTAGGAAATCATCGCCATCCCGTGGCGGCGGCAGCACTCCAGAACCGCGTCCTGATTAAGGCACGGATGATATTCTACCTGATTACAGGCGAGCGGGCGCGAAGAAAGGCGCACCGCCACCTCAATCATCGCGGTTGTAAAGTTTGACACGCCGATATTGCGCGTCATTCCGGCATCGGCAACCTCATTTAGCGCCCTCATTGATTCAGCCAGGGGCACGGTTTTTGACGGCCAGTGTATGAGCACGAGATCAACGCTGTCCTGGTTGAGCTTTTTGAGGCTTTCCTCCACGGAGCGCTGCAATTCCCCGTCGGCAAGATCTGAAAACCAGACTTTCGTGGTGAGAAAAATTTCATCCCGCGCCACACCTGAATGGCGGATACCCTCGCCCACCGCCTTTTCGTTTTCGTACATGGCAGCTGTGTCTACATGCCGGTAGCCATCGTCGATTGCACCGGCAACCAGCCGCGCCGCTTCCCCGTTTCGCAGTGTCCAGGTTCCAAATCCGATGGCAGGCATGTTTGCGCCGTTGGCGCTGAGTGTGTGCATGTTTTTTCAACTCCCAGACATGAAAAATGGCCGGACCGGCCTTGACCCTAGGCAGGCAATGCGAATGTGCCAGTTGCGAAGGCGCATTGTTTGCCGCTTTCTTTTCCTGAAATCTCTGTATTGCAAAACGCCATTGTCCGGCCAAGGCGCATGATTTTCGCCTTCAGCTGTACATCTTCAGACAAGATAGGGCGCATGAAATTTGAGGTCAGATCGACCGTGCCAAGGGGCTTGAAGCCCCCCAAAGCGGAACAAACCGCAATCACCATCGATGTATCTGCAGCGGAAACGAGCGACTGGCCGCAAATCATGCCGCCAACCCGGCACAAGCGCTCGTTGAACGGCAATTCCAGAGTTGCTTGCGTTGCTGATATTTCCACAATTTGCAAGTTCAGATCATGAATCCAGTCGGCGAAATTCTCCGCCAGGATTTGTTCTGCCTCTATGATGGAAATGCCCCTCATGTAATTGAAGTGCCCTACAGCTGGCGTGCCTGGAAGGTGTCACACACTTTTATGTCTCCTGCCTGCAGACCGCGTTTGAACCAGCGCACGCGCTGAGCAGAGGTGCCATGGGTGAAGCTTTCCGGCACGACGTAACCGGTTTGGCGCTTTTGCAAGCGGTCATCACCAATGGCGCTAGCTGCATTCAACCCCTCTTCAATATCGCCCGCTTCAAGGATGTTGCGCATGCGCTGGGCATTGTTCGCCCACACGCCGGCAAAACAGTCCGCTTGCAGTTCCATGCGTACGGAAAGTTCATTGCCTTGTGCCTTACTCACGCGCATACGGGCATTGGTTACCTTTTTCGCTATCCCGAAAAGGTTTTGCACGTGGTGGCCCACTTCGTGGGCGATTACATAGGCTTGCGCAAAATCTCCCGGCGCGCCGAGCTTGCGCTTCATGTCCCGGTAGAAGGAAAGGTCGATATAGACCTTGCCATCACGCGGACAATAGAACGGGCCCATGGCCGATTGCGCCATTCCGCAGGCAGAGCGCACATAGTTGGTGAACAGAACCAGCTTGGGCTCACGATAATTCCGTCCTATTCCCTGGAAAATCTTGTGCCAAACCTCTTCCGTTGAACCCAAAACGGCGGAAACGAACTGTTTCATCTCGTCTTCGGCCACATTGGATCCGCCGGATTGAGGAGCCTGCTGGGTTTGCTGTGGTGTTTCTACGGCTGGGCCACTTGGGCCAAACAGCGATCCAAGATTGCCGCCAAACAACCACATAACCACAAGAATGATAAGGATGGTGCCGATGCCCATGCCACCACGCTTGCCGCCCATGGGCACCCTGAAGCCGCCGGGAAATCCTGTTCCGCCGCCAGCGCCGCGCCGGTCTTCTATATTGTCGCTGCGGGGACCTTTTCTCCAACGCATACGAACCTCCAAATTCAAAATTCAAATAATTAGCAGAACCAAACTTGCTCTTCTTTTAGCAAACCCGCTGCCATGAGGGAACGGCGAACATCGGCTCATAGAGATGCAGTTGCTCATAGCAAACCATTATGGTTTGAAGATTGTTATTTTTGTTCTATGAAGCGGCCATGACGAGCGCTCCTGATAGATTGGTGATTGCGCTGGCGCAATTAAACCCCCGCGTCGGCGACATTGCCGGAAACATTGAAAAAGCACGAGGTGCCCGTGCCAAGGCGGCTGAACTGGGCGCCGATCTCGTGCTGCTATCTGAGCTGTTTGTTTCAGGCTATCCGCCGGAAGACCTGGTGCTGAAGCCGGTATTTCAGATATCCGCGCAAAAAGCTGTCGAGGAGCTTGCAACGGAAACCGCAGATGGCGGGCCCGGCATAATTATCGGCACGCCGTGGGCTGAAGAAGGCCGGTTGTTCAATTCGGTTGCATTGCTTGACCACGGCAAGGTGCAGGCCGTCCGCCACAAGTATGACTTGCCCAACTATGGCCCATTCGATGAAAAGCGCGTTTTTCAAACGGGGCCCCTCCCAGGCCCGGTAAACTTCCGCGGTGTGCGCATTGGTGTTCCAATTTGCGAAGATATCTGGACCGACGAAGTGTGCGAGTGCCTTGAGGAAACCGCTGCAGAGCTTCTGCTGGTGCCCAATGGTTCGCCCTTTGAGTCCGACAAACAGGATGTACGCCTCAATATCGTTGTCTCACGCATTACGGAGACGGGCCTGCCAATTGCCTATCTCAATCAGGTTGGCGGCCAGGATGAGCTGGTGTTTGATGGTGGCTCATTCGTCCTGAATTCAGACTGCACACTTGCTGTTCAGCTGCCGGCATTCGAAGAAGTGGTTACAGCCACTGAGTGGACACGCACTGCTGATGGTTGGAAATGCACCAAACAAATTCCAGCTCCCATAGAAGAAGGCCTAGAGTCCATTTTTCTGGCTTGCGTGCAGGGCCTTCGCGATTATGTGGGCAAAATCGGATTTCCAGGTGTGGTTTTGGGCCTTTCCGGCGGCATCGATTCTGCCATCT
Organism: Hyphomicrobiales bacterium; assembly: GCA_051010055.1. Classification (GTDB taxonomy): domain Bacteria; phylum Pseudomonadota; class Alphaproteobacteria; order Rhizobiales; family CAJQND01; genus CAJQND01. Next base: position 14,596 of record JBPCVY010000277.1, on the reverse strand, counting down.
GTGCAGCCATCGCAGTCGATGCTCTGGGGCCTGAAAAAGTCCACTGCATCATGATGCCCTACCAGTACACGGCGCCTGAATCCATCGAAGATGCCACGGATTGCGCAGATGCACTTGGCGTGCGTTTTGATGTCATTCCCATTGCAGAACCCGTTGAAGGGTTCAACCATGTGCTGGCGCCTTTGTTCGATGGCCTTGAGGTAGATGTCACCGAGGAGAACATTCAAAGCCGGGCGCGGGGCACCATCTTGATGGCGATCTCGAACAAGTTCGGATCAATGGTGGTGACCACAGGAAATAAGTCAGAAGTTTCAGTTGGATACGCGACTCTCTACGGAGACATGAACGGCGGCTTCAACCCCATAAAAGACCTTTACAAGACGCAAGTTTATGCCCTTTCGAACTGGCGCAACCAGGTTCGGCCGAAAAACTGTCTTGGCCCCGAAACCCGGGTTATCCCGGAGCGCATCATCACCAAGGCACCATCTGCAGAGCTGCGCGAAGACCAGACCGATCAGGACAGCTTGCCGCCTTATGACGCGCTTGACGATATTCTCAACGGCCTGGTCGAGAACGAGCAATCGGTGGAAGAGATTGCAGCACGTGGACATGACCGCGCGCTGGTGGAGCGCATTGAGCACTTGCTCTACATCGCCGAGTACAAACGCCGGCAGGCAGCGCCTGGCGTGAGATTAACGCAAAAGAATTTTGGCCGCGACAGGCGCTATCCAATCGTCAACGCCTTCCGGGACCGGATTACCAAATGACCGTAAAAACACGTTTTGCCCCCTCACCTACCGGGCTCATTCACGTCGGCAACGCCCGCACGGCCCTGCTCAACTGGCTGTTTGCCAAAAGGCAAAAGGGCACGAACCTCCTGCGGTTTGATGACACTGACCTGGAGCGTTCCAAAAAAGAATATGCCGAAGCGATTGAGCGCGACCTTATCTGGCTCGGTACACCGCCCGATGAAATCGCCCGCCAGTCAGAACGGTTCGGGCGCTATGACAAAGTGGCTGATCTGTTGCGCGCAGCTGGCCGGCTTTATGCCTGCTATGAAACGCAGGAAGAGCTGGATACCAAACGCAAGCGACAGAGACTGCGCGGCCTGCCCCCTGTTTATGACCGAGCGGGGCTTAATCTTTCCGACGATGAAAAGGCAGCTCTTGAAGCCGAAGGCCGCAAGCCTCACTGGCGGTTCTTACTCGACCACGAAACGGTAACTTGGAATGACCTCATTAGGGGCGAGCAGTCGATTGATGCGGCCAGCCTTTCTGACCCGGTGCTGAGCCGGGCCGATGGCACCTACCTCTACACCCTGCCCTCGGTAACCGATGATATTGATTTTGGCATCACCCACGTTATTCGCGGCGAAGACCATGTGGCCAATACGGGCGTGCAAATCCAGCTGTTCAAGGCGCTCGGCGCTATGCCCCCGGAATTTGCCCATCACAACTTGCTTACCGGCGCAGATGGCCAGGGCCTGTCAAAGCGCTTTGGCGCCCTATCCATCGGCGCCCTGCGCGATGAGGGCCTTGAGGCGATGGCGGTGGCCAGTCACGCGGCAACCATCGGCACATCCGACCCTGTAGCACCGCATCGGACAATGGACGAGCTTGTTGATCTGTTTGATTTAACAAAACTTTCGCGCGCACCAGCCCGTTTTGATGAAAGCGAGCTTAAAGGCCTCAATACCAAACTGCTTCATATACTTGAGCATGGTGATGTGGCCGAAAGGCTGGAAAAACTGGGCGTTGGCGGCGGTGAAGCATTCTGGAACGCAGTGCGCGGCAACATTGAGCGTCTTGAGGATGCGCAAAATTGGTGGGCCGTGGTGGAGGGTGAAATCACCCCTGAAATTGCCCCTGAGGACGCAGAGTTTTGCGAAACCGCCCTTTCGCTATTACCGCCGGAACCCTGGTCAGGAGATACCTGGCGCACCTGGACGAGCGCTGTGAAAGAGGCAACGGGCCGCAAGGGCAAAGCGCTCTTTAAGCCTTTGCGCAAGGCGCTTACCGGACGCGATCACGGCCCCGAACTGGCCGCCCTCCTGCCGCTTATCGGGCGTAAGAAGGCTGCAGCCCGCCTAATAGGGTAAGTGAGCGCAGTACTATTCCGCCGGGGCGCCGGAGAAGGTTTCCCGGGCCTGACGCCGGGCCTGTGAGCGCGCTTCAAGCGGCCCGACCAGCATCGAAAGCATTGGCGGAATAACCAGCAGCGTCAGCAGCGCTGACAGCGATAATCCACCAACAACCACAGAGCCAAGTCCCCTGTAGAGCTCAGAGCCCGCACCTGGAAGGACAACCAGCGGCAACATGCCGAAAACCGATGTCAGCGTTGACATGAAGATGGGGCGTATGCGGTTGCGGGTTGCTTCCACAATAGCATCACCGGCCGCTATTCCTTCCGATCTGATGTGAAAGAGGGTTTGGTGCACAAGCAAGATGGCATTGTTCACCACAATGCCAATGAGAATGATGAACCCGAGCATGGTCAGCATGTCGAGCTTCTGAAACACATACATGTTCAAAATGGCAAGCCCGCCAACCCCGCCGGCAGCCGCCAACGGAACAGACAAGAGAATTATCAGCGGGTAGATGAAGCTTTCAAACAGAACCGCCATCACGAGATAAACAATGATGAGCGAAATCAGCAGCTGCCCGCGCATGGCCGTCCATGTTTGGTTCAGTTTGTCCGCGGTGCCGGAAAGGCTCAGCCGCACACCATTGGGCAGTCCTTGTCTTTCGAGCTCTTCAATAACGTTAGAGCGGATGAGATTAAGTGCCCGCTCAAGGGCCAGGTCATCACGCGGCGTAATCAGCAAAGTGACGGTCCGGTTGCGCTCCTTGTGGCGCAGCTCTGTCGGCCCGGCGGTAAGGTTTACACCGGCAAGCGAGGATACGGGCAAGATATGCCCCTGCATGGTGACCACCGGCAGGCTGGCAATGCCTTGCGTTGCGGTTACCTGATCTTCAGCGCCCTTCAACATGAGATCCAGCCGGTCAGAACCAACCGTGACTTCCGCCACCCGCAGCCCGTCATTGAAGGCATCAATGGACTGGCCAAGTTCCAGGGCGGTGACGCCAGCATCTGCAAGCTTTGTCCTGTCCGGGACAACCCGGATCTCCGGCGCGCCCAGTTCAAGCCCCGGCACCGGTCTGAAACTGTTACCTTCATTGAGAGGCAAGGTCTGGAATATGAGACCGGCAGCACGGGTTGCCGTTTCCAATATGGTTTCAAGATCAGGCCCCGATACATCAAGATCGATTTGTCGGCTGGAACCCAATCCGCGCCCGAAAATAGATGACTGATTGACCACGCCGAACGTGCCGGGCTCGCGGAACATCAAATCATTGAGCGGGCGGCGCAGTTCTGCTGCCCTTTGTGCATCCACCGCCGCTGCGCCAATGAATGTGCGCGTGGGTGTGGCAACGAAGAAGAAACGGGCAATTTTCGGTGGTTCGCCGGGTTTTGATTCCGGGCCGGTTTCGCTGGCCCACAAAGGCTTTACGCCTTCCTCAAAACTCTCTGCAATTGTCGTTGTCGTTTCGAGATTATAACCTGGCGGCGGCACGATAATGCCAAACACAAGATTACGGTTTCCGTTCGGCAGATATTCCAGTTCCGGCAGATATTTCCAGGCCCCGAAGGTAGTTATCGCGGTGATCATCGCGACGGAAACAAACGCCAGGAATTTTGAACGGATCATCAGCCTGGCATAGCCTGTAATGGCCGCGACAAACCCGCCGGCGAAATGGTCGATGCCGGGAAGGAATACGCGTTTCAGCTTGCCGTCACTTGTGCTGGAAGCTGCCGCTAAAAGCCGGCTTGCGAGCGCCGGCAAGACGGTCACCGAGACAATGAGGGACAAAAGTACGGAAACGGAAATAGCAACCGCGATATCGCGGAAAAGCTGGCCCAACTCCAGTTTCATAACCAAAATGGGAATGAACACCATTACGGTGGTGAGCGCCGAGACAAGCACGGCGCCCCAAACCTGCGATGCCCCTTCATAAGCAGCTTCTGCCGGGGGTTTCCCGCGCTCGCGCAGCCGGAAAATATTCTCCAGCACCACAATGGCCGCATCCACAACCATGCCGACTGCAAAGGCAAGCCCGGCCAGGGAAATCACATTCAGCGAGCGGCCAAGCGCAGCCATGGCCACAAATGAGCCGACAACAGAAACCGGAATGGCGATGGAAACAATTAAAGTTGCCCGCCACGAGCGCAAGAACAAAAGCAAGATAATGGCGGCAAGCGTGCCCCCATACCAAATATTCTGGCGCACCAGATCAACCGCGGATTCAATGTAGACCGTTTCGTCATAGGCCTGCACCAGCTTCAGGTCGGCGTTCGGGATAGGCCCGGCGTTGAGATCATCCACCGCCTCGCGTATCCCCTCCATGGTCTCAATGACGTTGGCGCCGGTTTCCCGTTTGGCATTGAATGCCAGCGCCGGGATTCCAAGCTGGCGGATTTTCGAGCCCGGCTCTTTGAACGCAAACTGAACGTCCGTCACATCGCCAACGGTAACGCGCCCAATTCGCCCGGTTTCAGTATCGCGCTCTGAGCGCAAAACAACCGCTTGCACCGCCTCAACCGTGTTCAGCTCGCCTTCCGTGCGCACCGTATAGCTGCGCTTTCCCTCATCAACCTTACCGGCGCTAATGGCAATGTTTGCACCCCTGAGGGCTCTGGTGAGCTGGGAAATGGTTAGCTGATAGCGGGCAAGCTGTTCAGGGCGGACAATAACCTGGATTTCCCTCTCACTGCCGCCAAAGATGGAGACCTCGGAAACACCCGGTACCCGCTCAATGCGCTCTTTCACAACGTCATTGAGAAAGTCTCCATATTCGTGAATGGGCCGGTCATTGCCTTCAAGGCGCGATATGATGAACCAGGCAATGGGCTGGTCTTCTGCTCCCGCCAGCGACAAAGTGGGCTCGTCGGCTTCTTCTGGATAATCGGTTACCCTGTCGAGCCGGTTGGCAACCAGCAACAAGGCCCTGTCCATATTTGTGCCAACGTCGAACTCAAGTGTTACTCGGGCCGAACCGCGCGTGGAGTTGCTCACCACCGACTGCATGCCGGGAATGCCTTTCAGCACCTCCTCCTGCCGGTTGGTGATTTCGCGCTCCACTTCAGCCGGCGCGGCTCCCGGCCATACGGTGTAGAGCGTGATAACCGGCCGGTTTACATCCGGTGTCAGCTGAATAGGAATTGTCTGAAGGGCAACAAGGCCGAACATCACAACCATGAGCACGGCGGAGATCACCGCAATGGGCCGCTCGATGGAAATCTTGATGATGTTCATTGCTTCGCAGCGCCCGACCAGACGCGGTCAGGACCCTTTTCTGATCATGACCGGCGCTCCAGGCTGCAGCCGTTCATTGCCGCGCACCACAACTTCTTCGCCGACAGAAAGGCCATCCAGCACTTCAACGCGCGCACCGGCAGATTCGCCGATTTGTATTTTTCGGGGTTGGGCCTTGTCTTCTGAAACCACAAAAACAACGCTGCCGCCGCCACGTTTGATGATGGCATCCTTGTGCACAGTAACGACCTGACGTTGGGCGCCGACCGGAACTTCCACCGTTACGGTCTGTGCATTGGCAAGACCAGTCATGGTTTCATCGAATATGGGCGAAAACCGCACCGGACGCGTTCTAGTCATCGGGTTTTCCGTGGGCAGCACGGAACGCACTGTTGCCCAGTGCCGGGAATTATCTTCCAGAACCAGCGGAATTTTTGTTCCCGGCACAAGCCCACCAAGACGGTTGGAGGGCACATCTGTCTCCACCTCAAGGCTTTCATCCGCCATAAGTGAAATGACCGGATCGCCAGCTTTCACATAACTACCCTGTTCGGTCATTTTGCGCAGTACCACACCGTCATAAGGTGCTTTGATAATTGTTTTCTCAAGAACGATTTCAGTAAGGCGCTTGTTTGCCTCACGCGCTGCCATTGTGGCTTTCGCACGTAAAATATTTGCCTGTGCCTTTGCAACCTTTTGAATGGCGTCTTCAAATTTCGCCCGGGAAAAGGCACCGGACTTTTTCAGCTTTGTCTGGCGTTCGAGATCCTGGCTGATGAGCTGAAACTCAGCTTCAAAAGCCTCAACATCCGCCTCTGCCTGCTTTATTTCAGCGCTCAACAACTCAAGGCGGGCGCGCGCCGTTATGCTGTCGAGTTCGGCAATCAGATCACCCTCTTTCACGTGATCGCCAACTGCCACATTGAGAACGTGCACAGCGCCGGGAATTTCCGCCGATACCTCACCTGAACGCAACGACACAAGGCGGCCAAGAATTGGCACAGTTTGAGAAAGAGGCTCCTCGCGCACGGCATCGACCCCAACCAGTGTTGGTTGCTGGCCGGTTGGCTTTTTCTTCTTGGTCTCGCCGGTTTCCGTCTTATTTGCCGGCTGCTTTGCAGCTTCAGCCGCCAAAGCAACACCGCTGGCCGCAGGGGCAAGAAGCGCCAGCCCCAGGGCCAAACCAAGAACAATTCGTACGCGATTACCCATTCATCACCCTAACTGTGATACCAATTGCGATGCCGCTATGGCATTGGCATCTGCTGATCGGTTGCCGGAACATTATACCCTTTTTGAACGGCAGGTCGCTCAGCAATTTTGACATACCATTCCTTTACATTCGGAAAATCGTTCATATCGACATTCTGCCACTGATACCGGGATATCCATGGCCAGGTTGCGATATCGGCGATTGAGTATTCTCCGGCGAGAAATTCCACCTCGCCAAGGCGCCTGTCCAGAACGCCATAAAGCCGTTGCGCTTCCTTGGCGTATCTGTTGCGCGCATATTCAGAAACATCGGGGTTAAAATGGACAAAATGATGGGCCTGGCCCAAAAATGGCCCAGTACCGCCCATTTGCCACATGAGCCATTCGATAACCCGCCAGCGCGCATCGCCCGTATATGGCATCAATTTTCCGGTTTTTTCAGCCAGATACATCAAAATCGCACCAGATTCCATGAGGTGGAAGCCTGTCTCACGCTCAACAATGGCCGGAATCTTGTTGTTTGGCGCAATTTTCAAGAATTCGGGAGCGAACTGATCATCCTTGCCGATATTGATTGGATGAACTTCATAGTCCAGGCCAATTTCTTCAAGCATTATCGACGCTTTGCGACCGTTGGGTGTGCTCCATGTGTAAAGATCAATCATTAAGTCGTGCCCCTTCTTTGAGTTTTGCCGCCGCCGGCTGCCCGATTAGCCGTCAGGGTAAGATGTTCAGCCCTGATCCCATTTCTTCAATCTCAAGAATGCGCATATAGGCATTCGAGTTCAGATTAACCAGTCCTGTAATGAAGAGCGCTTCGCGGGCATCGCGGGTCTCGGGACTTAGATAGGCTGTTTTCAATGCTTTACGCAATCTTTCAAGGTTCGGGCCACCTTCCCCACCCTGTTCAATTGTAAGTGATGTTATGAGCGGAAGGCCCGGAGCCGCTGGCGAGGAGCCGATTTTCTTCAATCCCTTGCACAGGTCAGACCGGTAGCGTTCAGCAAGTGCATAAGTGACGCAATCAATTGCACACACATCACCTTCACCATCGCGCACCGCCTCCATAGAGGCCGTATGACGACCGGTAACGATGGCGCTACCAAAAAAGGATTCATCTTTGGTATATGGCGCAAATGCAGCTTTGAGCGCAATGTGCCCAGACATGGAATCTGGGCCGTTCACAGCTGCCCTGAGCCCGCGGGCATCTTCCAGCGTTTGCGGACCGTCACCAGCCCTGGCAAGGATGACGCTTGAATAGTTGGCACCTTCACAACCTTCAACGCCATAGCAAGGGGTTGCGACATAGGCGCAGCGCCCTTTCAACGACGTCATGAGAGGATAGCCGCAAGTCTGCGCTATCAACAGGTCATTGGCAGTCCAGATATCGTTGCCTAGTCTGGCGCGCTCCAACCCCTTGGGCACATCGTCAAAACCTTCGTCTTCAAGGACGCATGCAATGGCGCTCCACAAGGCATTGGTGGCCCAGCGCACTTCCTCAAAATCATACATACCCAAACTGGAAATCATGGAATCTCCTCCAGCAACCGGGATATAAATTCCGCCGTTTCGTTCGGCTGCACCGTTGCCTGACGTATCAGCGTGTCAAAATGCCAGCTCAACTCGCGAATATGTTCAGTTGAGGTGAACACGAAATACATCCCACCCAAATAAATTGCGGCCCTTTGCGGACCAAAAACAGTGTAGGGAACCGCAAAATTTGTCAGTCCGTCAAACAAAAACCACCTGAATGTCGGGTAAAGCTCATCAGTGAGCAGTTGCATGTGTTCAAGCTGTTCGCGGCGCACACTTTCATCCAAACCCGCCCACATACCTTCGCCATAGGCAAAACTGCGAAGCGACTGTACCGAGGCACAGGCCTCCATATCCGTCTCTGCCCGGCGGCTGTAGCGAAGGCGCAATTTCGTGGCCGCTTGCTGGCCGCGGGTAGTAATGCCGTTTCGCCCGGAATATTCGTAATCAATTACCGCGTCCGTTTTCAGCAAATCGGGGATCGTGGCTGGCACATAGCGGATTTTGAAACCGCTTGCTTCCTCATGCCATTGGATAAGGCGCTCGTCGACCGGTTTGTCGACCCCGGCCTCGATCTCAAGCTGCGCCACAACGTCGGCAGCCACCTGGTCGCGCTGGCTCAATCCCAACAGCCAGTCCGCCGACACCTTGTGGCGCGCAGCGATGCGGGCAATCGTATCAGCGCGGGGAAGCCGCACGGCGTCCTCGGCAAGAAGCTGGGAAAGGGTTGAGCGATCAAGCCCCGCCTTGGCGGCAAACTGGGCACGCGACAGACGGGTGCGGTCGATCAATTCGGTCAATCGCTGCTTGAAAATCTCAACGGTTTCGCGCTTGTCCATTTCACGGTCGCCCTATGGCAATTGTGTTTACAGTTGTCACCAAAATAGCACAATGCGTTACAAAATCATCGATTTATGCACATAATCGCGGTTTTCAAACGTTTTGATCACGATACAGTGATAGCCGGGGATAAAGGTCTGGTTCATTTGGCGGGGCAAAATTTCATATGAGTACTGAAGGTGTTGTGCGGGCAAGCATTAGCTTGCGTGCTGTAGAATGGAAAACTCTTGGGCTGGTCATTTTAACCTATGCCGCATTTGCAGCACTCACTTGGTACTGGGCCGAAATTCCGCTGTGGTCGTTATTGCCGCTGGGTGGATTTGCAGCTTGTTTGCACGGCTCGCTTTGCCATGAGGCCGCACATGGCCATCCGACCCGTATCAGGGGATTGAACTCGTTTCTTGTTGCCTTCAGCCCAATTGTCTGGGTGCCTTACCTGCGCTACCGCAAACTCCATCTGAAGCATCACAATGACGACCGTCTGACAGATCCTTTCGATGACCCGGAAAGCTGGTTCCTGACACCCAAGGACTTTGGTTCACTCACAGATTTCGAACGCCTGCTCTTGAACGTCAACAACACGAGCACCGGGCGGCTAATCATCGGCCCGGTCGTGGCATTCATCCGGTTCGCATTCTCCGAGGCAAGATTGCTCCTCAAAGGGAACGCGGAAGTTGCTGCAGCGTGGGGCTGGCATCTTCTTGCGGTGGCATCGCTTCTTTATTGGGTGCTGGTCATCTGTCAAATGCCGTTTGTTGTGTTTCTTGTGTGTTTCGTCTGGGCCGGCACTTCGCTCACCCTCATGCGTTCTTATGCCGAGCACCGCGCCCATGAAGACCCAAAGGCCCGCACGGCGGTTGTCGAAACCAACCCCCTCATCTCCTTGATGTTCCTCAATAATAATCTGCATGTGGTTCACCACGATAATCCACAGGTGGCGTGGTATAATCTTCCGCAGATATACCGTTCTGGCCGGGAAGAATTTCTGAAAGCAAATAAAGGGTATCTGATAAATGGATATGGCCGATTGCTGCGAAAGTTCTTCATCAAGCCCCACCAGCCCATTGCACATCCGTTGATGCAACCTCCACAAAAAAAACCGGCTGAATCTGACGCAACTCCGTTCCAGGGCATCGCGCGCGCGCCTTGCATCGCGCGCGATGATACACTTATGATTGCCCCGGAAGAAGAATCAAACTGCCCGTCTAAGAGGTAGTTCTATTAATGTGGAGGGCCCGTGTGCTGCATCCTATGCGGCAACCATCGGGGCATAGAGGGGGCAATCAATTATGCTGCTGTTGATCTCCAAGCGCATCGTGTCGATGCTGCTGATCATGTTTGTCATTTCCGTCATTCTGTTTTTGATTTTTGAAAGCGACAAAATGGCTGTCGCGACCCGTGTTCTGGGTCAATATTCAACAATGGAGCAGCGGGAATTGTGGCTCACGCAAAATGGCTATGACGAGCCTGCGCTGCAACGCTATTTCACCTGGGTGCTGCGGTTCATTTCCGGCGACTGGGGCACATCCATTGAGACCAATACGCCGGTTTGGGACCGCATTGGCCCGCGGCTGGCGAACACCGCAATTCTTGGTGGGCTGGTCTTTGTCATCACCATTTCGATTTCACTGGTACTTGGCATTCTGTCCGGTATTTCGGAAGGCTCCCTGCGGGACCGGATCATCACCGTTGTTTCGGTTTTGACCACCTCAGTGCCGGAGTTTGCGTCGGCGACCCTGTTGGTGTTCCTTTTCGTTTTCACCCTGGGCTGGTTACCGGGCACATCATCATTCATGTCAGGATTTTCGTGGATTGAACTTATTCTGCCGGTCATGGTGCTGGTGCTCTACAATTTCGGTTACTACACCCGAATGACCAGGGCCTCCATGGCGGAGGTCATGACGTCCCAGTACATCCGAACGGCCTATCTCAAAGGGGTGCCGTACAAAGAAGTTGTCATGAAGCATGCTTTGCGCAATGCGCTGATCGCACCCTTCACAGTCATGGTCCTGCAGCTCAACTATCTCCTGTCAGGCCTAATCGTTGTCGAGGTTTTCTTCGCCTACAACGGGTTTGGACAACTTATCTATGACGCCGCCCTCTTCGGTGACATCTATGTCCTTGAAGCCTGCACCATGATTGCCGTTTTCGTCGCCGTGGCCAGTCAGATCATTTCTGATGTTGGCTACATGTTCCTTAACCCGCGCATCAGGTTCTCCTGATCACGCCTTACTGAAAAAGGAGAATTATGATGAGCGATCAAACTGTAGAAGTAGCCCGCCCGCCGAGCACATTGCAGACAATCCTGAAGTCGATTGGCCTGCTCAAGGAATCACCGATTGGCATGTTCGGCCTGTTCCTGGTGTTGTTCTGGGTAACGCTGGCCGTATTAGCGCCGGTTCTGCCGCTGCTCGATCCGAACAAGCCGTTAATCCCATTCCAAAGCCCGTTTTCGCAAGGGCCTGATGGCACCAATTTCTGGCTTGGGACAGACTATAAAGGTCGCGATATTCTCTCGCGCCTCATCTGGGGCTCGCAGCTTGTCCTGCTATGGTCAACGCTTGCGACCATTGTCGCCTACACGGTCGGCATATTGATGGGTGTTATGGCCGGATACCTGAGCGGATGGTGGGATGAGGTTATTACATTTATCGGCAACGTGCTTTTGTCCTTCCCGGTAATGGTGCTCTATCTCATCATCATCACCTATCTTGGAGCCTCAGGCCTGAATGTCATCATCGCGGTGACCTTCGCTACCGGCCCGGCGATCATGCGTATTGTGCGTGGATTGGTACTGGACCTTAAAACGCGCGATTATGTTGCCGCCGCCGAAGTGCGCGGCGAGAGCCCGCTTTACATCATGCTTGTCGAGCTATTGCCCAACGCGCGTGGCCCGCTGATTGTCGATGCCTGCCTGCGCCTTGGCTATGTGATCATCACCATCGCGCTACTGGGCTATCTTGGCATTGGCCTTCCCCCCCCCGACCCTGACTGGGGCAAGATGATTGCTGAATCCCAACCGCTTGGTGAATTCGGCGCCAATGGCGCAGTGTGGCCAGCTATAGCCATCTCCACACTGGTGCTGGGCCTGAACCTTCTGGCCGATGGCCTGCGTGAAATTTCATTGAGGGACTGAGCAAATGGCCACAAAAGATCAGACCCCCGTCCTGGAATGTAAGGACCTTTCGATCTCATATTACACCCGTGCAGGGGAAATCCCTGCGGTGGTGGACTTCAATCTAACGGTTATGCCTGGAGAAGCTGTCGGCATCGTTGGCGAGTCGGGATGTGGCAAGTCCACCGTTGCCCTCGCCATCATGCAGTATATGGGCAAGAACGGCGCCATCGTCGGCGGCGAAGTCAAATTCATGGGCCGCGACATGCGCACGATGTCGGAAGAAGAATTGCGCGACATGCGCGGCTCTGACATTGCCATGGTCTATCAGGAGCCGATGGCATCGCTTAATCCGGCAATGCGTGTTGGGCGGCAATTGGCCGAAGTGCTGCTTGTGCACGAAGAGATCTCAAAATCCGCCGCTTACGAACGGGCATTGGCCATACTGGAATCGGTGCATCTGCCTGATCCGCCCCGCGTCATGAAAGCCTATCCACACCAGCTGTCGGGTGGACAGCAGCAACGTATCGTAATCGCGATGGCATTGCTCGCAAACCCGTCTTTGCTGCTGCTCGACGAGCCAACAACCGCGCTCGATGTAACGGTCGAAGCAGGCATCGTCGAGCTTGTCAAAGAGCTTGGCGAAAAATTCGGCACGTCGATCCTGTTTATTTCCCACAATCTTGGCCTCGTGCTCGAAACCTGCAACCGGCTGACGGTCATGTATTCGGGTGAAGCCGTCGAAACTGGCGATATCGCCGATGTGTTCGACCGCATGCGCCATCCTTATACGCAGGGCTTGTTCCGCTCCATCCCACTGCCCGGCGCCGACAAGATGTCACGTCCCTTGGTCGCGATCCCCGGGCAGTTGCCGCTGCCGCATGAGCGCCCGCCCGGCTGCAACTTTGGCCCGCGCTGTGATCACTTCGTCAATGGCGTATGCGACGCTGGCAAGCTGGCGATGGTTCATGCCCATGGATCGCGCGATCACCTGACGCGTTGCGCGCGCGCTGATGAAATTGATTGGAATGCTGCAGTGGCGGCAAGCTCAATCGGAGCGGCAGCCCCACTCGGTGATACCGTCATTAACGTCAGCGGTTTGCGCAAGTACTATCAGGTTGCCTCAAGCGCGCTATTTGGCGGCGGCAACAAGCAAACCGTCAAAGCCAACGAAGATATCTCCCTCGATGCCCGCGAGGCGGAGACCGTCGCGATTGTTGGCGAGTCCGGCTGCGGAAAATCAACGCTCGCCAAGGTGCTGCTCGGGCTTGAGACGGCCTCGGAAGGTAGCGTCCTTCTCGGTAACCTGGAGATCGGTTATGCTGAAATCCAATCGCGCGATACGGGCACCGTCAGCTCCTTACAGATGGTGTTTCAAAACCCATTTGACACATTGAACCCGTCACACTCGGTCGGCGCTCAGATCATCCGCACACTCGAGAAGTTCAATATTGGTAACAGCCAGAAAGAACGGCGCGCGCGCATGCTGGAGCTGCTTGATCTCGTCAAGCTGCCCCGAGAATTCGAACATCGCAAACCGCGTCAGCTATCGGGCGGGCAAAAACAGCGCATCGGTGTTGCCCGCGCTTTTGCCGGTCAGCCAAAGGTCGTCGTAGCGGATGAGCCGGTATCGGCGCTCGATGTGTCTGTGCAGGCGGCCGTCACAGATCTTTTGATGGACATCCAGCGTGCATCCCGCACGACGCTGCTTTTCATCAGTCATGACCTGTCGATCGTCCGCTATCTGGCCGACAGGGTGTTTTTTATGTATCTCGGTCATATCGTCGAGCATGGGTCCACTGAGCAGGTCTTTTCACCGGCCTATCATCCCTACACCGAGGCACTGTTATCGGCAGTGCCGATTGCCGATACGTCGATTCAGAAGAAGCACATAGTTTTGGAAGGCGACATTCCCTCGGCAATGAACCCGCCCTCGGGCTGCCCCTTCCAAACGCGATGCCCGCGCAAACACCTCGTTGCAGGCGACCTGTGCGACACGACGATGCCGCCCGTGCGGAGACTAGGCGCGGGCCACATCATCAAATGTCATCTCCCCGACTCAGTGCTCGCCGATATGGAGCCGGTGATCTCCCTGGCCGCGCAAGCGACCGATGAGAACGAAAAGTCCACGCAATAGACATAGCGTTCGGGTCAGTACACGCGTTCTTTTAGGGACCGATAGATGTCTTCCGGCAAAAACATGCACTTTCGATTGGCACATCCGCGCGCGCTTTCGCGAATTCCAGCCTTTGACTAAGGAGCCGATGTTCGTTTGCATCTCCTGTCTGTTCCACGCATTCAACAAGTCCCTGCAGCGCCCAGACATTGTCGGGGTGCTGACAGCATCGCGGGATGGTTCGGTCGTAACCGAGGTCCGCGCGAAAAACAGCTTCAGCCTCCTCGAGCATACCCTGCTCGGCCAACAATGCACCTAGTGCGTGGCGTGGCGGATGCATCCAGGCCCATGGCTCAGTATAGTTCAATGCATCGTCGCGTGAGACGGCTAGGCGCAAACTTGCAAAGGCCCTATCATAGTCCCTCTTCCGGTATTCCAATTCGCCGTCCAACATAGCTGCGCCGAT
>JBPCVY010000276.1:0-7629 GCA_051010055.1 Hyphomicrobiales bacterium | reverse complement strand
ATATTGTCGGGCCCCGCCGCCTCACTTGTAGGTGCGCCATGGCTGAGCGAAACGGAAAACGCGTTGATTTCAGATATTGGCGGCACCACCACCGACTACGCGTTTTTACGTGGCAGCAGGCCGGGCATTGACCCGGAAGGGGCAACCGTTGGCGGCTGGAAAACAATGGTGGAAGCGGTTGCCATGCGCACAATCGGGCTCGGCGGTGACAGCGAAGTGCGTGTGGTGCCAACGGGCTTGAAGAGCGAACTGCACCTTGGGCCGAAGCGCCACATTCCCTTGAGCCTTCTGGCGCTTGAGAGCCCTGAAATCGTGCATGGAACCCTCGACAAGCAGCTCAGAGCGCCCCGGCATGATGAGCATTTCGGTCTGTTCGCAAAGGCGGTTGGGCGGTCGAGCGCCCATGACAGCGCATTGTCGGATAATGAAAAGGCCCTCATCGAGGCCCTTGGAAGTTCCGTTGTTCCGCTCAACCAGCTTCTGGCATCGCGCAAAAACAAGAGCGCACTCGACAGGCTTGTCGGGCGCGGGCTGGTGATGATTTGTGGCGCCACCCCATCAGATGCCGCTCATGTGCTTGGAAAGTACAAAGAGTGGGATGGCGAGGCCGCCCGTAAAGGGCTGGCGCTCTTGGCCCGGCAACAGACAAATGCCGGGGCTTATGTGTGCGAAAATGCGGAAACCGCCGCAAAGTGGATAGTTGAAACGCTTATCGCAACGTCAGCGGAAACCCTGCTGGCGGCCTGTTTGCGCGAAGATGGAATAAAGGACGACGGCGTTCCGGCATTACTGCTTGCCCAGAACAAAATTGCCGGCGGCGAGCAAACCGTGAATATCGGATTTGACCTCTCACTGCCAGTAGTGGGGCTGGGTGCGCCCGCGTCAACCTATTACCGCGACGTTGCTGAACGGCTCGCGGCAGAGGCCATAATTCCCCCCTATGCCCACGTTGCCAATGCGGTGGGCGCCGTGGTTGGCCATGTGCGGGTTACCCTGACAGCGGAAATCACCCAGCCTGAGCCGGGCCGCTTTCAGGTTGTCGCCGCCCATCAGCAAGGCGCACCTGGCCTTTTCGGCAATCTTGACAAGGCAATTGATTTTGCCAGCAACATCTTGAAGCAAGAGGCAGAGGCCCGTGCAATTCAGGCCGGCGCCGGTGAGCTGAGCATCAGCGAAAAGCGCACCGACAAAACCGCCATTATGGAAGGCAAGGAAACCCTCGTGGAGTGTGTGTATCAGGTTTCTGCTTCCGGCAGACCGCGCCTTGCAGAAGGGCCATAGTGCGCGATGAGGCGAAGGGCGTTTTCATGACAGATGAAACTCTGGAAAAGGCAATCCTCGCAGCCCACGAGGCAGACGATTTGGAAACCCTTGCCAGGCTCTATGCAAAAGCCGGAGAGCAGATGGAAGAAAGCGGTTCCATCGATAAGGCATGCTTTTTCTATACAATTTCATATGTGTTCGCGCTGGAGGGTGGGCTTGACGACATAATACGGTCTAGCCATGGCAAACTGGTTCAATACGGGCGCGAGGAATTGAGCGGGAAATTTTGCGCACCCACCATTGCTTTTCTTGTAACCGGGCGTGAAGATGCCGGCGCATACCTGTTGCGGTTTGACATGGAAGAAAATCTCATGGGCGCTCGCAAGGACACCTCTCCTGTTCAGTCAGAAGGGGAAATCAATACATCTGCAAGGCGGCTCGATTGGGCCTCGCGCACCCACGATGCGGCAACCCAACGGGCGCTGGAGGCTGATGCACATGCTTTTCTGCATCAGTCCGTTTCCTCGCCATGCCTTTCCGTGATTGCAAAGGCCGAAGGGGCCTATATCGAAGATGCGCAAGGCCGGCGCTATCTCGATTTTCACGGCAACAATGTGCACCACATTGGGTATGGCCATCCGCGCCTAAAAAAGGCCATTGCCGAACAAATGGACACACTTCCATTTGCCCCGCGCAGGTTTGCATGCGAGCCGGCAACCTTGCTCGCAGAAAAGCTTGCAAGCATCTCGCCAGGCAACCTTTCCAAAGTTCTCTTCACAACCGGCGGGTCTGATGCGGTTGAAGTGGCGTTGAAGCTTGCCCGCGCGGCAACTGGCAGGCACAAGACGGTATCTTTCTGGGATGCCTTTCACGGCGCAGGTTTTGGTGCAAGTTCCGTGGGCGGTGAACAATTGTTCCGCTCTCACATTATCGGCCCCCTTTTGAGCGGAACGGAACATGTGGCGCCATTTGCCTGCTACCGCTGCCCCTATGGTTATCCGGACAAGGACGGCCAGCCTGTCCTTGAACAATGCAATATGACCTGTGCCAATTTCGTGCGTTATGTGCTTGAAAAAGAAGGCGACGTTGCAGCGGTTGTTGCAGAACCTGCGCGCGCGGTTCCCTACATACCTCCGCCCGGTTTCTGGGCTGAAGTGAGAAAAGCGTGCAATGACCATGGCGCACTGTTGATTTTTGATGAAATCCCGACAGGCCTGGGCAAGACCGGGCGCATGTTCGCCTGTGATCATGATGACGTTGTCCCGGACATCCTGGTGATGGGCAAGTCGTTGGGTGGCGGCATCTTGCCGATTGCCGCTGTTCTTGCACGCCCGGATCTTGATGTTGCCGGAGATTTCGCCTTCGGCCACTTCACACATGAGAAGAACCCGGTCACGACCCGTGCGGCGCTGACAACGATTGAGATTATCGAAGACGAGGGGTTGGCCGAAAATGCCGCCAATTTGGGCCGGCACGCCATTGAACGCCTGAATGAGATGAAGACCCGCCACAAGGTTATCGGCGATGTGCGCGGGCGCGGGTTTTTGTTTGGCGCAGAGCTTGTAACTGACAGGGATGAGAAGACCCCCGCAGATGATTTGGCGGAGGATGTCTTTTACCGATGCCTGGACAAGGGCCTCTCTTTCAAAATCTCAATGGGCAACACACTGACATTCACGCCGCCATTGATACTGACCCGGGAGCAGATGGATTTTGCCCTGGATGCCATCGACGAAGCGATTACAGAGACGGCAGGGCAAAGAAACTGATGGTGAAAATCGTCCGCACGGACCGGGAACTGGAATGCCCGCTCATAGACAAATCCTTGCGCGGGCGCGGCGAATTGGTGTTGCTCCCTGACGGAGTGAGCGAAGACGAACTTGCCCGTGAGGTGAGCGAAGCCGATTTGCTGTTGATGTGCTACACGCCCATCACCCGCAAGGTGATTGAAGGCGCCTCAAAGCTCAAAGGCGTCGTTAAATACGGTGTTGGTGTTGATGCCATCGATATTCCCGCGGCCATTGAGCACCAAATCCCGGTAGTGAACATTCCCGAATATGCAGAGGAAACCGTTGCGGAAGGGGCCTTCGCCCTGCTCATTGCCATGGCAAAAAAACTTGTTCCCCTGGATGAAGAAATGAAACGGGAAGGCTGGGCATGGCCGCAGTCGCAGTGGCTTGGGGCGGACATTGCCGGAAAGACGGTTGGCCTTGTGGGCGTTGGAAGGATCGGGCGTAGCATGGCGCGTATGGCGGGCGCCGGTTTCAGGACCCGCGTGCTTGGCTATGACCCCCACGTGCCGGCAGAAGAAATGCGCCGTGCAGGTGTTGAAAAATTCGATGAATTGCGCGCCATGCTGGCCGAGTGCGACTTTGTGACGGTTCATTGTGTTCTGTCGCCGGAAACAACGGGGCTCTTTGGAAGGCAGGAATTTGAGGCCATGAAGCCATCAGCTTTTCTCATCAATGTCTCACGTGGCGCAATTGTGGATGAAGCAGCGATGCTGGAAGCCCTCACCGAAGGGCAGATTGCCGGTGCGGGCCTTGATGTTTATGGCGCTGAACCCCTGGCGCTTGCCGGCCATGAATTGAGCCCGCTTTTTCAGCTTCCCAACGTGATTATGCTGCCCCATTTGACCTTCTTCACCCATGAGGCGATGGAACGGCTGGAAACGGAAACCCTTGAAAGATGCGCCGAACTGCTTGATGGCGGGCCGGTTTTGGTGAAATCCGCCGACCCTCGCTTGCGCGCCCAGAAAGCTGGCGTTGCATTCCGGGACTGACGAAGTAAATCTGATTCAAAACTAAATGAACGTAAGATGAACGGCGCATTCAAGCCCAATTCATTCGATAATCGTATTGTGCCCGAGATGAGATATTCAATCGAAGGGTCGTAGTTATGTCGCCAATTAAATCAACGATTATTGCCGCCGCCACCTTCGCCATAGTTGGATTTGGTGTTTCACTTAGCCCCAATTCGGCAGATGCCGGCGTTTCAAACAGTGAACGCCTTAATGTGTGCGCCTGGTACAAGAGCCGGGCAATGTCCAATGGACGGCGCGGCCTGCGCGAAGAGGCCGAGCACTATTGGTTCTTGTATCGTGAGTGCATGAGATACCGCATCGACTGATCAACCTTTTACCTCGCGGTCACTTGGCAAGACCGGCTGCAGTAGCAATCAAACGGGCGATCTCCTCCTGTGATGACAGGCGGTGATCGCCGTTTTTTATGAGCGTGAATGTAACATCGGACCCGGACAGCGTGTTGTAGAGCCGGAGTCCATGCTCCCACGGCACGTCCGGATCGCAGTCCCCATGCAAAATGCGCACAGGGCACGAAACTTCTATTTTCTCACCAAGAATTAAATGCTTACGCCCGTCCTCTATGAGTTTTCCGGTGATCGGATAGTCGCCGTCGCCATAATCTGAAGGGCGGTACCAGACGCCATTTTCTTCAATGCATGCGCGTATCTCATCGGGGAAAAGTTTCCACATAAGCGCTTCGGTCATATCTGCAGCTGGCGCAATCGGCACCAGGCCGCTCACCCGGTCTGCATCTCCCCTGGCGGCAAGCTTCATGTAGAGCAATACCGCCAGCCAACCGCCCATTGACGAGCCGAAAACAATCTGAGGGCCTTGTGTGTAGCCATCGAAAACCGCAAGCGACTGATCAAGCCATAGGGAAATGGTGGCATCTTCGAAATTGCCATTATCGGAAAACCCGTTTCCCGAATAATCAAAGCGGCAAGCGGCCATGCCTTCGCTTTCCGCCCAACGCGCAAGAGCGCTCGCCTTGGTGCCCGTCATGGCCGACTTGAATCCACCCAGCCAAAACAGTCCCGGTTTGTCCTTCATGCGATCTTCTGCGCGGTGCGCAAGCACGGCAATTTGCTCACCAGTTGGCATTTCAAGGTATTCCGGCGTGCTCATTTACCCATCCAAGTTGGTCAAAATCAAAAAATCCTTGGCCAAAGTCACAGCTTCGCTTGACTTACCGGCAAAGGCAGGCGTTTATTGTCCCGGCCTGTCGTGAATTGCAGGCTATAGTGGAAGCCGTGGCAGTTTCAATCGGCAAACGCTACGAACAAGAGGAGATTTTGCAATAGGCCGAAGACCATACCGGGCAGCGCCCACTCGTGATGAGGGACCGCGCGCCAATGACAAGATCACGGCACATGAAGTGCTGGTGATTGATGAAGATGGAAATATGCGGGGAACGATGAGCCCCGAAGAAGGAGTTGTGATTGCGGCGGAGGCCGGGCTTGACCTGGTCGAAGTATCGCCCAACGCGAAACCTCCTGTCTGCAAAGTTCTTGATTTGGGCAAGTTCAAATACGAAGCCCAGAAAAAAGCCAACGAAGCGAAGAAAAAGCAGAAAACCATCGAGGTCAAAGAAATCAAGATGCGCCCGAACATCGATACCCACGACTATGATGTGAAAATGCGGGCGATGAAAAAATTTTTCGAACATGGCGACAAGGTGAAAGTCACCCTGCGCTTCCGCGGGCGCGAGATGGCGCACCAGCAACTTGGCAGGGACCTTTTGGTCCGCGTCAGGGGGGACACGGAAGAAATCGCCAAGGTCGAATCCGATCCGAAAATGGAAGGCCGCCAGATGATTATGGTGCTGGCGCCCAGATAACGGACGAAAAGTTTCAGATACTAAACCGGCTCATTCCCTTGGGATGGGCCGGTTTTTCGTTTCAGGGTATGACCAGGCATTTGGTTGGGCACGAAAATGGCACGATGTCATACTTGCCATCATTGGGATACTAAATGAACAGGGTTCTAATCATAGCCAAGCCATCAGCAATTGGCAGGCAATTCGTGCCTGAACACATCCGCGTTTTGTCAGCAACCTCACAATTCACGGCATTTATGCTATGCTGAGACTTCGATTGGAGGTGTCAGATGTACAAGTTAATACTGGCTGCCCTTGCCAGTTTTGTTTGTAGCTGCTGTCCAACCCACATCGACTTATGCAGCTTCTTCAGGCGCTGGGACCGGCAAGAAGAGTTGCAACAACAAAGGTAAAGATGCTTGCGCAAAGAAGAAAAATTGCAGGTGGAGTCAACGAAGTGGGCGGTGTGTTCGAAAATGATTGAGGATTGAAATACATCATCAATATTCCTCCCGTCTATCGTCTCTTAATTCGTTGCCTTGATGATGCGACCGGGCGTAGATCGCCTCTTCATTTTCAACAGAAGAAATCTGATGCGTCGTTTGGTTTATGGCGCATAAAGGTTGATAGCCCGGAGCCACACTCCAATTTTGCCCAGTTATATGATTCTACAGGTACCACTCATATTCTCGGCGGAACTGCTTGGCCATCAGGGCATCGAATTCGGCCCGTTTCACGGTTGCGTAAGCGGTCAGAAAATCCGCACCGAAATAGCCACCCAGAGTTTGAGCATTCTCGAAGGCATCGAACGCCTCCCAAGGCTTCAACGGCAGGGTTTCGTCAACCTCCGCACCGGCATTGCCTGAACTTTCAGCCGTAGGCTCCAGTTTGTTCGCCAACCCGTGGTGAACGCCCGCCAGCACCGCTGCAATTACAAGATATGGATTGGCTTCTGCTCCCGCCACACGGTGCTCCACGCGGCGGTTGGCATTGTCCGATGTTGGAATGCGGAATGCCATGGAGCGGTTGTTTGCGCCCCAGTCCTTGGTCACCGGAACGAACTGGTCCGGCAAAAACCGCCGGTATGAATTGAAGTTTGGCGCAAAAATCGCCATAGCCTCGCCCATGGTTTCCTGCATGCCGGCAATGGCGTTACCCATCGCGCCGTTGCCGTTCTTGACGGTTGGGTCGAATATGTTCGCCCCGTCCTTGTCCAGCAAACTTAGGTGAATGTGCATGCCCGAACCGGAAAGCTCCGGATAGGGTTTCGACATAAATGTTGCATCATACCCGGCCTGCCGGCAGGCAAACTGCACCGCGCGGCGAAGGTATGCCGCATCATCAGCGGCAATAAGTGGACAATCCACATGGGCAAGATTTACCTCGAATTGACCGGCGCCATATTCGCTGAGCGCCGTCGTTGCAGGAATGGATTGCGCTGCACAGGCATCGGATATTGCGGTAAGCGGTGCGGAAAAATCTTCCAGGACATCAAGGCCAAACACCTTTCCGTGCCAGCTTCTTGCACCGGTGCGTGGGTTAATGGGAGGAAGCGGAGCGCCATCACTGTCGCGGGCCTGATCAATCAGGTGGAATTCCAGCTCAACCGCAATGACAGGCTTTAGTCCAAGCGCTTCAAAGCAGCCTGCAACTTTTTTCAATAAAATCCGCGGCTCATACCAAACCGGCTCCCCGGTTGATGGGCTTTTAAGGGTCAGCAAACATTGCGCGCGGCTGCCGTCAGACC
>JBPCVY010000275.1:0-5863 GCA_051010055.1 Hyphomicrobiales bacterium | reverse complement strand
TACGAACACCGGCACACCAGGAATACGCCGGCCGTCACCATCGTGGCCGCATGGATAAGCGCCGACACAGGGGTCGGACCCTCCATGGCGTCGGGCAGCCACGTATGAAGCATAAATTGCGCCGATTTGCCCATGGCGCCCAGGAACAGGAGCAGGCAGATGGTGGTCAGGACGTCGACCTCGTAGCCGAGGAACTCGAATGTCTTGCCCACCTGACCCGGCGCTTCGGCGAACACGGTGGAAAAGTCGATCGTGCCGAACACGAAGAAGATCGCGAAAATGCCCAGCGCAAAACCGAAATCGCCCACCCGGTTGACGATGAAGGCCTTGATCGCGGCCGCACAGGCGGACGGGCGCTTGTACCAGAAACCGATGAGCAGGTAGGAGGCAAGGCCCACCCCTTCCCAGCCGAAGAACAGCTGCAGGAAGTTGTCCGACGTCACCAGCATCAGCATGGCGAAGGTGAACAAAGACAGATAGGAAAAGAAGCGCGACTGATGCGGATCGTGGCTCATATAGCCAATGGAATAGATGTGCACCAGCGAGGACACCGTGTTGACCACGACAAGCATGACAGCCGTCAGCGTGTCGATGCGGAAGGCCCAGTTGGCCTCCAGAGCGCCCGACGTCACCCAGCGCATCACTTCGATTTTGTAAGTGTTGCCGCCGATCGCTACATCATAGAAAGCATACCAGGACAAAATCGCGCTGATAACGAGGAACCCGGACGTCAGGTAGCTTGAGGCTTTCGCGCCAAGCGCACGCCCGCCAAACCCTGCAATGATGGCCCCCAGAAGGGGAAGAAATACTATCGCGTGATACATGAAACGCGTCTCCTCAGCCCTTCATTAGATTTATGTCGTCAACCGCAATGGAGCCGCGGTTGCGGAAGTAAGTCACCAGGATCGCAAGGCCGATTGCCGCCTCGCCTGCTGCTACAGTCAGCACCAGCATCGCGAAAATTTGCCCCATCAAATCCTGCAGGTGAGTGGAAAACGCCACCAGGTTGATATTCACCGCCAGGAGCATCAACTCGATGGACATCAAGATGATGATGACGTTTTTCCGGTTCAGGAAAATGCCGAAAATGCCGATGGCGAACAAAATCGCGGCAACAGTGAGATAGTGTGTAAGGCCCACTTCCATAACTCAGATCCCCTGGCCCGATTTGACTTTACGCACTTCTACAGCGTCTTCCGGGGTGCGTGCGTTCTGGGCCATAATGTTTTGCCGCTTAACACCTTCCTTGTGGTGCAAGGTGAGGACAATGGCGCCCACCATCGCAACCAGCAGAACCATGCCCGCTGCCTGGAACAGGTAGATGTATTTGGTGTACAGCAGCCGCCCGATCGCTTCGGTGTTTGAAACATCGCCAATTGCAGGTGTTTTTTCCGGCAGGGTTGCAAGCATGGCCGGATCAACGACCCAGGAGCCGACAACCATAACCAGCTGAATAAGCAGGATTATTCCGACAATGGCGCCAACCGGCAGATATTGCAGTATTCCCTGGCGAAGCTCGGCAAAATCGATGTCGAGCATCATGACGACAAACAGGAACAGAACCGCTACCGCGCCCACATAGACAACCACCAAAATCATCGCCAGAAATTCAGCGCCCATAAGCACGAACAAGCCGGCTGAATTGAAGAAGGCAAGAATGAGGAACAGCACAGAGTGCACGGGATTGCGCGAGGCAATCACCATAAAACCCGCCGCCAATAATATGGCGGAGAACAGATAGAAAAACATACTGGCAACTGCCATGGGCCCTGCCCCGTCCTTTGCTCGTTTGCGCCCTTAAAAGGCGCCTTCCCTCTTCAGTTTCAATGTGCCTTTAGCGGTAAGGCGCATCCATATCAATATTGCGCGCGATTTCACGCTCCCAGCGGTCGCCGTTCTCCAGCAATTTTTCCTTGTTGAAGAACAGCTCTTCGCGGGTTTCCGTTGCAAACTCGAAATTCGGGCCTTCAACGATTGCATCCACCGGGCATGCCTCCTGGCAAAAGCCGCAGTAAATGCATTTGGTCATGTCGATGTCATAGCGGGTCGTGCGCCTGGTGCCGTCATTGCGCCGCGGGCCCGCTTCAATAGTGATAGCTTGTGCCGGGCAAATGGCCTCGCACAGTTTGCAGGCAATGCAGCGCTCTTCACCGTTCGGATAGCGGCGCAGCGCATGCTCACCGCGGAAACGCGGGCTCAGCGGCCCCTTTTCAAACGGATAGTTCACCGTTGCCTTGGGCGCGAAGAAATAGCGCATCGACAGAAAGAACGCAGATACGAACTCTGAAAGTAGTAGGCCTTTTGCAGCTTGCTGAAGCATTTTGCTTACGTCCCTTCCTTAACCCGTCTGCGCTTGTGTGTTGAACATCAAGTTCGCAATCACGATACCGATGATCGGGAACACGATGTATCCGGTGATTTGCAGAAACGACATCATGGCGCTTGGGGAAAGCCCTTTGCGTCCGTGCGCCTTTGCTGTTTCGTAGCGCATGCGCACAGCCGGATAAATGAACCTGGAAGCCACCGCAACGTCGATGATGCCGATCAGCAAACCGGCCACCGCGCCCAAAAGGCTATATTGGTTCAGTTCAAACACGTTACCCATTACCTTCTCTTATGGCGCCCAGCCAAATGCGGTCAGAACACCGGCAACCAAAGCCACATAAAAAAGTGACAATGGCAAAAAAACTTTCCAGCCCAAACGCATGAGCTGGTCATAGCGGTAGCGCGGCACAAAGGCCTTCACCATCGCGAACATGAAGAAAACCAGGCACACCTTGGCGATGAACCAGATGACACCCGGCACCCATGTAAACGGCGCAAAATCAAACGGCGGCAGCCATCCACCAAGGAACAAAATGGTGGTCATGGCGCACATCAGCGTGATGGATGCATATTCGCCCAGCATGAACAGCATGTAGGGGGTTGAGGAATACTCAACCATGAAGCCTGCGACCAACTCTGATTCTGCTTCCGGCAAGTCAAACGGCGGCCTGTTTGTTTCAGCCAATGCCGAAACAAAGAACACGACGAACATTGGCAACAGCGGCAGGAAGTACCAGTTGAGGAACGACAGCCACGGCACCCCAAGAGCGCTTGCAAGACCTGTTCCCTGTGCCTGCACAATACCTGAAAGATTAAGCGTTCCTGCGCACAGCAAAACGGTGATGATGACAAAACCGATGGAGACCTCGTAGGAAACCATTTGTGCTGCAGAGCGCAGCGCGCCAAGGAAAGGATATTTGGAGTTGGATGCCCATCCCCCCATGATGACGCCGTAGACACCCAACGAGGAAATGGCAAAAAGGTAAAGAATTCCGACGTTTATGTCGGCTACCACCCAGTTTTCAGCAACCGGCACAACCGCCCATCCGGCAAGCCCGAGCGTACATGTAACGATAGGCGCCAGAAGAAATACGCCTTTGTTCGCGCCCGAAGGAATAACAACTTCCTTGAACACGAATTTCAGCATGTCGGCGAATGACTGCAAAAGCCCCCAGGGCCCGACAACGTTCGGCCCGCGGCGCATTTGAACAGCCGCCCAGATTTTCCGGTCCGCATAAATAATGTACGCAACAAACAGCAAAAGCACGATCAGAAGCGCCAGGCTCTGTGCCACGATAATTCCGACTGTGATGGCCATATCAAGCATCACTGCGCTCCCCTACTCCGCCGCATCAAGTTTACGGCCTGCCCGCAATGCGGAGCATTCCGCCATGACCGCCGATGCGCGGGCGATCGGATTGGTCAGATAAAAATCTTCAATTGGGCTTTCGAATGCCCCTTTGTTCATGCGCCTGCCGCCAGCGGCAAGCCTGTCGATTGCGCCTGCATCAGCGCTTTCGGCAACGCCGATGGCTGCAAGGTGTGGCACTTGTTCATACAATTTCGCGCGCAGCTGGTCGGCATTGTCGAATTCCAATGTGTGACCCACAACACCTGAAAGAGCGCGGATAATTGCCCAGTCTTCACGGGCATCTCCCGGCGGGAAAACGGCCCGTTCAGTCATCTGCACCCGGCCTTCTGTGTTCACATAGGTGCCGCGCTTTTCCGTATAGGCGGCGCCGGGAAGAATAACGTCAGCATGATGTGCCCCATTATCCCCGTGCGAGCCGATATAGACGGTGAAGCCGGACTTTCTCTTTGTGAAATCAAGCTCATCTGCGCCAAGCAGGAACAATACGGAACAGTCTTCCATCATTTCAGCGGTTGCCTTGCCACCCTCGCCTGGCACGAACCCGATATCGCGGCCGCCAACCCTTGCAGCAGCGGTGTGCAGAACGTTGAAGCCATTCCAGTCTTCACGAACAACACCGAGGGATTTTGCCGCTTTCGCAATGTTTGCAAGGATTGCCTTGCCGTCTTTACGGGCCAGCGCGCCCTGGCCGACGATGAACATCTGCCGCGTGCCCTTGGATGGGCCGTGGTCAACAAACTGCTTGAAGGTATCGGGCCCTGCGCCCAGATACTCATAATCATAGGTGAGGTCAGCCTGTTCGCCGATGACACCGACTATCAACTCGCCTGAGCGCCAGCGCTGGCGGATGCGGGCATTCAAAACCGCGGCTTCGTTTCGCGGATTTGCGCCGATGATCATAATCTGATCGGCTTCATCGATGGCGCTGATGCCTGAATTGAAAATGTAGCTTGCCCGGCCGTTTGCCGGATCAAGGGTGGAATGTTCTTCGCGGCAATCCATGTTCGGCGAACCGAGCGATCCCGTCAGCTCTTTCAGCGCGAACATTTCTTCAACCGCGCACAAATCGCCTGCAATGGCGCCAACCTCTTCCGGGGCGGTTTCGGCCAGTTTTCCGGCAATTTCAGAGAATGCCTCTTCCCATGTTGCCGGCTGCAGCTTGCCATTCTTGCGCACAAAGGGCTTATCCAGCCGCTGGGATCGCAACCCATCCCAGATGAACCTGGTCTTGTCGGAAATCCACTCTTCGTTCACGTCTTCATTAAGACGCGGCATGATGCGCATGACCTCTCTGCCACGGGCATCAATACGAATGGCTGAGCCGAGCGCGTCCATAACATCAATGCTCTCGGTCTTGCGCAATTCCCATGGCCTTGCCTGGAACGCATAGGGGCGCGAGGTGAGCGCGCCCACCGGGCAAAGATCGATAACATTGCCCTGCAATTCGGAAGTCATGGCCTTTTCAAGGTAGGTGGTGATTTCAGCATCTTCACCGCGCCCAACCAGGCCGAGCTCAGATACACCACCCACCTCGGTGGAGAAGCGCACACAACGGGTGCAATGAATGCACCTGGTCATGATGGTTTTCACCAGCGGGCCGATGTATTTGTCTTCAACCGCGCGCTTGTTTTCGGCGAACCGATTGGAATCGATGCCATAGGCCATGGCCTGATCCTGCAAATCGCATTCTCCGCCCTGATCGCAGATCGGGCAATCGAGCGGATGGTTGATGAGCAGGAATTCCATCACCCCTTCGCGGGCCTTTTTCACCATCGGCGATTTGGTGAACACCTCTGGCGGCTGGCCTTCCGGTCCCGGGCGCAGGTCGGTCACGTTCAAGGCGCATGAGGCTTGCGGTTTCGGCGGGCCGCCCTTCACTTCCACCAGGCACATGCGGCAGTTGCCGGCAACCGACAGCCGCTCGTGATAGCAAAAGCGCGGCACCTCGGCGCCAGCTTCCTCACACGCTTGAATAAGCGTGTAGTGGGCGGGAACCTCCACCTCTTGGCCATCGATCATAAGTTTGCGCAAATCGCTCATGTCTTAAGCCCTCATTCCGCCGCCTGCATCGGTTCTTCAACCGGTTGCGGATTGGCGCTGTATTGGTCAATGCGCTCTTCAATCTCATGCCGGAAATGGCGGATAAGGCCCTGTACCGGCCAGGCC
>JBPCVY010000274.1:0-34781 GCA_051010055.1 Hyphomicrobiales bacterium | reverse complement strand
ATTGTGATTTTCTCCGATGGAACAGCCCAGGCCGGTGGGTTGATGCCCGATGAACGGCGCACGAATGTCTATAAACTCTTCCGGGCAACCAGGGTTGGGCCAGACACAGACATTAATCCGGAAAAACAACAGGCCTTTTACGATCCGGGCCTGGGCTCAAGCACAGACGGGAAGGGGCTGAAAAACTGGCCATACCGGCTGGTGTATGGCTTGTTGAGCAAGATGACCGGATTGGGAATTACGCGCAATATTATCGACCGCTATGCGGAAATAGTCCGGCTCTATGAGCCCGGCGACAGGATTTTCCTGCTCGGGTTCAGCCGCGGCGCCTACACGGTGCGTTGTGTTGGAGGTGTTATGGCGCTGTGCGGCGTGCCCACAACAGGTGGGGGAGACAAGCCGCTTAAGCGAGATGCAAAGTCCGTTCGGGCGATTGCTGCAGAAGGGGTCGAGACTGTTTACAAGCATGGCTCCGGGCGGAAAGCAGAACGATTTAAAGAACAACGCATTGAACTTGGGAAGTTGTTCAGGGAAAAGTACGGCGCAAATTCGAAAGACAGCGAAAAATCAAATGTGGTGCCGCACTTTATCGGCGTCTTGGATACCGTCGCTTCTCCCGGCTACAATTCCTTGATTGCCCTGGGCGTGTTTATCGTGATGGCGGTTATGGCTGCCTGTCTTGTGTGGTTGTCCTCCTGGTTGAGTGATGTCAGCTTCTGGCGGTCGTTCATCTACTGGTTCGCGTTTGAAGCGGTTGTTTTCGCCGTTCTCTATGTGAGGGGGCGTTTAAAGTTCACCAATAAGATCAAGGGCACTTCGACGTGGGATACGTTGCATCTCACAGGTACGCGCATGGAGTTCTACAATACCGACCTCAACCCGGATGTGGAGTATGCAAAGCATGCGCTGGCAATCGATGAAAAGCGCAAGAACTTTGATCGTGTTCCCTGGTCGCCGCCGGGCAAAACCTCCGGGAAGAAATCTGCGTGGTTCGAGCAGATTTGGTTTGCAGGCAACCATTCAGATATTGTTGGCAGTTACCCTGAAAATGAAGCCCGTCTGTCTGACATCTCATTGAAATGGGTGGTGGAAAAAGCCACCGGGGTAAAACCGCCATTGGAAGTGGATTTCAGGTTCTTGAATGCGCATCCTTCAAGCGCCGGGCTTCAACATGATGAATTGAAGCGAAGCATTATTCCCTGGCCGGAAAAGCTGCGTTGTGTGCCACCGGATGCGATATTGCACCCAACCGTTATTGAGCGTTTCAAGCTTTCGGCAATTGTGGACTACGACCAGACGAAAAAATACAGGCCGGAGAATCTACGCCCCCATAAAGATGTTGCGGAATTCTATGCCGAGGGGGACGCTGACGAGCCGGAAAATCAGAACTCCTAAGGCTTCAGCACGTCCATCTGGATGGGGCCTTCAGCGCGGCCATGGATGAACTGATCCACATATTCGCTGCCTGAGGTGTCGACCTCCCTGGCATCGCCTTCCCAGATAATTTCGCCTTTGTAGATCATTGCGATTTTATCGGCGATCTTGCGCGCCGACGCCATGTCATGGGTGATGGATACCGCCGTTGCGCCCAGATCTTTCACGCATTTGACGATGAGATCATTGATGACGTCGGCCATGATCGGATCAAGGCCCGTGGTCGGCTCATCAAAGAAAATCACATTCGGGTCGGCGGCAATTGCGCGGGCAAGGCCAACGCGCTTTTGCATGCCGCCGGAAAGCTCAGCGGGGGAAAGCTCGCCCACTTCGGGCCCAAGGCCCACCTGGCCAAGCTTGGCTATGGCGATTTCCTTGGCTTGGACGCGGTCCATCTTCTTGCCCTGAATAAGCCCGAAGCTCACGTTTTCCCAAACGGTGAGAGAATCAAACAATGCCGCACCCTGAAACAACATGCCGAAATTGCGCAGCATTTCTTCCCTTTCAGAAGCGGGCTGGCCAATAACCTCCTTACCGTCTACCTGGATGGAGCCGGAATCGGCCTTCAGGATGCCGAGGATGCATTTGAGCAGCACCGATTTGCCAGTGCCGGAACCGCCGATAATGACCACCGATTCGCCGCGCGGCACATCAAGGTTGATGCCGTTCAGCACATGCTTGGGCCCGAAAGCCTTGCGCACATCGCGCATACGTATGTGGAGGTCTTCACTCATGTGGAGAACAGCAATGAAGTAAGGACATAGTTGGCGGCCAGAATGAGAATGGAAGCGCTGACCACTGCATTTGTGGTTGCCCGGCCAACCCCTTGTGCGCCGCCGCGGCTGTAATAGCCATGGTAGCAGCCCATCACGGCAATGATGAAGCCAAACACAGCGGACTTCACAAGACCGGAGAAAATGTCGCCAAACTCAAGGAAATCGACCGTGTTCTTGATGTAGACGGCGGAGTTGAATCCAAGGCTTTTTGTGCCTACCACGTAGCCGCCCATAATGCCGATGGTATCGGCAATCGCCACCAGCAGCGGCAAGCAGATAACGGCAGCAATCACGCGCGGTGCCACAAGATACTTGAACGGGTTGGTTGACAAGGTCACCAGAGCATCAATCTGCTCGGTTACGCGCATGGTGCCAAGCTCAGCGGCAATAGCCGCCGAAACGCGACCGGCAACCATAAGCCCCGCCAGCACTGGGCCAAGTTCACGGGTGATTCCAAGGGCGACAATCGATGAAACCAGGCTTTCCGCGTTAAAACGGGTGCCGCCAATATAGATTTGCAAGGCCAGCACGCCCCCGGTGAAGAAGGCTGTAAGGCCAACCACCGGAAGGGAGTTGTAACCGATGCGTACCATCTGTTCGAGAATGAGGCGCGGGTAGATGGGCGGGGCAAAACAATGCCACACGGCATCTTTGACAAACAGGCTCAGCCTGCCTGTTTCCGCGCAGATGCTTAAGACCAGCCTGCCAAGTGCAGCGAAAAAGTTCACTGTGAATCAGCCCCCAATTGTCACCCTTCACCCGCCGCCTTTGCCGCGTGGTCAATCCGGCGAATATACGCGTTTTGCGCGCAAACCCAAACCGGTGAAAATCTCATATGAAATTGTTCCGGCCCGGTGCGCCAATTCATCAACGCTGATGTGATCTCCCAGCAGTTCGGCACGGTCACCGCGCTGGGCAATTTTGTCAGGAATGTCGGTCACGTCAACCGTTATCATGTCCATTGAAACCCTTCCAACGACCGGTGCGTAATGGCCGTCAATCCAAACGCGCGCTGGCGGCTCTGCCGGATCGAAGGACAGGGCGCGCTGATAGCCATCAGCATAGCCTGCGGCGATTACCGCGATGCGCGATGGGCGCTCCGCTTTCCAGGTTGTGGAATAGCCGACGGTTTCACCTTTTGCGATATGGCGCGATTGCATCACCGTGCCGTAGAGCCGCACCACCGTTTTCATCGGATCGGTGAGAGCGCTTGGGTGCAAATGGGAGCCAAAAAGGGCAATGCCCGGGCGGGTGAGGTCGAAGTGATAGTCCTTACCGCACATTGTGCCGGACGAATTGGCAAGGCTTGCAGGCGCGGCGGGCAACATGGCGCGCAGGCGATTGAATTCATCGATTTGAGCCGGGTTTATCGGATTGTCCGGCTCATCTGCGCTGGCCAGATGGGAAATGACGAGGGACAGCTCAAAGCCATCGAAAATATCAGGGGTTTCTGCCAGTGCGGCCACCTCGGCTGCGGTGAGGCCAAGACGGTTTATGCCGCTTTCTATATGCAGCGCTGCGGACAGTTTTGCACCTTGTTCGCGGCAATAACCAACCCATTCGTCTACCTGTTCGCGGCTTGCCAATACGGGGCGCAGGTTGCCATCGGCAAGCGTGTTGGCCGCCCCCGGCGCCAGGCCATTCAGAACGTAAATGGATGCATCCGGTAACACCGCACGTAGCTGGCAGGCTTCATCGGTGAGTGCCACGAAGAATGTTCTGCACCCGGCCTCCCACAGGGCGGTTGCGCACTGTTTCATGCCAAGGCCATAAGCGTTGGCTTTCACAGCGGCGCCGCATTCAGCCGGCCTGCTGATGGTTGCCAGTTTGCGGTAATTTTCTTGAAGGGCGTGAAGATCGATATGCATCTCAACGCCCGCAAAACAGGGGCCTTTATTCATGGCCCCGCACCATAAACAGCTTTACGCATAGCTCAAGGGCAGAGCGGTTGTACTTTTGATTTCTTCCATAACAAAACTTGAGGAAACATCGGCAAGT
Source organism: Hyphomicrobiales bacterium (assembly GCA_051010055.1). Classification (GTDB taxonomy): domain Bacteria; phylum Pseudomonadota; class Alphaproteobacteria; order Rhizobiales; family CAJQND01; genus CAJQND01. The sequence goes on along the minus strand of JBPCVY010000274.1, from coordinate 30,573 downwards.
TCCACCCGTGCGGTGAGCCGGCGGTAAAGCTGGTCGAACGCGCGCATATCCGGCACCACGGCAATGAGCAGGTAATCGGTGTTTCCGCTGATGCGCAGCACCTCGGTGATTTCAGGTATGCCCGATACAACGGTATGAAAATTCTCGAGCCATTCAGGGGTATGCCTGTCCGTGCGCACTGCCATCAAAACTTTCAAGCCGAGATTGACTTTGTGCGGATCCAACAGCGCAACCCGGCCACGGATTATGCCGTCATCTTCCAGCCTCTTGATGCGCCGCCAGCAGGCATTGCGCGACAGGTGCACTTTGTCGGCAATTGCGTTGAGGGGTAAATCTGCGTCTTCCTGCAACAGGCGCAGTATGGCTTGATCAAATTGGTCGAGAGAATTTCCCATGTTTTATTAGTATTTTGGGAAATCCTGATTTTCAAGCGGGAAATTCGTGCGAAGTTTGGGCAAATTTCCACGAAGACTCATGCAATAAGATGTGAGCCAAAAGTATGAATATTCTGGGATGGAGAACGTTATGGCGTGGAAGCCGTTAGGACTGTTTACAAACCATCCGGCAACGGTCGATGAAACCTACTGGGAACATTTCATGTTTGCCACCACGCGCGGCGTGCGCATGGTTGGGGCGGGTTCGGCAGCCATTATCCACGCTTTCTTTCCTTTTCTGTTTGAAACAACTGCAAGCAGAATGATGAAAGATTTGAGTGATGAGTTGACGAACCGGCGCCAGGTTGCAGAAGGCGCCGAGCAGAAGGCGGCTACTCAAGTTCCCGCGCAAGCTGGTTCCTGATTTAGGCCGTACAAAAGCGAGTCCTGCACGTTCTGGTTTTTGTGTAGGGACTGAAACCGGGCAAAGGTACATGGACAAGTCCTGGGGAGGGTGTCCGTGGCTGGGACTTGCAATTTGCGAAGGCATCACAGCTGGGGTGATGCCTTCGCTATTTCTGGAGCAAATTTTTATTCCATCCGCTCGGGAAGATATTCGTCGGCAACAAAGTTTGAGAACTTCGTAAACTCGGCCTGGAATTGCAGTTTGATGGTGCCGGTGGGGCCATGACGCTGCTTGCCGATAATTACCTCGGCTGTGCCCATCACGCTGTCCATTTCTTCCTGCCACTCGTAATGCTCAGGCGTGTTTTCCCGCGGCTGGCGGCGTTCCACATAATACTCCTCACGGAAAACGAAGGCGACAACGTCCGCGTCCTGCTCAATGGAACCTGATTCACGCAAGTCAGAAAGCTGGGGCCGCTTGTCTTCGCGCTGCTCCACTTGACGAGAAAGCTGCGACAGAGCCATCACGGGCACCTCCAGCTCCTTGGCGAGTGCCTTAAGGCCGGTGGTGATTTCGGTAATTTCCTGAACACGTCCTTCCGAGGCGCGGCGCGATGAACCGGCCAGAAGCTGCAGGTAGTCAACAACGATGAGCCCCAGACCGCGCTGGCGTTTCAAACGCCTTGCGCGCGCGGCCACCTGCGCAATGGTAAGGCCGCCCGTATCGTCAATATAAAGCGGCAGGGATGACATTTCCTGGCTGGCTTCGACAAGGCGCTGGAACTCGGCCTCGGAAATCTTGCCGCGGCGGATTTTTTCAGAAGAGATTTCCGCGCGCTCGGAAAGAATACGCGAGGCAAGCTGCTCCGACGACATTTCAAGCGAAAAGAACGCCACCACGCCGCCATTGGTAACCTTTACCGTGCCATCCGGCTGGTGCTCGGCCTCGTAACTCTTCGCAACCTGATAGGCAATGTTGGTGGCAAGCGAGGTTTTACCCATCGATGGCCGGCCCGCCAGAATAACAAGGTCTGCCTTTTGCAAACCGCCCATGCGCTGGTCGATATCGGTGAGGCCGCAAGAGATGCCCGAAAGCCCGCCGTCACGCTCATAGGCAGCAGCTGCCATATCAATAGCGTCGGTAAGGGCGGTGCCGAACGGCTGGAAGCCCTGGCCGTATTTGCCCGTTTCGGCAAGCTTGTAGAGTGATTGCTCGGCCCGCTCGATAAGCTCGCGCGGCGAGGAATCAACAGGGGTGTCGAAGCTTTCGTTGACAATATCGGTGCCGATATCAATCAGAGTGCGCCGCTGGGCAAGCTCGTATATGGTGCGGCCGTATTCTTCCGCATTGATGATGGTGGTGGCCGCTGCAGCAAGGCGTGCAAAATAGGCCGGTCCACCGATTTCTGCCAGTGTTGCATCGCTTTCGAAAAACGTTTTCAGCGTAACCGGAGATGCCAGCTTGCCTGACCGGATGAGCGTTGCCGCCGCTTCAAAAATGCGCGCGTGCAGTGGTTCAAAGAAGTGCTCCGGCTGCAAAAATCCCGACACCCGGTCGCAGGCTTCATTGTTCACCAGAATGGCGCCCAACAGGGCCTGTTCGGCCTCTAGATTGTGGGGCGGGCTGCGAAATTGTTCCTCATCAGAGTCAATTTCATCAGGAATTATTTGTTGGGCAGGTTCCATTGGCCTTGTTTAAACAATTATGACGCTCGTGCGACAGAGCCAAAAATCCTACCTATTGTGGGTAAAATGCGCGGTCCGAATTTTTGTGCACGCAATCCACACGTTATCAAGAAGCGAATGTGATTCGCCTCATGCTTCTAAGTTTTCATTTGACAATTAACGCGAAACGCTGGTCGGACGGCGGGATTTCTGATCGCCCGTGCGAAGGCGCTCTTCGGCTTCGATCATATAGTCGCGGGTGAGCGGCAAAACTTCCTGATGGGTCGCCACCTGCACCTGGAATATATTCAGTCCTTCCTGACGGAATGCCATCTCAGAAGCAGCAAGGTAAAATTCCCACATGCGGCAGAAGCGTTCGTCATAAATTTTTGCTGCCTTGTCCCAATGGTCGAGGAAACGGGTGCGCCAGGCCTTAAGGGTTTCGGCATAGTGAAGGCGCAAGACCTCAACGTCGCAAACATAGAGCCCGCTGCGCTCTATTGCCGGCTGCATTTCAGAAAGGGAGGGAATGTAGCCGCCCGGGAAGATGTACTTCTGGATCCAGCGGCTGGTCGCCGCCGGGCCATGTGGCCTTCCGATGGTGTGAAGAAGGGCTGCGCCATCAGTAGCAAGCCGATCATTCACCTTGCCAAAGAATTCACCGAAATGGCTAAGGCCCACATGCTCAAACATGCCGACAGAGACAATACGGTCGAATTTTTCATCCAATAGCCGGTAGTCCCTGAGCCGGATATCAATGCGCCCCTCCAGTCCCCGGTTGTTTACCCGCTGGCGGGAGATCTTGTGCTGTTCCTCAGATAGAGTAACGCCAACCACGTCCACATCGCACATTTCCGCAAGGTAAAGGGCAAGCCCGCCCCAGCCTGAGCCGATATCAAGCACGCGCATGCCCGGTTCAAGGGCAAGCTTTGCCGCTATATGGCGCTTTTTCGCCAGTTGGGCATTGTCAAGCGACTGGTCAGGGGATTCGAAATAGGCGCATGAATATTGCCGGTCCCGGTCAAGGAACAAGTCATAAAGTTCGCCGGAGAGGTCATAGTGGTGCGCCACATTCTTGCGGGCCCGCTCAACCGGATTGAGGCTCGAAAGGATGCGTTTGTAGTAGCTTATCTTGTCTGGAATGCGCCAGCTTGAGCGGTCGGCGTAGCGCATTTGCGAACCTACCAACTGCAGCAGGTCGTAAACGGTGCCCTTTTCCATGATGAGGCTGCCGTCCATGTAGGCCTCACCCATGTAAAGGTCCGGGTGATAGGCCAGTTTCCAATAATTGGAACTGTCTTTGATAAGCACATGAACATCTTCGCCGGTGCCATCACCATACCTATGGGATTGGCCTTGGGCATCAGTCAGCTTTAGCGACCCGGTCTTGATCATCTGATCAAGCATATTGTGGAGAAGGGAAAACATTACCGCGTCCTCCTGGTTTCCGCTCTATCTCCTTGACCCTTGATCTGGGTTCTTTCCTGCAAGATGCAGAAGAAACGTCACTCAAATATATTCCGACAGGCGCTAAAGCGCAATATTTTGCCGTTGCGCGTGCGAATGGCAAAAAAAGGGCGCCCCAAGGGACGCCCTCAACGGTAAGCCTGTTGTGGGAGGCTTATGATTTTGCTTCTTCTTCGCCTTCAGCGACGTCGCTTGCGGCTTCTTCGCTTGAAGCTTCTTCAGCGGCTTCATTTTCACTTGCAGATTCTTCGCCTTCAGCAGCTTCTTCGCCGGTGTCTCCGTTTTGAAGTTCTACCTTGGCTTCTTCGACCAAGGCTTCGTCTTCGAACACTTCTTCAGGAGCGATTGCTTCTTCGTCACCTTCATCGTCAACCTGCTCGGCGGTTACATCTTCACCGCGTGCCTGGCGTTCTGCCTCATCTTCTGAGCGGGCAACGTTCAGCGTAATCGGCAGTTCCACTTCCGCATGAAGGTTCACCATAACTTCATGCAAGCCGATGGTTTTGATCGGCAGAGGCAGGTTGATGTTACTGCGGGTAACCGAAGCGCCGGTGGATTCCTGAATAAGGGCAGCAATGTCGCGGGTTGATACCGAACCGTAAAGCTGGCCGGAATCACCTGCGGTACGGATGACAACAAATGTCTGGTCTTCAAGGTTAGCAGCGGTGCTTTTGGCATCGCCCTTGCGTTCCGCATTGCGTTTTTCAAGTTCGGCCCGCTGGGCTTCGAACTGGGCCATGTTCGCCTTGTTGGCGCGCAGTGCTTTGCCCTGGGGCAAAAGGAAGTTACGGGCATAGCCGTCTTTCACCTTGACCACATCGCCCATCTGGCCAAGTTTGCCGACGCGTTCCAGCAAAATTACATTCATTTTTCTTCTCCTGAATTAGAACCTGGTTCGTAAGTTTCGTTTCATGTTGGTTGTGAAGGCGGGCGCGGGGTGCTGCCGCCAGATGATTGCTTGCGGGCACGCAAGCCGAAGATGAGCTCGCCAAAGCCCATGGCGAGTACGGGAAAAACTCCGATGCCGGGAATGACGAATAAAAGAGCGTAGAGGCCGGTGAGTATCATTACCCGGGTGGGGAAGTCTTTCACCAGGTAGTGGATGGTTGCCAGGCCCAGAATTCCGACAGCGGTTAACAGAGAAAAAGCGGCGGTTTTTGCCACCAGCCCAAAAGTGCCGGTGAGCAGAAATGCGCATGCGACGACGATGACGAACGCATACTCGGTGCCCGCCGGCAGAGCCAAATTCCGGAACGGCGCCCAATCACGCACATTGCGCCCCGATGCACTCAGAACCTTGCTGGCCAGCGCCATATTGAGAAGCGTTGCCGCAATCCACACGGATGCAGATATGGCCGGGACAAAAAGCGAGGCGGTTTTCATGAACTCTTTCATGCTGGACTGAAGTTCGGGCGTGTCCGGCACACCGGTTCCCCCCTGAAGAGCAGCCATACGCTCCATCATTTCGCTGAGCAGCTCGTTGAGCTGGGCAGGTCCGGTACCGGTAAGGAACAAGGTTGCCGCAACAAGAACAACCGCAAGCCCGGTTGCCCACATCACCAGCCGGCCTTCCGGGTACCATTCATCGCCAGGTGATGGCTGGCCTTCATCAGCGGGCAGTGGCCGTGATTTCAGGGCCAGATGGCTCAGAACAACCGGCGCCAGCGCCACGGTGATGGCAAACACGCCTCCAAGCTTGGGGTCAACCGCCACTGATAGGGCGAGCGAGCCTGCAATGCCGCCGGCAAATGCCGATACGGCGCCCCATCCAAGGCCGACAATGAAAAGAGGAAGAGGGGCGATATAGAAAAGCAGCAATGCTATTGCCGCGCCGGTGACAACCGTTGCGTAAAGCGCTGCCGCTGCAAGGCCGGCAATGATGCCGATGAGAATGTATATCGCCATAAGGCTGTCCCGCTTTAAAAGCGGTTAGAGGCGGGTTTGTGGTCCACCCCAACCGGGTTGTTTCAAACCTTACTTGATAACGTAAGGCAGCAATCCAAGAAAACGCGCACGTTTGATGGCGCGCGCCAGTTCACGCTGTTTCTTTGCCGAAACCGCGGTGATGCGGCTCGGTACGATCTTGCCGCGCTCGGAAACGTAGCGCTGCAGCAAACGGGTGTCTTTGTAATCGATTTTCGGAGCGTTTTCACCGGAAAACGGGCATGTCTTGCGGCGACGGAAAAACGGCCTGCGGCCACCTGCACCAGGTCCAGCCATTGTCAGCCCTCCTTGCTTTCTTTAGCGGCATCGCCGTCTTTTTTGGTTTCTTTTGCTTCTGGGCGCGGGCCACGGTCACCACGGTCACCGCGATCTCCACGGTCGCGCGGCGGACCACGGCGGTCGTCACGTCCCTGGCGCGAACGCACCATCACCGATGGGCCTTCTTCCAGCTCGTCCATACGCAGGGTCATGAAACGGATGACATCTTCGTTGATGCGCATCTGGCGTTCCATTTCCGCAACCGCGTCGCTGCCGCTGTCAATATTCATCAGCGTGAAATGCGCCTTGCGGTTTTTTTTGATGCGGTAGGTGAGGGATTTGATGCCCCAGTATTCAGATTTGCCAATCGAACCACCGGCTTCGGTGATTACCGATTTGAACTGGTCGGTCAGCGCTTCCACCTGGGCGGGGGATGCATCCTGACGGACCATAAAAATATGCTCATAGAGCGCCATGAAAGGAGCCTTTCCTGTTGTAAACATCGCGCGATGCACCGGCGCAGAGCCCCTGATGAGCCTTCGTCTGAAAGGCTCAATAGACGGTTCCTCAAAAGAGCGGGGACACGGGAAGAAAGGCGCTTTGCCTAACCGGTTTTCACCAGCCTTCCGTTCAGCCCCCAACCGGAGCGTCACATCGCGGCGGGTTATACGCCTTTTCCGGGATTTAGCAAGGGTAAAATGCGCCTCAAACCTCTGGCGTTTCCTGGTTCAGAACCATCTTGTACCACACTGTGTCGATATTGCCGCCCGTAAGGACGACGGCGGTGCGTTTGCCAGCCATTTTAGCGCTTTCCTTTATGCGGGCCGCGAGAGAGGCTGCACCTGCGCCTTCCGCAACATTGTGGGTGTCGGAATAGTATATCCGCACAGCCTCCGCCACCTCGTCATCGCTTACCTGAACAACCCGCGCAGCGCCCTTCGTGATGATGTCCAGCGCTGCTGGGTCGGGCACGCGCACGGCCATGCCGTCGGCAAACGTGGAAGCCGCATTGGTTGTGACTACATTTCCCGCTTCAAATGACAATGCATAGGCGTTGGCGCGATCGGAAACCACGCCGACAACTTCCGTCTTCAGCCCAAGCAAATCGCGCTGGGTTATGACCCCACAAATTCCAGAACCAAGGCCAATGGACACATATACTGTATCAATCTCACCAACTGCTTCGAAAAGTTCCCGGGCGTATGTTGAAACCCCCATGCACATATCACGGTGAAAGGACGGCACCATATGGAGCCCGCGTTCAGCGGCAATTTCTTTTGCCTGCCCTGCGGCCTCATCAAAATCAGTGCCGGTCAGAATGAGTTCTGCACCCTGGGCGCGCATGGCCGCGTTTTTCTCCACGCTGTTGCCTTCCGGGGCGACAATGGTGACGGGTATGCCTACAGATGCCCCTGCAACCGCCAGGCTTTGGCCGTGATTACCGCGCGTTGCGGAAATGATACCGTTGATATCGCCCTGCTCCTTGAGAGCGCTTAGATGATAGAATCCCCCACGGATTTTAAAGGCGCCAATGGGAGTATGATTTTCGTGCTTTACCCAGACTTCATCGCCAAGGCGGCTTGCCAGTAATGGCCAGGCATATTGGGGCGTTGGCGCCATTGACTGGTAAACTACTGAGGCAGCCGCTTGGAATTCTTCTTCCGTAAAGAGCACAAAAATTCTCCGTTGCGGGCTGGGTGCGCCTATTTGTCAATGCAATGGCGGGGTTTAAACTGACGCTAGCATGGATTAAATAAGCCATCCAGTTCAATGGGTAATGTAAAATCTGCAAGAAGGCCGGGATTGTCGCGCTGATGGCGAAGATTGGATTTTTCCTCAATCACTATGATTTGCACCAGGTGCCGCACATCGTGCCTTACGCATTTGAATTGTCACGCGATCATGACGATATGGACGTTGCCATCTTGTGCTCTACCCGCGAGGAGGAAGAGTTCGCGCGGAAAATCGGCTACGGCTATCCCGGTAACCGGTGTTCCTTCGAACTATTGGAGGCATCGCTTTGGGTCGATCTCGTTGATCCCCTGGTTTCAAAATTCGCCTTTGCCCGCAAACAGTCGATCATGGACCGGAATATTGCCAAACTTGCCCAATTCGACATTCTGGTTGTGCCAGAAATGACGAGCCTGAAACTGAAACGCATCCCCGGCCTTGAGAAAGTGAAAATTGTCTTCACCGGCCATGGCGCAGGCGACAACCGCACAGGCGGTTCTTACAGTGTCCGAATAGGACAGTTCGATTTATGCCTCATGCCCGGCAGGAAATATGCAGACGGTCTTCGCGAGGTGGGCTATTTGCCCGATGACCGCTATGGCATAGCCGGATATCCGAAATTTGAGGCGGTTAATCATCTCATCAGCACCGGGCGCCAACTGTTCAAAAATGACCGTCCGGTGGTTGTCTATAATCCCCATCACCTTCCGCGCTACACCTCATGGACAAGCATGGGTGAGCAGGTTCTTGATTTCTTCTATGACAGCAAGGACTACAATCTCATTTTCAGCCCCCATGTTCTATTGTTCCGGCGGCCGATGACGAAGGGCGCGAAGTTTCCACGCAAATATAAAAGCACCACCAACGTGCTGATAGATACGGGCAGCCGCAGCTCGGTGGATATGACATACCTGCGCTCTGCGGATATCTATCTCGGAGATGTGAGCAGCCAGATTTACGAATTTCTCGAAACCCCGAGACCATGCATATTTCTCGATGCCCACGATGTGGATTGGGAGAACGATCCCTCCTATCTGCAATGGACATTCGGCAAACTGCTTGGTGACCCGGCGGATTTGGGCGCGGCTTTGGATAGCGCTTTTGAAACCCACCCCGATTATCTCGATGCCCAGAAGTTCGCGTTTGAGCGGACCTTTTCCACATCAAACCGGACAGCGGGCGCGCGCGGCGCTGAAATCATCGCCGAATTTGCGCGCACCGGGAAGATTGATCCGAAATGGCTGTAGGACCGGAAATCTCTGGTCTGAGGGCAATGTTCGGTCTGGAAAAATCGGATCACGAGCTCTGTATTCTGGTTATCGGGCAGGGCAGGGATGATTTTGCCCATGCCGCAGAACTCGCCTCTCGCATTGAAAAGCAAAATTCCCGCACTGGCGTGATTTTTTCATCGCCAGACACGAGCACTGTTGCCTGGCTGGCCGGCAATTATCCTGGCAAGGTCGCATCGTTGCCTTTCAACGGCGAACCTTTCTCTACTTTGTTTCTTTCCAACCGGCATGTGCGCGCTGCACTGATTATCGGCAGCGAAGAAACTGTGCCTGGGTCCCTTGCTGGGGCCATTCGCAAGCGCGCGGTGCCGGTGAAGGTTGTTAAGACCCTTGAAGGCAATGAAGAACTATCTGGCGAGATGTTGGAAATGGCCGGACGCGAGCGCTCCTGGGATGAACGCCGGGACATGAAGCTGCGTCATTTTCTGGGTGACAAGCTTCTCGCAGCCATGGAGAACCCAAAAAGGCGGCAGCGGCTGGCAGGAAAAATCACCCGCTATGACAGCGCTTGTGAACTGGCCGTGAAGCTTGGAAATCCTCAGACGATTCTGTGCCTTGGAAACGGGCCATCCAGCAAAGACCCGCGTCTTAAATCCGAAACATATGATGCGGTGTTGCGGGCCAATCACACTTGGCTCGGGCAATCAGATTTCACTAACCTGGCGCTGGTCTTCACCGGCCTCAGGTCGGCAATGCGCAAGCTCAAGGGGCCGGTTATCGGAGTGGCCAGCGAAGCAAGCGAAAAAATGCTGCTTGCCCAAAGGGGAATTTATCACGCTACCGGGCCATTGGATTACTTCGTTTTTGAAAAGCTTACCGGAGTTTGTGAGTTTCCGGCAGATCCGGTCAAGCGGCCCACCAGCGGCGCATATCTTTTGGCTGCGGCGGTGGCAATGCAACCAGGAAAACTTGTTATTGCAGGCATGGACATGTTTGCAGAAAGCGAGAGCGTTGGCGCGGGCCCATCAGGTGCGCAAAACGGCTATACGCCAGCCCATGGGTTTGACTACGACTTGAAATGCATACTTGCCGCGCTTGAAGAGTTCAACGGCGAGTTGGATATCGTGAGCGAAGCCTTAAGCAAGGAGTGGGACGCATACAAAAAGGCAGGTTGATTATTTTGGCCGGGTAACGAGGTTCACTCAAGTAAATTGCTGGCATTGAAAACGTATAGCGCGTGCTGTGAACAATGAGAACTGGATCAACCAATGCCAGCAATTATGGCGGGGTAAAAAGGCAATGTCGGTGTCGCTGCTGAGAATTACTTGTAGCTGAGCACTGGAAGGGGCGATTTCACAAATTTGAACTATCCAAGCAGAGCATTTTTCCGATTTCAGTATTATACTCAACGGGCAGGAACTTCGGAAAACCCCCATTTGGATATAGCGTATGTTCGCCCAGGATAACTTTTTCTCCAATTTGATAAAAATCAGCGCTCAGGATCGGAAAGTCTTTTGAAAGGGCCGTAGCGGCCTCGGTCATTTCCCGCAAACCCGACGGTAACTTTACGTTTGCGTCGATACAGTCGGTGCGTGCATCGTGAAAAGGCAGGCGGACCCAGTTTGCATCGAAAATTGCACACTTCAGGCGCAAGGGCCCAGGTTCCATATAGGTGATGAACTTGGGCACACCGTTGAGACAGAAGAATTTATAGTCCGCGATTTGTCCGGTTTCGGAGGCCAGAAACTTTTCCGCAACAATCCTTCGTTTAGCGTTGCGATACTGCCATTCTCCCTTTGCGCTATCCATATCGGTCTTCTGCCAGCGGAGTAGTTTTCTCTTAGCGGCGCGCGGGTCGAGCTCCTGTCCTGGCGCCTTGATAATGTTCATAGCAGCGCCATGTGCGACCTTTAAGGCATAACTTTCTGGCAATGACTGAAAATCAATTTCATTTGGAGTTTCAAACACTCCAAAGACGTCATTCAGCAGATGGCTCAATCCCTTTTCCTGCACGTATTCCCGCATTTCCCACTTGTCGACAACTTTGGAAAGAAGGTCTCTTCGATCATTCAGTTTCAGCCAATTGAGTTTTTCCGCAAGTGTTTGCGGATGCTCTAAATTGATCTCCTCTCCAAAATAGCTTTGGTAGGTTGCTCTTATCAAAGCTTCGTCAAAATCCAGGTGCGGATAGTTCAAATGTGCTGCCAGGTGCCGAAGTGACCGGTACTTAGGCGCATAACACGCAAGAGATTGCTTTAGCCATTTGCCAACAGCCGACTTCCGGATTCCGTGCGATCGGGAGGGTTGCTGAAACAGTGCTTGGGTATCAGACAAATCTATAACTTTAAAAATGTAATGGCGATGTGAAGCGCCAAAGAAAAAAATTCAATCAAAATATCAGTTATCTATATCGAAGCGAATTGTATCAATCAAGTTCTGAATTCAACGTTTTTTGGGAGAATTTGGTGGCATTTTTTACGTAAATAATTATAATTATGTATATTTTATACATTATTATAAATGGTGCTTTGGAATATTTTCCCGGTTGCCTCTACACACTCATGCTCGTTTACCTTAAAGGTGTCTCGACAACTCTAGCCGGAAATGCTGGGAGATCCGGGAATGCAGGGAAATGCCTCAGGTGGCAAGGCCGCCAACCCTTTCAAGACCCATTGGTATCACCGCAAGCTGCCCTATTTGTTCCGCAAGGACAGGGACAGGCCCCTTGGCACGCGTGATGCGCCGGAAGTGGTGCGTTTTGACGTAGAGGAAGGCGTAAAGGCCAGCAGCATGCCGCCGGTGCGCATATACCTTGGCACAGAGCCCGCACAACACCGCGCCGAACGGGTTTTTATCTGGTCGGTTAAACAGGTGCGCGATCCCTCACGGGTTTATGAGATTTATCTCATGTCCGATCTTGCGGGCATCAACCGGGAAGGCTGGAAGACAGGCTTTTCCCACTACCGTTATGCCATCCCGACGCTGGCCGGTAAGAAGGGCCGCGCCATCTACAATGACGTGGACCAGATTTACCTTGCCGACCCCGCCGAATTGTTTGATTTCGAATTCGGAGATGCAGGGGTTGCCGCCATTGATGAAAACGAAAACTCCGTCATGCTCATCGATTGCGAAAAGATGGCGCCATACTGGAACCGTGATGCGGTAAACGAAGGCCACAAGCACCCGTTCTTTAAAGAAAAAGTTATCGCGAACGGGCTTTTTTCTGCGTGCGATGGGCGCTGGAACTCCCGCGATGGCGAATTCCCGGTCGAGGAAACAAAGTGCCTCCACTACACAACCTTGCACACCCAGCCCTGGCAACCGTTCCCGGACCAGTTGCGCTATGGCCGCTCGCCGGTAGCTCATGTGTGGGAAGATTTGGAAAAACAGGCAGATGCGGCAGGTTTTCCAACCCGTGATAGCGAACCATCTTGACTTCTGAAGCATGAGCGCGGATTCCTCCATCTCACGATTTGAGGGGAGTTCTTGATGAGCACTGCTTTTACATTTCCTGGTCAAGGCAGCCAGGCAGTTGGCATGGGTAAGGCGCTGGCCGAAACATATGGCGCAGCCCGTGCGGTATTCGAAGAAGTTGATGAGGCGCTCTCGCAAAAACTCTCAACACTTATGTGGGAAGGCCCGGAAGATGAGCTGACGTTCACTGAAAATGCCCAGCCCGCGCTTATGGCCGTTTCCATGGCCGTGATGCAGGTTTTGCAGGAGGAGGCCGGATATTCATTGGATGGCAACGCCGCCTATATCGCCGGGCATTCCCTGGGCGAATATTCTGCCCTGGCGGCAGCAGGCACCTTTTCGCTGGCCGATACCGCGCGGCTTTTGAAAGTCCGTGGCCGTGCCATGCAGCAGGCGGTTCCTGTTGGCGAAGGCGCCATGGCGGCGCTGTTGGGGCTCGATTTTGATGTGGCAAGCGAAGTTGCAGATGCTGCAGCAGAGGGCGAAGTGTGCCAGGCGGCAAATGACAATGCGCCGGGCCAGGTTGTTGTCTCCGGCGCCAAGGCCGCAGTTGAAAGAGCTGTAGAGATTGCCAAGGAAAAAGGCGCCCGCCGGGCCCTGCTTTTGCCGGTGAGCGCACCGTTCCATTGCGCGCTTATGCAGCCCGCCGCAGAAGCTATGGCCGAAGCACTGGCGGCAGTTGAAATGAACGCACCTGTTGTGCCGCTGGTGGCCAATGTCACTGCATCTCAACTCACCGCACCGGATGATATCCGCAAAAGCCTCGTCAAACAGGTAACTGGCATGGTGCGCTGGCGCGAATGCGTTGGCTACATGGCCGGCAAGGGCGTCACAACCGTTGTTGAAGCAGGCGCTGGCAAGGTGCTCAGCGGCCTCGCCAGGCGCATCGACAAAGAGCTGACGGCAACACCGCTCGGCACCCCGGAAGAAATTGCGGCATTTACCGCCTGAAAGGATAAGTGATTATGTTTTCTCTTGAAGGAAGAAAAGCCCTTGTAACAGGCGCAACTGGCGGCATCGGTGCTGCCATTGCCAAAGCGCTGCATGGCGCGGGCGCAACCGTTGCTATCTCCGGCACCCGCGAGGGAGTCTTGGCCGAACGGGCCAGCGAACTTGGCGGACGCTGCCATGTTTTGCCGTGCAATCTTTCAAATTTGGCGGCGGTAGACGGGCTGGTTCCAGCTGCAACAGAAGCCATGGAAGGGCTTGATATTCTCGTCAACAATGCCGGTATTACCCGCGATAACCTTGCCATGCGGATGAAGGATGAAGAGTGGGAGCAGGTGATTGCGGTGAACCTTACCGCCGCCTTTAGGCTCATGCGCGCGTCTTTGCGAGGGATGATGAAACAGCGCCATGGCCGCATAATCGGCATTACATCTGTGGTTGGGGCCACCGGAAATCCGGGCCAGATGAACTATGCCGCCTCCAAGGCCGGTATGGTGGGCATGTCAAAATCCCTTGCCCAGGAGGTGGCAAGCCGTGGCATCACCGTTAACTGTGTGGCGCCCGGTTTCATTGAAACGGCGATGACGGACGCGCTTAACGAAAAACAACGCGAATCAATTCTGGCCACCATTCCCGCCGGCCGCCTTGGCCAGGCTGAGGAAATTGCCGGTGCAGTGACCTATCTTGCCAGCGATGAAGCTGCTTATATCACGGGCCAGACGCTGCACGTGAACGGCGGCATGGCTATGTATTGACGGCAATTCGGCATTTGCGCGCAAAACCTGACGGCAACGAACATGGAATGGCGCTTCATGCCAAAAAAGCGGCGAAAACGGGCGGGCATGACAATCGATACGAATGGCACTTGGTTTTGTGCGGGGTTCTGTGGTAAGGACCGGGCGTTTCTTGCAGGGGAGCCCGGATTCAACTGATTCCCGGCGCAAGGGTCGGTAATCGCAAGTTGCGTTTCCGTCTTTGTACGACGCGCTAAGCGCCCCCATTTCACGAGGATGAAAGACAATGCCCAGTTGAGGCGGCTTTTGTCTAACCAAACTGAGGATGAAAGATTATGAGTGACGTTGCAGATCGGGTGAAGAAAATTGTTGTCGAACACCTGGGTGTTGAAGCTGACAAGGTCGAAAATGGCGCAAGCTTTATCGATGACCTTGGCGCAGATTCACTGGACACCGTTGAGCTGGTTATGGCGTTCGAAGAAGAATTCGGAATTGAAATTCCCGACGACGCGGCTGAAACAATCCAGACCGTCGGAGATGCCGTTGGATTTATTCAGAAAGCCGCTGCCTAAGCGGAGCTGATGCTCCACAATTCCAGACGGAATTCTGCCAATGGCGGGATGGGGACAATAGCGGGGTTCAAAAAGGTTGAATCTTGTTCTGTTGGTCCGCTTTCCGCCATTTTTAATGAGAAGATGGCCTTTCAGGCTACACGCGAGATGAAATCCCATTCGTGGGGGAAATATGGTTGAACTGCGCAGGGTTGTTGTAACTGGGCTGGGAATGGTTTCCCCGCTTGCTGATGGCGTCGATGAGACATGGAACCGCCTGGTGGCGGGCCAGTCAGGTGCCGGTGTAACACAAGGATTGGATGTTTCCGACCTTGCCTGCCAGGTCTCCTGCCAAATACCGCGCGGCGATGGCTCGGATGGCACCTTTAATCCCGACGCCTATATGGAGCCGAAGGAGCAGCGCAAGGTCGACGACTTCATCATCTATGGCATGTCGGCAGCCGACCAGGCAGTAAAGGATTCCGGTTGGACGCCTGATGATTATGAAGATCTGTGCCGCACCGGCGTTCTCATGGGTTCAGGCGTTGGCGGGCTTAACGGTATTGCCGAAACGTCTCTGGTTCTCAATGAGCGCGGCCCAAGAAGGGTGAGCCCGTTCTTTATTCCAGGGCGCCTGATCAACCTGATTTCGGGCTATGTTTCCATCCGCTACGGCTTCCGTGGCCCGAA
The DNA here is from genome assembly GCA_051010055.1 of Hyphomicrobiales bacterium. GTDB lineage: Bacteria > Pseudomonadota > Alphaproteobacteria > Rhizobiales > CAJQND01 > CAJQND01. Next base: position 15,103 of record JBPCVY010000274.1, on the reverse strand, counting down.
CCACGCTGTTGTGACCGCCTGTTCTACCGGCGCCCACGCCATTGGTGATGCAGCACGGCTTATCATGCTTGGCGATGCAGATGTGATGGTTGCAGGCGGCGCCGAATCCACCATCTCGCGCATAGGCCTTGCCGGATTTATCGCCTGTAAGGCTCTCTCTACCGGCTTTAACGACAGGCCCACCGAAGCTTCCAGGCCATATGACCGCGACCGTGACGGCTTTGTAATGGGCGAAGGCGCAGGGGCCCTTGTTCTGGAAGAGCTGGAACACGCAAAAGCCCGTGGCGCGACCATTTATGGCGAGGTTATCGGCTACGGCCTGTCTGGTGATGCCTATCACATCACCGCGCCGGCGCCAGATGGCGATGGCGGGTACCGCGCCATGCAGGCTGCCGTTAAATGGGCCGGCATTGACCCATCGGACATTGATTATGTGAACGCCCATGGTACCTCGACACCGCTTGGAGATGAAATTGAACTTGGCGCTGTTGAGCGCCTTGTCGGCGGCAATGGTGAAGGGCTCACCATGTCTTCAACCAAATCGGCGATTGGGCACTTGTTGGGCGCGGCCGGTGCGGTTGAGGCCATCTTCTGCTGCCTTGCCATCCGCGATAATATAGTGCCGCCAACCCTGAACCTTGATAATCCGTCCGTTGAAACCGGTATAGATTTGGTGCCATTAAAAGCACAAAATAAGGAAATAAACACTGTTCTGTCGAATTCTTTTGGTTTTGGCGGAACCAATGCATCGCTTATATTGCAGCGTTACGTTGATTAAAGTGTTGGACTTGCGTTCGAGGATGCGGAGACCGGGTTTTGTTTAGAAGATCCCGAAAAAAATCAGAAGACTCGGGGTCTGCGCAGGTGCAGCTCTATACCTCAACCCCGCCTCAGCGCCCTCGCCGCAGGGGTGTTTTCGGGCGTCTTGCCCGTGGTTTGCTCGGTATCGTTTTGTTTGTGGTCTGCGTTGGACTTGCAGCTGGCGTAGGCCTGTTGGTCTTGAAAGACAGGTTTGAAACCGCCGGCCCGCTCGAAACTGAAAAAGTCGTCAATATCGCGCGCGGCTCGGGCACCAGCGACATTGCCAAGCAGTTGGAACGCAGCGGCGTTATATCCGATGCCAGGCTTTTCCAGGGCGGCGTTCTCTATAACCAGGTGCAAAACGAGCTGAAGGCCGGGGAATATTCCTTCCCGCCGGGTATTTCCATGGCCAAGGTTGTGGACATGCTGGTTGAAGGCAAATCCATCACTTACAAAGTGTCCGTTCCGGAGGGCTTTACCTCTCAGCAGGCAGTTGAGCGGATAGCCGCTGCAGACGTTCTTACCGGAGAGGTCGCCGCCGTGCCGCCTGAAGGAAGTTTGCTGCCGGATACTTATGTGTTTGAGCGTGGTGCAACTCGCGCCGACATTGTCCGCCAGATGCAGGTGGCCCAGCGCAAGGCAATTGCCGATTTGTGGTCGAATCGGGCACCGGACTTGCCGCTGAAGACGGCCCGCGAGGCGATCATTCTTGCATCCATCGTGGAAAAGGAAACCGGTGTTGCCGCTGAGCGCCCGCGGGTGGCCGCAGTGTTCGTGAACCGACTTAGAAAAGGCATGCGCCTTCAGTCCGACCCGACGATCATCTACGGCATTGTCGGCGGCAAGGGCAAAATGGACCGGCCCATCTCCAAGCGCGATATTCAAAAACGCACCCGCTACAACACCTACCAGATTGACGGGCTTCCCCCGACACCAATTTCCAATCCGGGCAAGGAATCCATAAAAGCGGTTCTGAACCCTGTGGAGAGCGAAGATTTGTTCTTTGTCGCCGATGGCACAGGCGGCCACGCATTCGCTAAAACGCTTGATGAGCACGAAGCGAATGTGCGCAAGTGGCGCGAGGTGGAAGAAGCCCGAAAGGCGGCAGAAGAGGCGCGCAAACTCGAAGAGGAAGCGCGCAAAAAAGCCGAAGAACGCGAAAAGATGGTCAAGGCGTTTGAAGAAGGCACCCTTCCCAAGCCTGAAGAAAATGATTTGCGCGCCATCGCCGCTGCTGCAGAGAAGGCAGAAGAGGCCGGATACATCACCCTGACAATGGTTGAACAGTTTGCCAGCGAAACCCAGCCGCTTCCGCGCGTAAAGCCCTCGCCGCCACAGTGATTTCTAACGGTTATACCGGCGTCAAATTTGCTTTAAGTTATGCGGCGACTGAATTGATTCCCCGAAACAAGGCCGTGTAACCAATGCCGCTTCATTCAATGACAGGATTTGCCCGTGCCGATGGTGCTCTGGAAGGCGTGCAATGGTATTGGGAAATGCGCGCCGTTAACGGCAAATCGCTGGATGTGCGCTGCCGGCTGCCATACGGCATGGACGGGCTGGAACAAAAGGCCCGCGCAGCCGTTCAGCGCCATGTCAGGCGCGGCAATTGCCAGCTTTCCCTGCAGCTCACCCGTGAAAAAGGGGCTGGCGAGGTAAAAATCAACGAAGTTGCGCTGGAAAAAATCGTGTCTGTGATGGAAGAGCTTGGCGGGCGGATTAATGCTGAGCCGGCGCGCCTTGACGGTATACTGGCCATAAAGGGCATTCTGGAACTTGCAGAGCCGGAAGAAACAGATGAACAGCGCCAGGCGCTTGAGACAGCGTTGCTGAAGAGCCTGGACGAGCTTTTGGTTTCCATGCAGGAAATGCGCCGGGAAGAGGGTGCGCGCCTGCAAGAGCTGTTGAGCGGCCAGGTGGACGCTATTGAAAAGCTCACCATTTCAGCGCGTGATTGCCCTGCCCGTACACCCGAGGCTATCAAGGCGCGGCTAGCAGAAAACGTCTCAAGGCTGATTGCTGCGTCAAACACGCTTGATCCTGACAGGCTTCACCAGGAAGCGGTGCTCCTTGCAACCAAGGCTGATATCCAGGAAGAGCTCGACCGGCTGTTTGCCCATATCGAGGCTGCCCGCGCGCTTTTCTCTACAAACGAACCGGTGGGACGCAAGCTCGACTTTCTCACCCAGGAATTTAACCGTGAAGCCAACACATTGTGCTCGAAATCGAATGACCAGGCGCTCACCACCATTGGTCTTGAGTTGAAGTCGGTCGTCGACCAGATGCGCGAACAGGTACAAAACATTGAGTAACGCAGAACCTTCTTTTCCCATCAAACGACGTGGCCTCATGCTGGTACTGTCATCACCATCAGGGGCCGGCAAATCGACCCTTGCCCGCAAGCTCATGGAAGCGGACGGCAAGGTGAAAATGTCTGTCTCACTCACCACCCGGAACCCGCGGCCCGGCGAGGTGGAAGGCAAGGATTATTTTTTCGTCTCAAAAGATAAGTTTGCCACCATGCGTGATGAAGGCGAGCTTCTGGAATATGCAGAGGTGTTCGGCAACTGGTACGCCACGCCACGGGCCATGGTTGATGACAGCCTGGAGGCCGGTGAGGACGTTTTGTTCGACATTGACTGGCAGGGCACCCAGCAACTTGCACAAGCCCGCCCGCAGGATCTCGTGCGCGTTTTCATTCTGCCCCCGTCGGCTGAAACCTTGCGCCAGCGGCTGATCACCCGGGCGCAGGATTCTGCTTCCGTTGTGGCAAAACGCATGGCGGAAGCCGCTGATGAAATCAGCCATTGGGCTGAGTACGACTATGTCATTATCAATGACGATCTGGAGCGGGCGCATGAAGGGCTTTTGTCGATTTTGCATGCGGAAAGGTTGAAAAGGGCGCGGCGCACCGGGCTTTCAGACTTCACCCGAAATCTCATCGAAGACCTTTGAAGGTGGAATCAACTCCTCAGCAATTTCAAGTAACCGATTCAATTGATTCAGTGAATCTTACTTGAATCAATATCTGAAGTATTTAATGTATTATTTTAAATACTTAAAACCACTCTGCCGATTACTTTTCCTGCGCGCAAATCGTCCAGCGCTTCATTTGCATCCTCCAGCGGGCGCACATCAACCGGAATTGCGGTTACAGCGCCCGAACGCACCAGCTCAAGCATCTCTTTTGCCTCGCTCAGAGAGCCGACAAAACTGCCCGAGATATTGATGACGCGCAGCGGGAACATGGGGATGGGAATTGACAGCTTGCCGCCCAATAATCCGGCGATGACAGCAAGCCCGCCTTTGCCCAAGATGCTGTGGGCGAAGTTGAGCGAACTTTCAGCGCCGACAAAATCGACCGATGCGGGAATGGGTCCGGTGGTTTTGAAAACCTGCTTGCGCGCATCCGGGTCGGCGGGGTTGAACACATGGGCAGCGCCAACTTCAAGGGCGAGGTTGCGCTTTTCCTCATCAATATCGGCCGTCAGCAAAATTGCGTCAGGAAACAGTGCGCGGGCAAGCTGCAGCGCCATCATGCCAACGCCGCCAAGCCCGACAATCATGAGCGGTCCTTTGGTGCCGACAGTGGCGGCGGCCTTTTTGAGGGCGCTGAACGCAGTAAGTCCGGAGCACATGTAGCTGCCCGCAAGGGTGTGGTCGAGATCGGAAACGTCAAGCAAATAGCGCGGGTGCGGCACCACCACATGGGTGGCAAATCCGCCATCCACATTAATGCCGAGATGGTGCGCGGCATCGCAAAGGTGCTCATCGCATGCGGCGCACAAGGCGCAGTCGCCACACCCGATCCACGGAAAAACTGCATAGCGCTTTGAAGTATCGACGCCTTCTGCATCAGGGCCTGTGGCAGCAACGGTGCCGGCTATTTCATGGCCGAGAGTAAATGGCAGTTCGCGGCCGCCGCGCACGTCAAGCTGTTTGCCTTCACCCAGGCTGAAATAACCATCCTGCAGGTGCAAATCACTGTGGCAGACGCCGCAATGGCTGACAGCGACAATCACCTCGGTTCCAGAAGGGGCAGGGGTTGCGGTTTCTGTTTCCTCAAGCGGCGTGCCGTAACCGGTCATTGACTGGCGTTTCATGTCTGCGCTCCATCCAAATTCACCGCAATCTGGCAGAACGCCTCCGGCGGCACGTTTTCTGCGCGCATTGTTGCCTCTAGGGAGGTGTTTTCCAAGAGCAAATCTATGGGAACGCCGAGGGGTTTAAGGCTCTGGCGCAGCATTTTGCGGCGCTGGCCGAAGGCTGCAGCGGTTACCCGTTCAAGGGTGGCAATATTAAGGCTCTCAAACTCTTGGCTCTCGGGCGTCAATTGAACAATTGCAGAGGTTACCTTGGGCGGCGGTGTAAAAGCGCTTGGGTGCACATCGAAAAGGCGGTTGGAATGCGCCTTCACGGCGGCAAGTACGGAAATCCGCCCATAGGACTTTGTGCCGGGTAGTGCGGTGATGCGCTCGGCCACTTCCTTCTGGAACATGAGGGTCAGAGACTTAAACCATGGTGGCCATGGCTCGGCCGTGAGCCAGCGGGTGAGCAGCACAACGGAGATATTGTAGGGCAGGTTGGCAGCGATTTTTACTGGTTGTTGAACGATGCTCTGATGATCGATTTGCAGCGCATCACCTTCAATGACTGTGAGCCGGCCTGGATAGTGAGCGGCAATTTCCTCCAGCGCGCCAATGCACCTCCTATCGCGCTCGATTGCTGTTACGTGGGCTGCCCCTTCTGCCAGCAAGGCGCGGGTGAGCCCGCCGGGGCCAGGGCCGATTTCCAGGAAATTGAATTCTTCCAGCGGGTCGGTGGCGCGGGCGATGCGCGCTGTCAGGTTAAGGTCGAGAAGAAAGTTCTGGCCCAGGGTCTTGCGGGCGGACAGTCCGTGGCGGGCGATGACTTCACGCAGTGGCGGCAGGTCATCGATCATGACACATCAACTTTCAGCGCCGCTCAATCGGTCGGCCAATTGCAAAGCTGCGATGAGGCTATCCGGGCGCGCCTTGCCGGTTCGGGCAAGGGAAAGAGCGGTGCCATGGTCGGGCGACGTGCGCACGAACGGCAAGCCGAGCGTAACGTTTACACCATCATGAAACCCTAAGGTTTTCACGGGAATGAGCGCCTGGTCATGATACATGCACATGGCAACATCATAGTTCTCGCGCGCTTCATCGTGAAACATGGTGTCTGCGGGCAGCGGGCCAAGGGCATCTATCCCTTCTGAGCGGAGCAGGTTTACCGCCGGCTCAATAACAGCGGCATCTTCCTTACCCATCATGCCCGCTTCACCGGCGTGCGGGTTCAGGCCGGCAAAAGCAAGGCGCGGTGCGGCAATGCCAAAGCGGGAACTAAGGTCCGCATGGGTAACGCGCGCTGTTTCGGCAATAAGTTCACTGGTGAGCTTTTTGGGCACATCGGCCAGCGCCATGTGAACGGTAATCGGTACCGCGCGCAGTTTACCGTTGGCCAGCATCATGACCGGGGTTGCGTTATGGCCTGCCTGGTGGGAGAGCTGGGCAAGATACTCAGTATGGCCTGGCTGTTGGAATCCGGCAGAATTCAACGCCGATTTTTGAATAGGGTTGGTGACAACAGCACGGGTTTCACCGGAAAGGGTGAGCTCCACTGCACGATCAATGGATTTGATGACGCCGCCGGCCGTTCCGCTTGCCGGCTTTCCCGCAACAGCGCGCTCCGCGAAGGGAACATCCAAAACCGGCAGCGCGCGTGAAAAACAGTTTTCAGCAGCTGACGAGCAATCGATTTGCTCAACGGGCACATCAAGCCGGGCGCCTTCATCTGCCATTGTGGCGAAATCGCCAATCAGCACAAAGGCCGGAACGCCGGTTTTACTTGCCGTTTGCCAGGCGCGCAGCGCAATTTCAGGGCCGATGCCGGCCGGCTCGCCGATGGTCAGAGCCAGAGGTTTTTTCAAAGTTTCGGTCACTTGGTGGAAACAGGGCCGGTCAGCGGAACCGTTCCTTAATTACTGTAAGATTTGTCTTTGTACTCAATAAAAGCGTTTCTGCGCAAATCGCGGATATAGCTTCTGCCGAGGGTTTTATATCTGTCGTTCTCAAGGCGTGCGCGCACATCATCGCGGGTAATGTTCGGGGCAGGGGGCGCCACATTCTTCTTGCCGCAAAATGCAATCATCTGAACTGCCGACATGTTGGGCGCAACACCCATGACAGCTACGTTGCCGGCGCCGAGCTTATTGAGGTTCGCGATTGTCTCTTTTGGCATCTTGCGCGGGTCCGCCAGCATTGGCTTGCCCACCTTCACATTGAACACGCCGGAGGAGGCTTTACCCAAAGAGCCGCATCCTTGGAAACGCTGGGCAATCCTATCGGCTTCGATAAGACGTGAACGGGCAACTTCCCTCGTGAGTTCCTGGGTCGGCTGTTTGGCGATCGGCAAATCAATCGGCAGAAGCTTATAGACAGTCACTGATTGCTCTTTGACCCGCTGATTGACCTCCGAGACAATCTGCTTGTAGCGCGCATCGATTTGCGCATCATTTACGGTAACTGAACCGAAGCGTCCGGAAACAATTCTGTTCCACGTCACCCGGGTGATTATGTACTGCTTGACCAGTCGTTCGGACATGCCCTGCTCTTTAAGGCGCTGTGCCAAACTTTTAAGGCCTTGAGAGCCAGTGATCATTTTGTTGATCTGCTCAACCGACATTTCGACCTGGAGGCGTTTTGCTTCCTGGCGTTTGAGAATTTCATCTATGAGGTCTTCAAGGGCGAGTTTCCGCAAAGCGCTTTGTGAATTTGCTTGCTCGCCCAAAACTTTCATCAGCTTCATGCGCTGTTTGACCTGATATTCGCTGATGGCGTTGTCATTTACCGTTGCCACCACGCGGGTGGAAACCGCGCTGGCCGGAGCGCTGAATAATACGGCCATGCCGAGAACTGCAACACATACGAATGAAAGAATTTTTTGCATACGAAATCTTCGTCCAGAGCTTCTCATACGAAGAGAATGCCAAAAGAATTGATCATCTGCCGCCATCGCCGGCTGCTTTCACAAGACACCGTATTGCTTATCCTCGTGGATACAAGATCAGCTATCCTCGTTAAATACGGCAGTATATTGACCGCCACCGAGAGATTTGAACTCAATCGAGAACAAAACCTTGAAGTCCTTTAGCACATCAAGGTCTTCTGTGTTGTCCTGACTGAACACCACGCGCATGTTGAAACAGTCGCAATCATAGGCGAATCCACCCGCGCTGCGGACAAATTTCTCGGTCTCCAAATCATATCGCGCACCAGCGAAAATGCTCCATCCATTGTCGAAGTCATATGCCGACTGGCCCCAAACCTGGTGGCGCCTGAGGATGCGTCCATAAGCGGGGGCAGGGTCGATATTGCCGTAGTTCACGTTTGTTGAGAAACCACTGAAACTAAACGTGGTGCCGAATTCGTGACGGTTCGCCTTGAAATCGGAATGGTCGAACCTGCCTACGTAAGAAAAGCTGAAACTGTCGACAGGTTGTAGGGCAACGGCGGTAACAATGTCGGAGTTGCGCTGATCGAGGCCAGAGCCGGGCAGGAAGCTGTTGAACCCGCCTAGGTGGAATGATTCGCCAACCGAGAACTTCGCAAAGCCCCCATTGTCCATCAGGTAGGTGTATATGATACCGAGATTTGCCCGTGTTCCGCCTTCATAGCGGTCGTTCCCGGTAAACCGGTTATGCAGAAACAAATTTGTGTGATCGAAGTCGAGAACGACAGAATCCTCGTTCGAAATTTTCTCGATATTGGTTTCGTTGGTGCCGGAAATAATTTGAGCAGCAGGCTCGATGATGTGCTGGCCAAGGCTGTTTGACGAAATAAACGGCCAGCGCATGTCCACACCACCAAGCGGCAGCACGCGGCCAAATGCTTCCTTGTCGTCGACAGGTCCTACCACGGTAGGGTCAATCACATTGTTGGAGGAGTAGACATCACCCCTGACGCGGCCAAACGGGGTAAACTGCAAACCGCCATCGGTGATGATTTGCCGTTGCCAATGTAGTTCGGTTGATGCGCGTGTGGCCTGAGTGCCCTGATAAACCGGAACACCCATGTCGAATGAAACAAGGCGTGGGATGTCGCGGTTCAAATTGTAGATACTCGTGTCGAGACCAAGTTCGCCGCCCAAAACCGGCTGATTGAATGTGTAGTAGTGCTGAACGTAGGGCAGCACTTTCGGCAGTTGTTCATCGGGCTCATAGGAAAGCGCCGACTTGTAGTGATAGGCCGTCGCCGAGAAATAGTTTCTATCGTTAAGGCCGGTGAGATATGCGGTGCTAATGATATCGTTGGTATTGTCGATATCGTAGACCTTCATGTAGGTCTTGTCGCTGACGAACGCCGCCTTCCAGCCCCAGTTCCAGTTCCGGTTGATACTAAAATCACCTGCGGTGCGCAGCGCGCCACGGTACTCTTTGTCGCCGGGCGGCGGGAAGTTGCGGTCAAGCTGGCGCAATCCCGAAGCATCGATAAAGTACTTCCCGCTTGTGAGATGCTGACGCCAGACCGCGCGGGCCAAAAGGCCCTGCTTGGTATTGAGCACCGGCAGAAACGTGACGTCGTAACTGTCCGACAGGTTCCAGAAATAGGGGATTTCAACGCCGCTGCCGTAGGTTTCCGAGAATTTCAGCTGCGGGGTAAGGAAGCCTGAAGCGCGTTTGGTTTGCGGGTCGGGATAGGAAATCCATGGTAGCCACATGACCGGGACACCGAAGAAATCAAACGTCATGTCGTAATAGTGGATGCGGTGATCTTCCTCGATATATACCGCTTCCTTGGCGTTCATTTGCCAGAGGGGGCGCCCGCTCATGGTGACGCAGCTTTGGCACTTGGTGTAGGTCGCCTGTTCGAAATAGGTAGTCGCACCGTCGACCCGCTTGACATAGGCCGCCGTTACGGTCGAACCGTCCGTCAGCGCCCATTTGATGAAATACCCAAAGCCGTTGGCAAAGTCGCTGTCTAGATAAAGATCATCGCCAGTGGTGACGTTGCCGTTCTCTTCGCGAATCCAGACGTTCCCGATTGCGCGCAACTTGTTGCGGTTCATGTCGTAGACAAGCTTGTCGGCGCGTAACCGGTAATGCTTGTAACTCAGGAAAACATCACCTGTTGCAACGGCAATGCGGGTTTCCGAATTGTAGTTCATATGTTCGGCGACCACGTCCATGGGAACGGCCCTGGCGGGCATCTCTAGCCGGGGTGATTTACGGACCGAATTGGTAACCGCATCCGCGGACGTGGAGAAGGTTGTGAGTGAAACGAGCGCGAGCGAAGCCGCTAGCGTGCCAGCCCTTACGGATGCACACAAAGAACGCGCTGGCCATGAAGTTTTACTTCCATGGCGCGCCGTTAGTTTCTTAACTTTCGGCCTCATTCTGAGTTCGCGATTTTCCTCGCTTATCCCCCTTCATCATGAATCACGACAACCTACCGCGTTAAATTTAACCCGGAGTGGCCTTTCTTGCCACCCTTTTCCGTGTATTTTCGGTAAAAAAGTGTAACATTCCGTGATATCCCGCTTCATGCACCCTCAAACAAATCCACATTGGTTGCTATCGGCAGGTTGAACGCCGGTTCAGTCCCGCGTAAATAGAGGGTTCCTTTTCCGGGCGTTTTCTTGCGCCGCAACCCAGGGGCAAAACTTCAAATGAAGATAAAATTTCAATCTCTTGCGCTGCCAAAATCGGGGATTCTCGTACTATTTTTGGAGAAAGGCGTCAAGCTTCAGGGGCTGGCAAAAACGGCAAACGATGCCTGTAACGGGCAGTTAGCGCGGGCAATAAAGGCAGACGGTTTCAAGGGCGGAAAAGACGCTTTTTTGGACATTCCGGGCGTTGATGGCGAAGGATTTGACCGGATTTTGCTGGCCGGCCTTGGAGATGCGCAGGAATTGACGAATTTGCACCTGGAAATGCTTGGCGGTGCCATTGCCGGCAAACTTTCAGGAATGAAGGCAAAATCTGCAACAATTGCATTCGAGGCGCCGGAGAAGCTGAAGGTCGATGCTGATGAAGCCGCAAGCCTGGTGGCATCAGGTGCGCGGTTGAGGGTTTATACCTTCGACAAGTACAAGACCGAAAAGAAGAAAGACAAGCCGGCGCTTGCAAATTTAACGGTGCTGAGCGCCTCGCCGGCCAAAGCCCGCCGCACCTATGCCCCGCTTGAGGCGATAGCCCAGGGTGTTCATCTGGCGCGCGATCTCGTCAACGAGCCGCCAAATGTCCTTTATCCAGAGGAATTTGCCAGCCGTGCCAAGGGCTTAACCAAAGTCGGTCTCAAGGTGGATGTTCTCACCGAGCGCCAGATGGAGCACCTTGGAATGGGTTCCTTATTGGCGGTCGGCTATGGTTCTGAGCGCCCAAGCCGCATTGCGGTGATGCAGTGGAACGGCGGCAAGAAAGGCGAAAAGCCGGTTGCGTTTGTGGGCAAGGGCGTCACGTTTGACACGGGCGGTATCTCGCTGAAACCCGGCGCCGGTATGGGCGATATGAAGGGCGATATGGGCGGTGCGGCTTGCGTAACAGGGCTTATGCATGCGCTTGGTGCGCGCAAGGCAAAGGTGAACGCTGTCGGCGTAATCGGCCTTGTTGAAAATATGCCCGATGGAAAAGCCCAGCGGCCCGGCGATGTGGTGAAATCCATGTCCGGCCAGACAATTGAAGTTCTCAATACGGATGCAGAAGGCCGGCTCGTTCTGGCCGATGCCCTTTGGTACACCCAAAAGCGGTTCAAGCCGAAATTCATGGTCGACCTTGCAACCCTCACGGGGGCCATTCTTGTGGCGCTGGGCAAGGAGCATGCCGGCCTTTTCTCCAACAACGATGATTTATCCATGAAACTGGCAGCTGCGGGAAATGAGACGGGCGAAACCGTCTGGCGGCTGCCGCTGGGCGAGGCCTATGACAAGCTGATCAATTCCGACACGGCCGACATGAAGAACATTGGCGGGCGCAATGCCGGTTCCATTACGGCAGCGCAGTTCCTGCAGCGGTTCGTCAACAAGGTGCCATGGGCCCATCTTGACGTGGCCGGCACCGCTATGGGGTCTAAGAAAAACGCCATCAATCAGAGCTGGGGCAGCGGCTGGGGCGTGCGTCTCCTGAATGAGCTCGTGGCAGAGAACTACGAGAAGTAATTCCTGTTAAAAAACAAAAACCTACCCCGCCGGTGATTTTTGCATTGCCGGTTGCTTTTTGCCCTTTGTTTCGCGCCAGGTGATGTAGATGCCGGCAGTGGCGATAACCGCTGCGCCGGTCCACACGGCGCCATCGGGCACCTCTCTCCAGAAAATCCAACCCCATAATGCGCCCCATAACAAGGCCATGTAGTCAAACGGCGCAACAACCGAGGCAGGCGCGTTCCTGTATGCGATAATAATGAGAAATGAAGAAAGCCCTCCGACAATACCGATTGTCAGGAACCAGGGAATGTGGGCGGCTTCAGGAGTTTGCCAGATAAATGGCTGAAAGCACCCGGCGGTCAGTGCTGCAAAAAATGTCGTATAGGCATAAATGGCTGTGTTGCTCTCCGTGCGCGTCAGCCTTCGGGTAAGCAGCATGGCGAAAGCAAAGCACAAGGCAGAAGCCAGAATGTAAAGCGATTGCGGCTGGAAGGTTGCCCCGCCTGGCCGCACCACGATTAGCACCCCGATAAATCCAACCCCCACCGCCAGCCAGCGCGCAAGCCCCACCCGCTCGCCCAGAAGCGGGCCTGAAAGGGCGGTGACGAACAGGGGTGCAGTGAAGGCAACAGATATGCCTTCCGCTAATGGCAAGTCGCGCAGGCCGGTAAAAAACAATGTGAGGGTAATGGCCATCAAAACCCCGCGCGCCACATGCAAATGCAGCCGCTCGGTGTGCAGCTTTTCCGTGCCGGCCACAAGCACAACGACGGTAGCTGGCACTAGTGCAATCAGGAATCGTAGAAACACAACCTGCATGGGGTGATAGCCCGCCATGGCCAGCCATTTCGCGGTCATGTCCATGAACGAGAAAAGGGCCACCGCGGCAATCATCGCCACCAGGCCCCTGCCGATGCTCTCATGAGGTTGCTGAGTATTCATCAGCGCACCAGACACCAGAAACTCACTGCGCGAAAGAGAAAATCGAACTGGTGCTTGCCCCAAATTGCCCGGCTTGATTGACTGGAGCGGCAAAACACAAAAAGGAGCGCGTGGCATGGCGACGGTGAAGCGTCAAGAAAATTCGGAGGAAAATCCCAAAGTGAAAGCGGTTTTTGATGATATCAGGGCCACCCGCGGTTCTGATTTTGTCAATCTGTTCTGGCACTATCTGGCGTTTAATCCGGAGTTGCTGGAAGAGACATGGGGCGAAGTGAAAGAAGTTATGGCCACCCCGTCAGATCTTGACCCGCTCACCAAGGAGCTCATCTATGTTGCGGTATCCGTAATCAACGCCTGCCAATATTGCGTGCACTCCCACACCGCAGCTGCAAAAGCCAAGGGCATGAGTGATGCACAGCACGCAGAACTGTTGCGTATTATCGCGCTTGCTGCCAAAACCAACCAATTGGCAACCGCATTGCAATTGCCAGTCGACCCTGAGTTCGATGTTGAGAGTTGATAGTCAACAAAACCGGTAAAAGGTGAAATGACCGAGGTCCTTTTCTACCATCTAGAGCGCAAGCCATTGGAGCAAGTGCTGCCGCAGCTTCTGGAAAAAACCCTGGAGCGGGATTGGCGCGCGGTGGTGCAGGCTAGCTCGCCTGAACGGGTCGAAGCGCTCACCAAACAATTGTGGACCTACAATGACAGCGGCTTTCTTCCCCATGGCTCGGCTGCGGATGGCGACGAGAAGTTGCAGCCTGTTTTTCTCACAGAAACCGAAGACAATCCGAACGGGGCGCATATCCGTTTTTTTGTCGATGGTGCAGATGGCGGCGCGTTTGATGGCTATGAGCGGGTTGTCTTCATGTTTGACGGCAACGATGCAGATGCGCTCGCTACCGCGCGCGAAAGGTGGAAGGCGGTGAAGGCCACCGGGCTTGAGGCAACCTATTGGCAGCAAAACGACGCTGGCGGCTGGGTGAAAAAGGCATGAGTGAAGAAAAGCGCCCCTTTTCAGAACGCAGGACAGAGGCGCGTTCGCGGGTGAGGGAACTGCACCGCCAGCAAACAGAAGATGGCAAAGGGCTCGGCTTTTTCGATGCTGTGTACAAAGCGGCAAAAGGAGATGCTGCCGCCGTGCCTTGGGCCGACCTTGAGCCCCATCCAGGCCTTGCTGAATGGATTGGCCGCAGCGGAAATCTTTACGAAGGCAAAGCACTCGATGTGGCGTGCGGGCTTGGAGACAATGCCGAAGCGCTTTCCCACCTAGGTTATCAGGTCACCGCATTTGACTTGTCAAACACGGCGGTGGAGTGGGCAAAGGAACGTTTTTCCGAAACGGCGGTAAATTATTTACAGGCGGACCTTTTCAATTTACCTGAAGAATGGGCCGGCGCATTTGATTTGGTGCATGAAACCTACACCTTGCAGTCCTTGCCTGCAGAAATACGGGCCAATGCCATGCGCATCATCGCAAATTGCGTCGCGCCGGGCAGTTTGCTGCTCGTTATTTGCCGTAGCAAAACGGAAGGTGTGGAAACTGACGGGCCGCCTTGGCCTTTGGCAAAGTCTGAGCTAGGTCTATTCACCGAAATTGGGCTGGCTGAGAAGAATTTTCAGGAATTTGTGGTGCGCGAGGAGCGCGAGATTCCGCATTTCCGTATCGAGTTTGAGAGGTCGAGATGAGTGATGAAAAACTGAAATACAGACTTTTGACCGGGCCCGACGACCATGCCTTTTGCGAGCGGGTAACAAAGGCTCTGGATGATGGCTACATGCTTTATGGAGCGCCATCAATTACCCATGACGGCGAGCGCGCTATCGTCGCCCAGGCGGTTGTTCTTCCTCACGTCCTGGCTATGGATTCTTAGCCTCGCGCCTGTTTACTTCGCTCGCGGCAGTTCGTGCTGACGGAAGAGAAAGACCGCACCCCCAAACCTCACCGGCCGCCGGAGACGTCCAAAAACGCGCCGGTGATATAGCTTGCCTTGTCTGATGCAAGCCAGATTATCGCCTCGGCCACTTCTTCCGCCTTACCGCCGCGGCCCATGGGAATGGCGTCCTTGATGCGGTTTATGCGGTCCGGCTCGCCCCCTGAAGCATGAATGTCCGTGTGGATTGGTCCCGGGCGCACTGCATTCACGCGAATGCCTTCTTTGGCCACTTCGCTTGCAAGCCCGGTGGTCATGGTATCTGTTGC
>JBPCVY010000273.1:0-24809 GCA_051010055.1 Hyphomicrobiales bacterium | reverse complement strand
GGACTGCTGTTTTCCAAGCTGCCCAAGAAAAAGCGCGAGCAGGATCCACTGCTCTCTGCCTGCTGGGATGCCGCTCGCATGATGGCGCGTTCGCCTGACCATGAACGCGAGCTTTGCAAGTGGACAGACCAGCTGTTCGGCGGAAAACATCTTAAGGAAACAGACAGCCAGCGCCGGTTGCGTCATGCTGCGTGCCTGCTTGCAGATACAGGCTGGCTCACCCACCCCAACTATCGTGGTGAACGCTCGCTCACCATGGTGTCAGAAGCAAGTTTCACAGGCGTCGACCACCCGGGCCGAATCTTCCTGGCGCTGGCGGTGTACTTCCGCTACGAAGGCCCGATGGCCGAAAACGCACCCGAAGAACTTTTGTCCCTCATAGACGGTGACATGGTGCACAGGGCCCGTATCATTGCCGCGGCCCAGCGACTGGCCTACGTTCTTTCGGGCGCCATGCCGGGCATGCTCCCAAAAATCAAAATCAAGCTGAAAAAGAAAAAGCACCTGGAGCTGGAACTGCCGCCCAAACTTGCAAACCTCAGAGGCGAACGGGTGGAAAAGAGATTACTCGATTTGGCAATTTTGATGGGGTTCCGCGCCAAAATTAAGACAAGCATTTGATGGAGATTTGATAATTAACGCCGGGAGGGAGGACCGTGATGGGTATTTCAAAATTCATTCTAACAGTAGCAGTTACGATATTTCTATCCATCGCCCATGCCATGGCCGCTGAGGAAGGGCCCTTATGTGATGCGTCGAACCGGTGCAGCACCGCAAGCTCAAACCTTGAATACAAAAATTGTCTTGCGCAGCTGGCCAAAGAGCAAGATGATGAATTGAACGCGCTTTACAAAAAGGTGCGCACGATTTTGCGCGATGACTATGACAAGGTGCCCACATCTGCGCCGAAAATCTGGCCGCAAATACTGGAAGCCCAGCGCGACTGGATTACCTTCCGCGATGCCCAATGCTCCGGTGAGGCCGCGATCGCCCAAGGGGGCACGGCAGCTGGCGGATGGTTTTCAGACTGCGTGTGCAGGCTTACCGCGCAACGCAATGCCAACCTGAAGTTTATCTTGAAGAATTTCGGTCCTCAGTAGACAGATTTTTGGCAAAAAACCTTTCAGGCAGCGGACTTTCGGACAACAAAAACCCAGCCCCCCATGCCGATGCCCGGAATGTGGTCGCCATGTTCCTCATGGGCAAGCCTGGCAGCGCCTGAGGCATCCACATCCCTGAGCTTGGCAATGAGCGAACCTTCCGCATAGTACTTGTCGTTGATGCCGATGACGACTGCACCGCCCGGTGCTGTGATGCGTAACAGCTCATCAACCGCATCAGCATCAACATGGCCATAGCTGAAGACACCAACAACGGCCACGCCCGCATAGGCGCAGTCTTCAATCTGCGTCAAAGGCTGGTTCAGATCGGCGGTAAACAATGTGCGGTAAATGTTGCGCGCTTTTGCCTTGTCCAGCATGCCTTGTGAAAAATCGCACCCATCAATGGGGCCATAGCCCGCATTCGCCAAACCCTCACCGGCAAGACCGGTGCCGCAGCCGGCATCGAAAATGGCTCCGGCCCCTTGTTTTACGAAATCGAGCAGTGCGGCCGTGCACCGGGCAGGCTGCTGATATTCATTCTCCGACATAAGCTCGGTGTCATAAACCTTGGCCCAGTCGTCATAAAGTTCGCGCACATCCTCCCCGCCCTCAAGTTTGTACGCTTCTTTTAAAAATCGCTTTTTGTCGTTCATGAAACAGAGGCTAGCGTCAGTTACCTGAAACATAAAGTCCTTTGCGCGGTGCATGGCGGTTGAGCGAAACCCACTGCATGGGGTGCTCTTGAGACTGACGCTTTAGGAAGGTGTAGGAAGTGTTGTTCCAGACCTTGATTTCAGGTTGCTGGTTGTCGAGAACGAACTCGCCGCGATCGGTAATCACTGTCAGAACCGCATGGCCGGCTTCTTCATCATCAAGAACCACGGTGATGAGAAGCGCCTCACGCGGCCAGCCCAAATCCATCAGATAGCGGCGCTTCAATAGCACATAGTCCTCACAGTCGCCGCCATTTTCCGGGTACGACCAAAGCTCTTCAACGTCGTGAAGTTCCTTGTCGGTAAAGGGCTCAATTTCACGGTTCACGAAGCCATTAATGTGCTTGAGCTCCGACCAGCGTTCGCCGTCGAGTTTAACCCGAACCCTCTTGCCCTGGGCCACGTGGCAGTCTTCAGGATGAATTTTGCAGAAATCAACCCATCCGGCAGGTGGCAAGGTGGTGCCAAACTCACGGGCAAATGTCGATGAAGGCTTGGCGGCGTTAAAATTAAACACCGCATTTTCTGCTGCAGCGCTCCCGGGCTGCAGCGCCACGAGAGCCAAAGCCGCGATCACAAAACACGCACAGGCTTTGACGCACGCCAGTGCCTGATTCTTTGTGCGAGTCTCCATGTTTAGCCCTCTCCGCTCATCCGTTAACACAACGTTAACCTTGTAGATTCGCCGACGCAATGGGCTATGATTCCGCTGGGCGGATTTTCTTAAAAAATGGTAAACGCGAAAACGGGCCCGCGTGCGGACCCGTCAAACCTTTGATTTTATTAAAATTTTAAGCGCTGCGCAGGCGCTGATCAGTGATAAACGTAGACTTTTGAGCCCACGGCGACCCGTTCATAAAGGTCGATCACATCTTTATTACGCATCCGGATGCACCCTGAAGACACCGCACCGCCGATTGTTTGCGCCTCGTTGGTGCCGTGAATCCGGTAAAGCGTATTACCCAAATAGAGCGCCCGCGCACCAAGCGGGTTCTCCGGCCCGCCGGGCATGAATTCGGGAATCTCACGGTTGTTTTGAACGCGCTCACGTTCAATCATTTCCTTAGGCGGGCGCCAGTCCGGCCATTCCTGCTTGCGCGACACATAGGAAACACCACCCCACTGGAAGCCTTGACGGCCAACGCCGACCCCATATTCAAGCGCCCTGCCAGGGCTCAACACATAATAGAGCTTGCGCGTGGAAGTGCGCACCACGATGGTGCCGGGATTATATCTTTCGCTGACCGACACAACGTTCCGGGTGCGCCCGGTGACCATATTATCGACTTCATTCGACATGGTTCGCACGCCACTACCAAGGTCCTTGCCGAACCCGGACATGAAATCGCTCAAGCCGTCGAGCTGTTCGTCAAACTGCTTTCCGAGCTGTTTGTTCCAGCCTTCGACCTGCTTGTTGAAGCCGTCAATCTGCTTGTTGACGTCAAACTCCGCATGGGCGGGGAAAATGAACCCTGCCAAAAGCGCAAAGCTGACAATGAAAATATTTGCAAAAGTAAACTGCGATGGCATTACTAAAACCTCAACGCAAGAACTGGCGCAACATGCGCCCAATTAGTGCGGTCAAAGTGGCGTCATAGGGTTAACACGAGGTTTCCAGATGCCAATAATGATGAAAAATTTAGCCGACATCGGGGCAAGGTGGTGACATTTTTACGGTTTCGCGAAGTTTTTAACGCGCATGCCATGGTTCGAGAGAGTTTTTGAGTCGATCAGCTTAGCCGCGCTCCCCCTTTTCGCGCGGGCTGATCTCGATACATGCGGAGACATCGCATCAAGGCCGCAAGCGCGGCCCGGCGCCGCCCCCGCGGAGGCGTTGGCGAAGGGCCTCAGCCCGATGCCAACTGCCGCGAGCGAAATCAACCCCACTCTATTCCTTCGGCAGGTTCAGCCGGATGTGCAGTTCGCGCAGCTGGCGGGCGGAGACTTCAGATGGCGCGGCCATCATCAAATCTTCAGCCTGCTGGTTCATGGGGAACATAGTGACTTCACGCAGGTTCTCTTCCCCGCACAAGAGCATGACAATCCGGTCGATGCCCGGCGCAATGCCGCCGTGGGGAGGCGCACCATACTGCAGGGCCCGCAGCATGCCCCCGAATTTCTCTTCCAGAACCGAGCGGTCGTAACCGGCAATCTCGAACGCCTTTTCCATGATTTCCGGCTTATGGTTCCGGATAGCGCCGGAGGAGAGCTCTACACCGTTGCACACAATGTCGTACTGGTAAGCCAGCACATCGAGCGGGTCTTTGTTCAGCAAGGCATCAAGGCCGCCTTGTGGCATGGAGAACGGGTTATGGGAAAACTCGACTTTCTTTTCTTCCTCATCCCACTCAAACATCGGGTAATCGACAATCCAGCAAAATGCGAACTGATTTTCATCGGTAAGTTTCAGTTCTGAGCCGACAAGATCGCGGGCGGCAGCGGCAAAGCTGGTGAAGTGCGCGGGCACGCCGCAAACAAAGAACACCGCATCACCGTCGCCCATACCAAGATTGTCACGGATTGTAGCAGTGCGCTCTTCGCCAATGTTCTTGGCGATAGGCCCTGCCCCTTCCCCCTCACGGAAGAAAATATAGCCAAGGCCCGGCTGGCCCTGTTTTTGCGCCCAGGCGTTCATGCGGTCACAAAAAGCGCGGCTGCCGCCCGTTTTGGCCGGAATGGCCCAAACGCGTACTTTCTCATCTGCTGCAATTTGGCCGGCAAAGATTTTGAAACCGGAGCCCGCAAACTGCTCAGTCACATCTGAAAATTCAATCGGGTTGCGCAAATCCGGCTTGTCGGAACCGTACTTGGCCATTGCCTCGGCGTAAGGAATGCGTGGAAACGACTGGGTTACCCGCTTGCCGTTGCCAAACTCTTCGAATAAATCGCGCAACACCGGCTCAACCGAATTGAACACATCGTCCTGGGTAACGAAGCTCATCTCAATATCGAGCTGGTAGAACTCGCCAGGAGAACGATCGGCGCGGGCATCTTCATCGCGGAAGCACGGCGCAATTTGGAAATAACGGTCAAAGCCCGACACCATAATCAGCTGCTTGAACTGCTGGGGGGCCTGGGGCAGTGCGTAAAACTTGCCCGGGTGCAGCCTGGAAGGCACCAGAAAGTCGCGCGCGCCTTCAGGTGAGGATGCGGTTAGAATGGGTGTCTGGAATTCAAAGAAGCCCGCATCGGTCATGCGCCGTCGGATGGAGGAGATAATCTCCGAGCGCTTCATGATGTTGTTGTGCAGGGTTTCGCGCCGCAAATCGAGGAAGCGGTACTTAAGGCGCGTTTCTTCCGGATAGTCGAGTTCGCCGAACACCGGCACGGGAAGCTCGGCCGCCTCGCTCAAAATCTCGATAGAGCTGGCGAACACTTCAATCTCGCCGGTGGCAAGGTTCGTGTTCACCGTATCGCCCGTGCGCGCCTTTATCTCGCCATCAACACGGATGACCCATTCAGAGCGTACCTTTTCGGCTTCCTTGAAAGCCGGGGAATCCGGATCGGCAACAATCTGGGTAAGGCCATAATGGTCGCGCAAATCAATAAACAACAACCCGCCATGGTCGCGCACCCGGTGTACCCAGCCGGATAGACGCACAGTTTCGCCAACGTCGGATTTGCGTAATGCATTACAGGTATGGGAGCGGTAAGCGTGCATTCGATGAACTCGCGAAAAATCTCTGTTTTAAGCCCTCGCACGGGCAGGCGGTAAAGCGCATGCAAGGGCCGATTTGTCAAGAGACAGAACGATGATTTTGTGAACCCGCCATGCGCCCAGCGCAGTTTAGGATTGCAGGAATGTTGCGTGCGTTCCCGGTCAAAACCGGGTAATGAGAAGCCACTTAAAGAATTTGGTCCCATGTCCTCTTTGCGTTCACTTGTTCCGCTTCTTGCTGCTGCTGCCATTTTGCTGGCCGGCAACGGGCTGATTGGCACCGCGATTGCTCTTCGCGCGAGCGAGGAAGGCTTTCAGCCGGTAACTGTGGGCCTGCTGGGCGCGGCCTATTTCGGCGGCTTTGTTGTCTCCTGCTTTTATGCTGCCAAACTGATTGGCGCCGTTGGTCACATCCGGGTGTTTGCGGCCCTTTCTGCAATTTCGGCGGCATCGGTCCTGTGCCTTATCCTCGTCATTGACCCGGTGGCCTGGACCATATCGCGCTTTGTCATGGGGTTTTGTTTTGCGGGGCTTTTCATGGTGGTGGAAAGCTGGATAAACGCCAGCGTGCAGAACGAGGATCGCGGGCGCGTTTTGTCAATCTACCGCATTGTCGACCTTGGAGCGGTGGTGAGCACCCAGTTCCTTTTGCCGGTGTTCGGCACATCGGGTTATGAGCTGTTCGTGGTTATCGCCATGATGTTGTGCCTTTCCATGGTGCCCATATCCCTTTCTGACCGCTCGCGCCCAAAGCCACCAGAACAGGTAAAAATGGACCTTGCCGCCGTGTGGGCCATTTCACCGCTTGCCTGTATCGGCTCGTTCACCATCGGGCTCACCAATTCCGCATTCCGCCTTGTGGGGCCCCTTTATGCCCACGATATGGGGCTGAACGTTACCGAGGTGGCAATTTTCATGGCCGCGGGAATTGCCGGCGGCGCGGCACTGCAATATCCGATGGGTTATCTTTCCGACAGGCTGGACCGGCGCCTGGTGTTGCTGATTGTCACCATTGGCGCGGCCCTTGCTGGGCTGTTCCTGTCGAACGTGGCGGGAGAAAATCCGACGCTCATCTATGCGGGCATATTTGCCTTCGGCGCCTTTGCCCTGCCCTTGTTCTCCCTTTCGGCCGCCCACGCCAACGACCGCGCAAAACGAAGCCAATATGTGCTGGTGTCGGCCGGCATGATGTTGTTTTTCGCCATCGGCGCCTCAATCGGCCCGCTAATTGCCTCCTGGGTAATTGAACGTTTTGGCGCCTCTGCCTTCTTTACATACACATCCATCGTGCATGCATCGCTCATCATCCCGCTCATCTGGCGCACCATCGTCAATCCGCGGGTCATCGGGCGCACCCGCTACGTTGCCTTGCTGCGCACATCGCCTGCAATTTTCCAGATGGCCGGAAAACCCGAAAAACGGGGGCAAACATAAACTATTCGCGAGGAAGCAAGACGACTCAATTCAATTCAGCTATAAACCGAAGATGGATATAGTCACAACGACACAAGACCTTGCGAAATACTGTGAGGCGTTCGCGAAAAAAAGTCATGTGGCGGTTGACACTGAGTTTATGCGCGAGTCGACCTACTGGCCCCAGCTTTGCCTCATCCAGATGGCAAGCAATGGCGATGAGGTGATTGTCGACCCGCTGGCGAATGGCATTTCCCTTGCCCCCTTCTTTGAGCTGATGGCCAGCCGCTCGGTGACAAAAGTGTTTCACGCAGCGCGCCAGGATGTTGAAATCATTTACAATCTCGGCAAGCTCATCCCCGCGCCCCTGTTCGATACCCAGGTTGCGGCCATGGTTGCAGGCTTTGGCGATTCCATCGGCTATGAAAATATCGTCCGCCAGGTAACCGGCGCCCATATCGACAAGACCTCGCGGTTTACCGACTGGTCGCGCCGCCCGCTGACAGAAAAGCAGCTGCGCTATGCCCTGTCAGACGTTACCCATTTGCGCGATGTCTATGCGCATCTTTGCAATGAGCTCGACCGCACCAACCGGGAGAGTTGGCTGGCTGAGGAAATGGATATTCTCACCTCGCCGGATACCTATTTCGTGCATCCGGAAAATGCCTGGAAGCGACTCAAATTCCGCGCCCGCAACAAGCGCGCCCTGGCGGTGTTCATGGCGGTTGCCGGCTGGCGCGAGGCCGAAGCCCAGGAGCGCGATGTGCCGCGCGGGCGCATTCTGAAAGATGATGCGCTGGTGGAAATCGCAACCCAGATTCCGAAGGATATCGAAGCGCTTGGCAAATTGCGCGCGGTGCCGCGCGGCTTTGCCCAGTCGCGCCAGGCAAAACCGCTTATGCAGGCCATTGCGGACGGGCTGGCGCGCGATCATTCAGAACTTCCGGAAGTGCGCAACGGCCCTGGCCCTGCCAAACCGCCAGGCCCCCTGGTTGACCTTCTCAAGGTGGCGCTGAAGCTTGTGTGCGAACAAAACCATGTTGCGCCCAAGCTGATTGCCAATGTGGCCGATCTGGAAGCCATCGCCATTTCCGATACGGCAGATGTGCGTGCGCTGAAGGGCTGGCGGCGGAAGATTTTCGGCGACCTGGCGCTCGATATCAAACATGGCCGCCTCGCCATTGCCGTTGAAGACGGCGAGGCCATCACCGTGCCCCGCGACGGCATCGCCGCCAAAGCGGCGGAGTGAAGTTTAATTAACCGATCATTTTAGGCCGTTGATCTCGCTCGCGGCAGTTCGCGCTGCGCGCTCACGCCTCCGCAGGGGCGCCGGGGGCCGCTTGGCCCCTTGTCGCGAACGAGAACGTTCGCTCCTAACCTCATCCCGAGCCTGTAGAGGGATGAAAAGGGAAAAGAAACACCGTACCCGCCTCCATGGTTCGAGACGGCGCTCTGCCCCTCCTCACCATGAGGACGGAGTGGATGCAACACCCCCCAACCCTCACCCTGAGGAGACGTCGGAGGCGGCGTCTCGAAGGGTGGCGGTTTCCACATTAATTCTTATCCCCGCTGCGTTCACCGGCCCTATAGTCCCTCTACCGCCTGCTGCATGAGGAAGCGTGCTCGAGACCGTCTTGGACATGTGGGCAGGCGGGTGGCGTCCCGAAGTGTGCTGGCTTAATGGAGCCGGCCTAACCGGGCGCAGCTGTGCCAGACCGGCTCCCCGCCTGGGGACGCTGCCCGAGTGCTAGCTCAGCATCTGTCGTTCGCTTGCGGACAGAGGTGCTGACCTCTGGAGCCCCGGCTCCGGCGGCGGGCAAATTCGTTTCGATTGCCTGGTGAAGACGCTGGCCAGCGTTGTTTGTGTCGATTGGCAAGACAACACGTGTCGAACCCCGTTAAACGGGTTCGTAAAGTCGCCACATGCAGGCCGGTGACGGCTGCAATTAATTAGTATCGGATCGCAGTTCTCATAGGCCTGCATTTCCATTGTTTAGGCTCGCGGCAGTTGGCATCGGGCCGAGGCCCTTCGCCAACGCCTCCGCGGGGGCGGGCGAAATCCCGGGCCGCGCTTGCGGCCTTGATGCGATGTCTCCGCATGGATCAAGATCAGCCCGCGCGAACAGGGGGAGCGCGGATAAGCTGATCGACCATAGGAGTAAGTGCGCCAGCGCGAACCAACGCAAGCGATACAAAAACGGCGCCTTCCAGAAGGAAGGCGCCGCATGAACCATCAAGGTCAATTCTTGCTTAGCTGCACCCGCTCGTTGCCCCGCAGGTGTCGCATTTAAGGCAGGTGCCGTTGCGCACCATGGTGAAGTTGGCGCATTCAGAGCATGCTTCGCCTTCATAGCCTTTCATGCGGGCTTCGGCGGCAAGGGTGTTTTTCGACTTGGCCTTGGGCGCTGCCGGTTCTGTCAGGGCTTCTTCAACCGCAGCAACCACGCTTGCCTCAAGGGCGGCCTGGGTCTCGCCCACTTCGGCAATGGCCGGCGCGTTGGTGGTGGCGAATGCTTCAGCCTGGGCCTGAAGGGCGGCAACAGGTGCCCCGTTTGGCATGGACGGCATGACCAGCACATTGTCTCCCACCAGCTGGCGTACATAACCGGCTGAAAGAATGTGGCGGGCCTGCAGGGGAGCTGGAGCCGGGGCGGCTTCGCCGTCTTCTTCTTCCGGCGCCTTGCCTTCGGAAACGCCTTTGCCGAGGGCATCGTAACCAAGGTCTGCCGGGTCCACATGGGCCAGATCATTACGGCCCAGATAGGAAACGGCCAGCTCGCGGAACACATAGTCCAGAATGGAAGTTGCATTCTTGATGGCATCATTGCCCTGCACAATGCCCGCCGGCTCGAACCGGGTGAAGGTGAACGCTTCCACATATTCTTCCAAAGGCACGCCATATTGCAGGCCAAGGGAAATGGCGATGGCGAAATTGTTCATCATGGCGCGGAAGGCAGCGCCCTCTTTGTGCATGTCGATGAAAATCTCGCCGATGCGGCCATCATCATATTCGCCGGTGCGCAGATATACCTTATGGCCGCCAACAACCGCCTTCTGGGTGTATCCTTTGCGCCGCTCGGGCATACGCTCACGATCGCGCTTGGCAATTTCGACCTCAACAATACGCTCGACGATTTTCTCCGTCACCCGTTCCGCCGCCATGGTGGCGCGGGCTGCAGCGGGAGCCTCGATAAGCTCTTCAACTGCTTCGCTGTCGTCGTCTCCATCTTCGTCAACAAGGGCCGCGTTCAGAGGTTGGGAGAGTTTCGAGCCGTCCCGGTACAGGGCATTTGCCTTCAATGCCAGCCTCCATGAAAGCTGGTATGCGTCCGTGCAGTCTTCAACGCCGGCATCGTTCGGCATGTTGATGGTTTTGGAAATAGCGCCGGAGATAAACGGTTGAGCCGCCGCCATCATGCGAATGTGGCTTTCCACGGACAAGAAGCGCTTGCCCAGGCGGCCGCATGGATTGGCGCAGTCGAATATGGGATAGTGCTCTTCGGCCAGATGGGGCGCCCCTTCCAGGGTCATTGCACCGCAAACGTGGATATTGGCAGCTTCGATATCCTGCTTGGAAAACCCGATGGCGGCCAGAAGATCGAACGACATATCGTCCATCTGCTCATCGGTGAGGTTCAGGGTATCGCGGCAGAACTCCTCGCCAAGCGTCCACTTGTTGAAGGCGAACTTGATGTCGAAGGCAGAGGCAAGGCCTGCTTCAATTGCTTCAATTTGCTGGTCGGAAAAGCCTTTGGCGCGCAGCGTTGTGTGGTTGATGCCAGGCGCCTGGGCAATCGAGCCATGGCCCACTGCGTAAACAGCGATTTCCTCAATCTGGTGTTCCGCATAGCCAAGGGTGCGCAATGCCTGCGGCACGGCTCGGTTGATGATTTTGAAGTAACCGCCGCCGGCCAGCTTTTTGAATTTAACAAGCGCAAAGTCTGGCTCAATGCCGGTGGTGTCGCAATCCATCACAAGGCCGATAGTGCCGGTTGGCGCGATAACGGTGGCCTGGGCATTGCGGTAGCCGTGCTCTTCACCAGCAGCAACGGCTCTGTCCCAGGCGGCAGTTGCGTGGGCAACAAGCCTTTCATCCGGGCAGCTTTCATGGTCAAGCGGCACCGGCACGGTGTTAAGGCCTTCATAGCCTTCCGCATGGCCATGGGCCGCGCGGGCATGGTTGCGCATGACACGCAGCATGTGTTCAGCGTTTTTCTCATAACCCGGGAACGGGCCCAGCTCTTTTGCCATGAACGCGGAGGTTTCATAGGAAACGCCGGTCATGATTGCCGTGATGGCACCGCAAATGGCCCGGCCTTCATCAGAATCGTAGCTTATGCCGGACGTCATCAACAGCCCGCCAATATTGGCGAAGCCAAGTCCGAGGGTGCGGAATTCATAGGAAAGCTTGGCAATTTCCTTGGACGGGAACTGCGCCATGGTAACCGAGATTTCCAGAACCATCGTCCACAGCCGTACGCAATGCTCAAACGCCTCGATTTTGAAGGCACCGTCCTTGCCGCGGAACTGCAAAAGGTTCAGCGAGGCAAGATTGCAGGCCGTATCGTCCAGGAACATATATTCCGAGCACGGGTTGGAGGCGCGAATTTCACCGGAAGCAGGGCATGTGTGCCAGTCGTTGATGGCGGTGTGATACTGAATTCCGGGATCAGCGCAAGCCCATGCGGAATAGCCCACCTTGTCCCACAAATCACGGGCTTTCAGCGCCTTGGTAACATCGCCCGAACGGCGCGCGGTGAGGTTCCAGTCGTCATCGCTCTCAACAGCTGCCATAAACTCATCGGTGACACGAATGGAGTTGTTGGAGTTCTGGCCGGCCACAGTGCGGTAGGCTTCAGAATCCCAATCGGTGTCATAAGTATCGAATGTTATGGATGTGTAACCCTGTCTGGCGAACTGAATGACCCGCTGGATGTAGTTATCAGAAACGTGCGCGCGCCGGGCCGCCTTTACCGCCCGCTTCAGGGCCGGGTTTTTGCTGATTTCAAAGCAATCAAGCGCCGGGCCTTCGCAGTTCACACAGGCCTTCATAATATCGGTAAGGTGCTGCTTTACGGTACGCGAACCGGTAACCAGTGCGGCCACCTTTTGCTCTTCCTTCACCTTCCAGTCGATATATTCCTCAATGTCCGGGTGGTCGATATCAACCACCACCATTTTGGCGGCGCGCCGGGTAGTGCCACCAGATTTGATGGCGCCCGCTGCCCGGTCGCCGATTTTCAGGAAGCTCATCAGGCCGGAAGACTTGCCGCCACCGGAAAGCGGTTCGTTTTCGCCGCGAATGTGGGAGAAGTTGGAACCGGTACCCGAACCATATTTGAACAGGCGCGCCTCACGCACCCACAAGTCCATAATGCCGCCTTCATTCACAAGGTCATCACCAACCGATTGAATGAAACACGCATGCGGCTGGGGATGCTCATAGGCAGATTTCGAGCGGGTCAATTTGCCAGTTTCAAAATCCACATAATAGTGGCCCTGGCCCGGGCCATCTATGCCATAGGCCCAATGCAGGCCGGTGTTGAACCACTGTGGGGAGTTCGGGGCAACCTTCTGGGTGGCCAACATGAAGCAGAGCTCATCAAAGAAAGCCAATGCATCATCTTCGCTGTCGAAGTAACCGCCCTTCCAACCCCAGTAGGTCCATGTGCCGGCAAGACGTGTGAACACCTGGCGAGCATCTGTTTCCGGGCCATAACGTTCACCTTCAGGAAGTTTGGCAAGGGCCCCCTTGTTGGGAACCGAGCGCCACAGCCAGGATGGAACTGTGTTTTCTTCAACGCGTTTCAGGGCTGCGGGCACGCCTGCTTTGCGGAAATACTTCTGCGCCAGAATGTCTGCGGCAACTTGCGAGAACTGGCCCGGCACATCGATGTTCTCCAGTTTGAACACCACCGATCCATCGGGATTGCGGATCTCTGAATTTGCCTTGCGAAACTCGATTTTCTCGAACGGGCCTTTTCCGGCTTCTGTGTAATGGCGCTCAATCCGCATTATTTTCCCTCGCAATATTCTCATTGTTGCCCGGCCTAATTGCTGGCGTTGTTGCCTCTACCGCCCGGCATCGCCAATTTGCGCGCACTGTTCCCCCGACGACCTGTTGCCCAAGGTCACCGCGCACGCTCACTGACTGTCCGAAACCATCCGTTTCCGAACCGATACCCGGAGTACACTCAAATCTAATTTTCACTGGAGCGGCCAGAAAGCCGCGTCGACTGCTGTTACCGGCATGCCGCCGCGCCCCTCAGCCATGAATTGAGACTAAACCTGCGTTACGAAAACGTCAACACCTAGTGTGTTAACGAGTGGTAAATACTACATGTTGTGTAGTGCTGTTGACAAATTGTGGGAATGCACCACAGTCCGCCGATTCGCCTTATCCATGCAAGGAATTCTGCGCGTTTCCAAATATGCGTCTTTTTCGCTGCAGCAGCCCGGCAAAGGTTAACACCACTATATCTAGTAGTAAAAAATTCTCTATGACCCAAAATAAATGGTTAATGAAGCGTTAACCATCGCGCCTGAAACAGGCGGATACAACATCTCCACACGCAAAACAGGCAGAATCGTCATGGAAAAGGAAGAATCGCCGCACAAGTCCGGTTCGGTGTTTTGATTGGGGTGGCGAATTTGCTTTGCTGCCTTTAAAAGGCGTGCAAATTGGATGGCTGAGGCAGCCAAAAAAAAAACACGGGCCCGCAACCGGGCCCGTTCACTTTCGAGAGATGTTGAATTAGGGTTAGCCCACCAGTTCGTCATCTGAAAAGAAAAACTTGATCTCGACAGCGGCCGTTTCCGGTGCATCGGAACCATGCACTGAGTTGGCTTCGATGTTTTCCGCGAAATCCTTGCGGATTGTGCCTTCGGCAGCTTCCGCCGGGTTAGTTGCACCCATAACTTCACGGTTCTTGGCAATGGCGTCTTCGCCTTCCAGAATCTGCACCACAACCGGGCCCGATGTCATGAACGCAACAAGGTCATTGAAGAACGGGCGTTCTTTGTGGACGGCATAGAAACCTTCTGCCTGGTCTTTGGTCATGTGAATGCGCTTGGATGCAATAACGCGAAGGCCTGCGCTTTCAAGCCGGTCGGTGATTTTACCGGTAATGTTGCGCTTGGTTGCATCGGGTTTGATGATGGAAAAAGTGCGCTCAAGAGCCATGAGATCGTCCTATCTTTTTTAGAGGAGTTCTGAAATAGAAATTCGGCGGCGTTATAGCGGTGGCGCAGCTCTGCTTCAAGCAGGGATTGTCAGGCGCGAAGCGGCGCCATCTGGCGAAGATGCAATGCCCGCGCCAGAAGAAGCGAGCAGGCCGATACAACAAAGATATAAACCGCCATCCAGAAGAACTGGGTTTCAAGGATAACCTTCGCATCAATGAGCCAGCCCATGGTGCCGGGGGAAAGGGCTGTTGAGAACGCCATAAGCGAAGCGCCAAGCGCACGGATGGCGCCCAGATGGGCGGTGCCGTAAACGTCTGCCCAGATGGCACCGAGAATGGTTGCCGAAATGCCAACGGTGAAACCGGCCAGCGCCATAAAACAGTAACCAGTCCATGACCCATCAAAGCCGGCCAGAACCATCAACCCGCCGGCAAGGGGCAAAAGGTAGTAGGGCAACAAGGAAGACGCGCTCCATCTGTCGATGGCAAATCCCGTCCCAAGCCCGGTCAACACCGATATACCTGCAAAAAGTGGATAGGCGCCCGCAAAAAGCCCCAGCGACCAGCCTTTACTCTCCACGAGATGCACTTGGTGAAAGAACACACCGGTTATTATGAAGGCAGGGGTCAAGAGCCCCGGCAAAAGAGCGTAGAACAGTGGATCTTTCAGCATCTGCGTGCGCGTCCAACTGTGCTGAGGGTCACCCTCACCTGTTCCTGTTAATTGGATGGGCGCGCCAGATTTTACCCGGCGTACCGAAAACAGGCCCCAGATGACAGGGGCAAACAGCACCAGCAAAACAACCGCGCTGACGAACCATGCCTGCCGCCAGCCAATCGAAGCGCTGAGAGACACGGCAAGAATTGGTGAAACCGCCTCGCCGAAGGCAAAACCCAATGTGGCAATCGCCACCGCCCTGCCCCGCTGGGCAGAAAACCAGCGCCCCATTGCGGTGAGCGGTATATGGCTCAACATGCCCTGGCCGAACAACCGCAGGCCGAACAACACAAGCACCAGCATCCAAGTGGATTGAACCGCCCCCATACCGGCGCATGCGGCAGCAAGCCCGGCAATGGTTGCAATGCTGAGAGGTGCGATGCGCATATGGTCCGCAAGCTTACCCAGCCAGATAATGACGAAGGCGCTGGCAAGAGTTGCAATGGCATAGAGCGTGCCGAAATCCCCGTGGCTCAACGAGAATTCACCACGGATATCTCCACCGAACAGGGAAATGAAAAAGGTTTGCCCAAAGCTGGATGATAAAGTCAGAAGAAAACCACCGGCAAGCCAGCGCCGATTCGCCCGCAAAAACTCCAAATATGTCACGGACGCGGCCCTTTCACAGCACCAAAACCGTTCAACTCTTACCCTTTGGGGTACAGTTAATCCACGAAAACCGCCACATCTTGAAAACTTAATATTGTGGTCGAAACTTTGCCACAATCCGGCGCGAAGAGGGGCCCAGTTTAAGGGTTGGGCCAAGCATTTGCGCTTGGTCCTTTTCTTTTTTGGACGAACAACCAGTCGGTGATTTACATGAAAATCCGTATGCTTGCGGGCGCGCTCGCGCTTGCCGGTACAGTGGCAATTTGTGCCAACGTTCCTACAAGTTCTGCAAGCCCCAAGGGCAAAACCTTTGTGGGCGTTGCCTCCTTTTACAGAAGCGGCAAGATTACCGCCAATGGTGAAGCTTTCAAGCCTCACGGACTTACCGCCGCTCACCGCACCTTGCCTTTTGGCACCAAAGTGCGGGTCAAAAACCTGCGCAATGGGCGCAGTGTAATCGTACGCATCAACGACCGCGGTCCGTTTATTGGCCGCCGCGTCATTGATGTCTCCCTTGGTGCTGCAAAACGCCTCGGCATGATCAAGTCTGGCGTTGTTAAAGTGAAAGTGGACGTGCTTTAATTTCACCACACAACCAGATTGTGTGGAGGAGAAAAGTGCGTATCGCCTTTTTTGCCCTGTTGGCATTTGCCATCTCGGCACAGGCCGGCGAGCCGGCCAGCGTTTACACGAAGCTGGATACGAAGAAGGACTGCACTGTCTTTGCTTCTGCCGGCGAAGGGGCCGGCGATTGGGCAAATCTTGTGTGCACCGGGTACAAAGGCTACCCGGTGTATCTCTATCACAGCGATTTGCGCGAATCTGTTCACTACGGTTTCACGGCAAGTCCCGCAGAACCTTCCAAATGGGAGAGCTTTGCCGGTTTCAACTCGACCTCCGGAACCATTGAATGGCGCCTTGCGGGAAGCGGCGACCAGAAAATCCCGTTTGCCACCATCCACCGCTGGTCCATTGAGGAAAGCGGGCGCAAAAGCGTTGAGGTTCTGGCAATTGAAAAAGTCGGCCAGATTTCAAACCGCGAAGGCTGTGCGGTTGGCTATGTTGTTGCAACCAAGAATCCCAATGCAAATGTCCAGGCACGCGAAGTTGCCGACACATTGGCTGCAGGGTTCAAGTGCGGTTTGGACCAGCCGGCAATCCGGCAGGGCAGTGTGCCCCTGCCCCAGCTGATGGTTCAGGAAAGATAAGCCGCGGTTGGCTGGTGACACTTGCGCCATTTGTCGCTATTGAGCGCGGATGCTGCATATCAATGAGCTGTCATACCGGATTGAGGGGCGCCTTTTGTTTCAAGGCGCATCTGTTGCCGTGCCCGCCAGGGCGAAAGTGGGCCTTGTGGGCCGCAACGGCACCGGCAAGTCTACTTTGCTGAAAATACTGCAAGGGACGCTAAACCCGGATGAAGGCTCGGTCACCATGCCGGCCACCTGGCGCATTGGCGGCATTGCCCAGGAAGCGCCAGGTGGTGAGATTTCGCTCATTGACCATGTGCTTTCCGCCGACAAGGAACGCGCCCGGCTGCTTATGCGCGCCGAAAATGAAACAGACGCCCACGCCATAGCTGAAATCCACACACGGCTTGGCGACATCGATGCCCATACAGCCCCTTCAAGAGCAGCTGCCATTCTGGCCGGCCTAGGATTTCCCGAAGCACGCCAGCATGAGGCGTGCGGCTCGCTTTCGGGCGGCTGGCGCATGCGTGTTGCCCTGGCCGCTGCCCTGTTCGATGCACCAGATGTGCTTATGCTCGATGAGCCCACCAACTATCTCGACCTTGAAGGCACCATCTGGCTGCGGAATTTCCTGCGCAACTACCGCCACATGGTGATTATCGTCAGCCATGACCGTGATCTTTTGAACACAGCTGTTGGCTCAATCCTTCATCTCGATCAACACAAACTCACTTTCTATCAGGGCAATTACGACAATTTCGAGCGCCAGCGCCGGGAACAGCAGGCCCTGCAATTGAAGCTCAAGAAAAAGCAGGACGACCAACGCCGCCACATGTTGGCATTCGTCGACCGCTTCCGCTACAAGGCGTCCAAGGCGCGCCAGGCACAAAGCAGACTGAAGGCCTTGTCGAAACTGGAACCGGTTTCCGCAATGGTCGACAATCAGGTGGCGCCATTCCTGTTCCCCTCCCCCAAGCGCACGCTCAATCCGCCATTGGTGCGGTTTGAAGATGCAGCAGCCGGATATGAGCCAGGAGTAAACGTTCTAAGCGACCTCAATCTGCGGCTGGATCCCGACGACCGCATCGGGCTGCTCGGGGCCAACGGCAATGGCAAGTCAACCTTTGCCAAACTGCTTGCCGGTAAAATGAAAGTCTCGTCCGGACATATGCGCCATCACAAGCGCATGGAGGTTGGCTATTTCGCTCAGCACCAGCTTGATGAACTGAACCCAAACGAGAGCCCCTATGACCACATACGGGCGCTTATGCCTGATGCCACCGAGGCACAACGCCGGGCGAAGATTGGAGCGCTCGGGTTTGGCGCCCACCTGGCGGACACAAAGGCCGGCAATCTTTCCGGCGGCGAGAAAGCGCGCCTTCTCTTTGCCCTGGCATCGTTCAGCGGCCCGCATATTTTGCTGCTCGATGAACCTTCAAACCATTTGGATGTGGACAGCCGCCAGGCGCTCATTCAAGCTATCAACGAATATGAAGGCGCGGTCATTCTTATCAGCCATGACAGGCACTTGATTGAAACCTGCGCTGACCGTTTGTGGCTGGTTGACGGTGGCACCATTTCAGCTTTTGACGGCGATCTGGACGACTATACCCGGCTGGTTCTGGATGCAGCGCGCGATCAGCGCCGCGCTGCCAAGGCGGCAGCCAAAAACGCCCGTTCAGAAATAGAGTCAAGCACTTCACAAACTGCTTTAGGATTGAGCCCGGCTGAACGCCGCAAGCTTTCCGCAGATGCCCGCTCACGCCTTCAGCCTTATAAGAAAAAGATTCAACAAATTGAATCTAACATGCAGAAATTGCAGGAAGAAATCGCCTCATGCGATGCGGGGCTTTCCGAACTGGGTTTGTTTGAGCGCGACCCCGCCAAGGCCCAGGAACTGGCCGTCAGGCGCGGTAAAAGAGCCAAGGAACTTGCCGAACTTGAGGGCAAATGGCTCATTGCATCAGAAGAGCACGACAAGGCGGAGGTTGAAGCCGGCGCGCTTTCGTGAGCCGTCATAAAGACGATCTATTTCCCTGCAAGTCTCGTTCCCGCTATAGTGCACCACATTACATGGTGAGGAAATTTTTCAATGCAGATTACGGTCAACGGAAAACTGCACGCTGTAGATGCTGAACCGGACACCCCGCTTTTGTGGGTGCTGCGCGATCATCTGAAAATGACGGGCACCAAGTATGGTTGCGGGGCTGGCTTGTGCGGCGCCTGCACCGTCATCATTGATGGCGAGGCCACCCGCTCCTGCCAACTCGAAATCGGCGATATTGCTAATCGCGACGTGCGTACCATTGAGAGCCTTGGCCCTGCTGAATATGAAACCGGTGCACGCAATCTCATCGTCAATGCATGGATTGCCGAACAAGTGCCCCAGTGCGGCTATTGCCAGTCAGGGCAAATCATGGCGGCCACAGCATTGCTTGAGGCAAACAACACTCCCAGCGATGAAGAAATCGATGAAGCCATGGCGGGCAACATATGCCGCTGCGGCACCTATAACCGCATCCGCAAAGCCATAAAGCGCGCCGGCAAGCAATTGCGCCAACAGGCGGCGGGCTAGGGAGGCTAACGCTATGGGATGGACACGCAGAGCATTTCTCGTATGTGCCGGCGCCATGGCGGGCGGGTTTGCCGTTGGCGCTTACCTTTATAAGCGCCCTTATCCTAATCCGCTTGCCGGAAACCTTTCCAGCGGGGAAGCAACCCTTAATCGCTACATTAAAATCGGCGCGGACGATTCCATCACCATCATCACACCGCGCGCTGAAATGGGCCAGGGCATTCACACTGCCCTTGCAACGCTGGTTGCTGATGAACTGGGCGTGCCCCTTTCCATGGTCACAACCGAACATGGTCTTCCCGCGCCTGCATACTACAACCGCGTCATGCTGCGCGAAGGCGTCCCCTTCCTGCCCCACGATAAAGGATTTCTTGCTGAAACCATGCGAGATGGCATGGAGATAATGGCAAAGTTCCTGGCCATGCAAATGACCGGCGGCAGCACCTCCATTCCAGATGCCTTTGAACCCATGCGCCTTGCCGGGGCGGCAGCCCGCACCATGCTGATAAATGCAGCAGCGGAAGAACTGAAGATTGCCCCCGGAAAGCTCACTATCGAAGATGGCCAAATCACCGACGGCGCCAACACACATCCGATAGGCAAGTTTGCCGCAAAGGCAGCTGAAATGGGCATCCCGTCAGATGTTGAGCCCAAACCCGCCTCTGAATACAAGCTCATTGGCAAAAAAGTCGCCAGATTAGACATTCCCGCCAAATCAACCGGCGCAGCCGAGTTCGGTATCGACAAACAATTGCCCGGCATGATGTACGCCACAATCCGCATGAACCCTTACCGGGCCGGCGGCGGCTATAAGCTGGATGACGAGGCGCTCAAGGCGCAAAAAGGCGTAAAAGAATTCGTGCGGCTGAAGGATGGGTTTGCGGTTATCGCAACCGATACCTGGCGGGCGATGAAGGCCGCCGAAGCAGCTAATGTGGAATGGGAAAAACCCTCCAAATTCTTCAGCCAGGAAGAATATGAAGAGGTTTTGAGTAAGGCTCTTCAAGGCGGAGGGGACGTAAGCACATTCCGCGAGGAAGGCGATGCCGCCTCTGCCCTGAGCGGCAAGAAGAATGTCATTACCGCTGACTACTCCGCGCCCTTCATGGCCCATGCCACGTTAGAACCTATAAACTGCACCGCCCACTTTGATAGTGGCGTCTTAAAGCTCTGGTTCGGCAACCAGGCCCCGGGGCTTGCCCAGGCTGCTGCCGCCAAGGCCGCCGGGCTCGAACCGGAACAGGTTGAGGTTCACACAACGCTCATGGGCGGCGGGTTTGGCCGCCGGGCTGAAGTGGAAGTTGCTGCCCAGGCTGCAGAGATTGCTATGCAGCTTAAAGGCACGCCCATAAAGCTCACCTGGAGCCGGGAAGAAGACACAATCCATGATGTTTACCGCCCTGCTGCCAAGGCACGCTTTGCCGGGCAAATGGGAGAAAACGGAGTGCCCACGGCCTTGTTTGGCCGCCTGGCTGTGCCTTCGGTCATGAAATCGGCAATGCCCCGCCTTGCGCCGGGCACACCGGTGGGCGGGCCCGATGGCACCATGGCGCAAGGGGCACACGACCAGGCTTATGGTATCGAAAACTATCTCATTGAGGCCGCCGAGGTTGATACCCCGCTGCCGATAGGTTTCTGGCGTTCAGTGGGTAATTCTCAGAATGCATTCTTCCATGAGAGTTTTTTGGATGAGCTTGCGAATTCTGCAGACGTTGACCCAGTTGAGATGCACCTCAAACTGCTCAAGAACCATGGCCCGGAGCAAAAGGTTATTGAACGTGCAGCAGAACTTGCCGGTTGGGGCAACGCCCTGCCCCAAGGCCACGCCCAGGGCTTTGCCTACTGCAAGTCGTTCGGCACGCCCGTTGCCCAAATCGTCGAAGTGAAAGCGTCAGATGACGGCATAAAGCTGGTGCGCGCTATCGCGGTGGCGGATGTGGGCACCATCGTCAGCCCGGATTCGGTTGCGGCCCAAATCGAGGGCGCCATGGTGTGGGGCCTTTCAGCGGCCATCATGGGGGCGATTACCCTTGAAGAAGGCAAGGTTGCACAGAACAATTTCGACACTTTCGAACTAATCCGCATGGACAAGGTGCCGCCGATTACGGTTGAGGTTCTGGAAAACCAACACGAGGTTTCAGGCGCCGGCGAGCCAGGTGTGCCGCCAGCTGCTCCTGCCCTGGCCAACGCAATATTCGCAGCCACTGGCAAACGCCTGCGCAGAATGCCGTTTTCCGATGATATGGAATTTGTCTAACGTCTATAGCCGCGCTGCATATTCCCGGTGAAACTCCACATAGCCATCACACGTGTGAAGCAAATTTTCCCGCATATGCTTGTGCAGGGCCGGTAGCGCGTGGAACGGCACCGCCGGCAGGGAGTGGTGCTCGTTATGAAACGGCATGTTCCATGCAATAAACCGCACCGGCGCAGCCGTGAATGTGGTGCGGGTATTCTCCATCATGTTTTAAACCTTCGGGCATCCTGTATGTTCAGCCAGAAGGTATGCCCTCAAGATGGGTTGGGCGAGAAGTGACGGCAGCACCCAGTAGATGAGCGCCCAATCGCTGCTAGTTGCAATCGAAACAGCTGCAATAGCACCATAAACGGCAAGAAAAACCCGCGCCTCGCGCACCACCCGCGGTTTCACCCGAGGTGATACGAACGGTGCATCAACCTGGCCCATGGAATGGGTAATAATTGTCTTTGCTTGCACCACCCAGTAACGCCAGCCGGTGGGATAAATCAGATAATCGCGCCAGCTCTCTACCTGCTTGCCGTCAAGCTCAGGGTCCGCGCCATCAATCTGCGTGTGGCGGTGGTGGGCGAAATGAAACGCCCGGAACCAGATTGGCGGCAGGCCCACTGCCAACCCGCAAAACCACGATACCCACTCGTTCAACCAGCGTGACTTGAATGCCGTGCGGTGGATGACCTCCTGCAATGTAGTGAACAAAAAGACAATAGGAATGCCTTGCACGAACATGGCCGGCATCAGCCACCAGGTTCCCCGCCCGGCGTACTCCAAAAGGCCGGTTGCGACGATTGCCGCAAGGTGGCTGGCAAGGTGCGCAAGCCCCTTCCGGTCAGAACGCTCGTTGAGCGCTGAGATGACACCGCGCGGCACAGCACCTGCGGAAAAATTTGCGTCCATACATCGAACCTCTAAAAATTCTCCACCCAGGGCCTTAGTTCCACCTCCCAGGTCCAGGCGGATTTATCCTGCATGGCAATTTGCAAATATGTTTCCGCAATGACGTCCGGGTCAAGCATGGTATCCGGGTTGCTTTTTGCATCAACCCGCCCCGGCCGGTTGGGGTTTCTGATACCGCCATCAATGACAAAATGGGCCACATGAATACCACGCGGTGCAAGTTCGCGCGCCATGGACTGGGCAAGCCCGCGCAAGGCAAACTTACCCATGGCAAACGGCGCCGACATGGGATAGCCCTTAACCGAGGCCGATGCACCAGTGAACAAAATCGCGCCTGAACCATTTGGAACCATGCGTGTTGCCGCCTCTTGTGCCACGAGGAAGCCGCCATAGGCCGTAACCAGAATGGCGTTCTTCACAAGTTCTGCGTCAAGCTCCAGGAATGGCGCGCGCTGGCGTGCCGACGGGTTGTAGACAACAAGGTCCGGCGTGCGGCCATCATCATCAAGCTGGTTGAACAGGCCGGCCACATCGCTTTCAGACGATGCATCGCATGCATAAGCCTTGGCGCCTGTTTCGTCACACAGTTCCTCAAGCCCGCCCGGCGTGCGCGCGGCAAGCGAAACCGCCCAGCTCTGTTTTGCAAAAAGCCGCGCCAGCGAAGCGGAAAGCCCAACCCCTGCCCCAACAATCAATGCGTTCTTGAATTCCAGCCGCGCCATGCAATTCTCCTTTTTTGAATGTTAAAGAACCATACAATCCAATCGGAAAAAGGGAGAGTAAAATGGCTGTTAGAACCGAAAAATCCGGCGCCGTGTGGACCATCATCCACTCCCGGCCAAAGGCGCGGAATGCCATGAACCCTGAAAGCGCCGATGCCCTTCAGGCCGCCTTTCTGGAATTTGATGCCGACGACAGCGCACACGTCGCAGTGCTTTACGGTGAGGGCGGGGCCTTTTGCGCCGGCTGGGATTTGAAGTTTGCCGCTTCTCTCAAAGACACCGGCGAAATCTCCGATTTGGACTTTCCCCATGCGCCAAAAGAACCGGGCAATGGCGGCGGCCTGCCCCGCGGGCCCATGGGCCCATCCCGCCTGGCCCTGTCGAAGCCGGTTATCGGCGCCATTGCCGGCCCGGCAGTGGCCGGTGGCATGGAGCTTGCTCTTTGGTGCGATTGCCGGGTGATGGAGGAAACCGCCTATTTGGGTGTTTACTGCAGGCGCTGGGGGATTCCCTTGTTGGACGGCGGCACAGTGCGGTTGCCGCGCATTGTCAGTCTTGGCAGGGCGCTGGAAATCACAATGACCGGGCGCAAGGTTCCGGCCCAGGAATGCCTGGCGTTGGGCTTGTGTGAAAAAGTTGTACCACCTGGTAATGCCCGCGAAGAAGCCGAAGCGCTGGCCCATGAAATTGCCCGGTTTCCACAAGAGTGCGTGCGCGCAGACAGGGCTTCGATTTACGCCCAATATGGCAAGGAATATTGGCAGGCAATGGAGGCGGAATGGCGCCGAGGTATAGATATTGTCAACAAAGAAGGCATTGCAGGCGCAGGCCGGTTTGCCGCCGGCGCCGGCCGCAGTGGCAATTTCAGCAATATCTGAAGCTCTAGTTCATCCGCACCAGTTACAAAGCGTTCAATTGACTATCGGAGCCCTTGCCGAAGCCTTTCATGACCCTTATTGCCGATAATATGGTTGTGTCGACACTCGTAACCCTGTCCTCGGTGAAATAACAAACCGAGCCTGACATGGCGTCAGGTGCGCCGGGCAGGAACACGGCCACTTTTCCGCCCGCCACCCGCTCAATTTCAAACCCGACTTGGGAACAATCATCCAGATGGGCCAGAACCGGCTTCATTCCTTCCATTTCATCAGGTTGGATTGTGCTGGAGACCGTGCCCTTTATGACCGAATAGACCGGAATCTTGGCAAGGAAGTTTTCTTCCAGAGTTGAGACCCATCTGGCGACCCTTGCAGATTTTGCCAAAAGGCCGCCAAGGAAACAAACCAGTATGATGAGGGCAAGCCCCACCAAATTCACAATAATAATATCTCCAACCGGACCGAACGGAATGACATTCGCGAGCGGCGTGGCGAATTTTCTCGAGAACGCCAACGCCTTGCCAATGAGCACGACGAGAATGACAAGCGGTACAAGAAAAACAATGCCACCGAAAACGGTAGTCTTGATAAACTGCGCCATGCTCTTTTCCTTTCGGATTTGTTCAGTTGCAATAAGCCGGAAATTAGTTCGTCCGAAAATGGAGCCAGATGGACCAATTGCATCCGGTCAAAAAAAATTTCGCAGAATATCAGAGGGCCGCCACAACTGGCGGCCCCATTTTTTGTGCCTATTGTATCACCACTGATTCGAACAACCTGCTGTTCGGGCACACAATATCATCGTTCTCTTTGTCCAGCTTATCAGCCGCAGAGTCCTTGTAATTATCCCAAAACGTTCCCCACTCTGTGAGAGAGGGAGCCACAACTACAA